>ONSY01000196.1 GCA_900320605.1 uncultured Eubacteriales bacterium | reverse complement strand
CTCGAAAACGGTGTTCGTATAATAGTCAAGACCGCGTACGATGGAAGGATTCACTTTGTAGGCGATACCCTGAGCATCGAGATACTTTTTTACGCCCTCAAAATGCGTGCTGCAGTCTGTGCAGAGATAGTCGAGAATCTTCGGCGCGGATGCCGCAATCGCGGAGCATATCGGACTTTTGCAGTCGAGAATCCGCATCGGGTTCTTATCGAGACGCCCGCGGCAGGTGTCGCAGAGTTCGTCGTAATGACCGCGGAAGTATTCCTTCAGAGCGTTCGAGTATTCTTTTCTGCAGCTCGGACAGCCGACAGAATTGATTTCAAGCGAAAGGTTTCTGATCCCGAGCCGGCGGAAGATGGAATCCGCAAGGCATATCACCTCAGCGTCCGCCGCGGGTTCATTCGACCCGATCATCTCGACACCGAACTGGTGAAATTCGCGGTATCTGCCTGCCTGCGGTTTTTCATAACGGTAGCAGGAAGTGATATATGAGATTTTTACGGGCAGGGCGCTGTTATAGAGCGCGTGTTCGAGAACGGCACGGATCGCTCCTGCGGTTCCCTCAGGCCGCAGTGTGACGGAACGGCCTCCTTTATCAAGAAACGTGTACATCTCTTTCTGGACAACGTCAGTTGTTTCTCCGACGCTGCGCTGGAAGAGTTCCGTATGTTCGAAAACCGGGGTGCGGATTTCCGAAAAACCACGCAGCGCGGCTTCATCACGCAATACGTTTTCGATGCATTGCCATTTTTCACTCTGGCCGGGCAGAATATCCTGGGTGCCCTTGGGTGCCTGGGTCAGCAGACTCATGGAATTTTTCTCCTTTTTTCTTGGAATGTCAGTTTTCTGCGTTTCTTTTTACCGCAAGAAAACAAAGCCCTCTGCCTTTTTTCCGCACAGGACTTTGTCGTTGTGTATCTGTTTTCTATTGAAAGCGAAACAGCCGTTCGCGTTCAGACGTCATTTGAGACAGGCGCGGGATATCCGCGCTATTATTTTAAAATGAAATATAAACGACAGCAAGCCGAAATCAGTATTTCGGATTGACGATATTGCGCCAGTCGAGGTCGCCGCGCTCCAGACCGTGGATCAGGACCTCGGCAGTCGCGATATTGGTGGCGACAGGGATATTGTACATATCGCAGAGCCGCAGCAGGTTCATGTCGTTCGGCTCCTGAGGTTTCGGATTAAGCGGATCGCGGAAGAAGAGGAGCAGGTCCACTTCGTTGCAGGAGATTCTGGATGCGATCTGCTGGTCGCCGCCCTGGGCGCCGCCCAAAAACCGCTGTATTTTCAGCCCGGTTGCCTCCGAAACGATTTTTCCGGTCGTTCCGGTTGCGCAAAGGGAATGATTTGAGAGAATTCCGGAGTACGCGATGCAGAATTGAATCATCAGCTCTTTTTTTGCGTCATGGGCGATCAATGCGATATTCATAGAATTCCTCCTTCGAATTTTGCCGATCAGAACGATCAGCCGATAATAACGGGGATTTGCTCGCCGTCCACCCGTGCGGCAAGACGGTCGAATGCCATAGATCCGGGCAGGCCGGGCGGGCAGGTCTGACCTTTTGCCGCCGCGCGCATCAGGTTCGGGTCTTCCGGGATGACGGCAATCAGGCGGATTCCCGCGGCGTCGATTACAGCGTCGAGATCCGGGAAGAAACCGTATTCGATAAACCGTTCAGGATCGAATCGGTTTATCACAAGCCGGATGTCGGTAAGCCCGGATTGCAGGAGAAGGTCGCGGACACTTTTGCCGCAGCGAACACCGATCGGATCCGGGTTGACTACCACAAGCGCGCTCTGCGCGGCGTAAACGGAAACGCGGAATTCATTCGCGATTCCTGCGGGACAGTCAATCAGAAGATAATCAAAATATGAGGAGAGGATCGAAGTCAGCCGGCGGATCTGCTCCCGTGTCAGACCTTCCTGAGCACTGGCGGGAGCCGGGAGGAGATATAGTCCGGGAATCGAAGCGCATGGGTAGATAGCGTCCATCGGCTCGCATTTCCCGCTGACGATATCGGAAGCGTCAAAAACGAGCGTCTCATCGTTCCCCATGATTTTTTCAAGACCCCTCAGGCCGTTCTCCATATCGATCAGCAAAACACGTTTTCCTCTTCGCGCGAGGGAAGTTCCCAAACCGAAGGTAACGGTCGTTTTTCCGACGCCGCCTTTTCCGGAGGTTATTACGATTGTTTTGCTCATAGTGCTGCACCCTATCTAATCATAGCACAATCTTGACGATTCGTCAAAGATTTTTTCGATGGATTTTGTTTAATATTACCACTTTTTTAGCTGTATTGTGGATTATACTTGCTGTTTTGCTATATTTTTGCTGACTTTATCCGGCTGTCTGAAGCTGTGCGCCATCCGGGAAAAGATCCTCTGCGGTCTTGTGATAGAAATACGCGTCGAAGATATCCTCGGCGATATTCTGAACGTAGGTTGCCTTGGCGCCGTATTCGAGAACGATCGCGACAGCGATTTCCGGGTCTTCATAGGGAGCGAAGGCAATGAACGTCGCGTTGTCGGAATGCGTTTCCTCGTTGGTGGTCGCCGTCCCGGTTTTCGCGGCGATTTTGACTCCGTAGTTCTTAAAACGCGAAGCCGTGCCGCCTTCCTCGCAGACAAGCGCCATTGCAGCCTTGACGGTGTTGATATACCTCTGTTCCACACCGATTGAAGCAAGGGTTGTTCTGGGAGTTGTATAAAGGACGTTCTCACGGGAATAGTCGGTGATTTTCTCAATGATATGGGTGTTGAGGCGGATCCCGTCATTTGCGATCGTTGCGCAGTAGGCGGCGAGCTGAAGCGGGGTAAAGGAATTGTCCGACTGTCCGATCGCGGCCATAACCGTAAGACCGTCCGTCCAGGATTCGCCGCTGTGATAGAGGTTGTATTCATCCGGTCCGGCGAGAATCCCTTCACGTTCGCCGATTTCAATCCCGGTTGTTGTCCCGAGGCCGAGCAGGCTGCAGTAGACGTTCATGGTGCGTATGCCGATCCGGTATCCGAGTTCGTAGAAGAAAACGTTGCAGGATTTCTGCAGCGCGGTCGTGACATTGGTATCGTCATGAATTCCCATGCAGGTCGGATGGTAGTCGACGAAGTCAGGATTGTTGTACAGTCCGGTGCAGTGGAATTCCGTCGTTGTCGTGATGGAACCTTCCTGCAGTCCGGCGAGCGCGATTGCCGGCTTGAAGATCGATCCGGGTGTATAGGTTCCCATTGTCGCCCGGTTGACAAGCGGTGTGTTCGATTCCTCGGCAAGCAGGGAGTTGAAATAGTCCTCGTCGGAAAGGCTTCTGACAAGGTCGTAGGTTGGATAGGTGGACATGGCCTTTACGCCGAAGGTCTTCGCGTCAAGAACAACCACCGCGCCGGCGGTGCAGTCCTCGCCCTGATGTTCATTCGGTTTGCCTTCCTCGAGCTTTTTTTGGTAAAGCTCCTTGCCGTTCTGCTGAGCGGCCTCAACGTTTCTTGCAAGCGAGAGGTTCGTAACCTCCTGCAGATTGGAATCGAGCGTCAGATAGACAGTGTGTCCGGAAACCGGATCGATCGTCTCGTCGTCCATGGTGATGAATTCACCCTGCGGGGAATAGACAATGGTTTTTTTGCCGTTTTTTCCGCGCAGCTCATCTTCGAGATAGAGCTCAATCCCTGATTTCCCGATCTTGTCATTGTAGGAATATCCGGTGTAGTTATCGGAGGAGGCGATTTCTCCGTTTTCAAGCAGTTCGCTGTATTCCTCTGCGTTGAGCGCGCCGATATAGCCGATGATATGAGGCGCCAATGACGAGGCGGGATATTCCCGGACTGTACCGACCGTAACCGAGACGCCCGGAAGGTTCGGACGGTTCTCGTTGATGACCGTAACGGCCTCGATCGAGATATCCTCCGCGAAAGTATAGGGATACCGGACGGAAAACGCGGAGCGGTGCATGTTATACCGTACCGAGGCGATCATGAAATCATAAGGGGCCGGATATCCGGAAATATCGTAGTAATCATCGCTGAGCATGGTTTTGACACAGTCCTCGGCGGTCGCGTAATCGTTGAGGTGGAGCATTGAGGCGCTCTTCATATAGTCGATTTCGGCTTCACTGTTCTCCTTGAAGGCGTAGCTGCCGCTGGGCAGACGGCGGATCGGAAGACGGTCAATCCATTCCTCGCCGCATTCCTCCATCAGAAGCAGAAGCTTGTAGATCGTGTCGTTATAATCGGCGCGCCGGAGTTTTGACGCGTCGAACACGATATTATAGACAGTTTTGTTTGTGATCATCGCGCCGCCGCTGCTGTCGAGGACCTCTCCGCGGGCTGCCTGCAGAATCGTATAGTTTGAGGAGCTGTCACGGCTCTGCGCCAGAAACTCATCGCCCTTTACAAGCTGCCAGCGGATCAGCCGCGCGGTGAAGAGACCGAAGACGAGCACGATTGCTACCGCGGCGGAAAGAATCCGGATGATCCTGCTTTTGTTGTCCTGCATATGTTCAATATCCTTTTTGCAGATTGTGGTTCGTAATTTGTACTGTTTCTATTATTGACCGCGGAGCAGAAACAAGGTTTACTCGTGGATCGTGACCGCGATCAGACGGTTGAGAAGATATAAAAGCGGGACAAAGACCGCTGTAACTGCGAAACTGATCAGGTAATGCCGCGCGAACGCATATCCCGGATAGGAATAGCCCGGCAGGAGATAAAGGAAGACCCAGTTGAAGAAAACGACCAGAAAAACCGAAACCACCCCGAGAATCAGGGCTGTGACAAAATTCGTCTGAAGATATTCCTCGCAGAGAGAGGCAATGAAGTAACAGAGAATTGCGAGCACCGTTGCGTGAAAACCGAGAATTCCGCCTCCGGAGAAATCAAGCAGCAGGCCGGCGAAGAGTCCGATAAAGATGGACGGGATCTCCGGTTCATACATGGCAATCAGACAGGCGGCCGGAGCTAAAAAGAGCGGCGCCGCGCCGAAGAAACGCGGAAACAGCCGCGGTGTGCTCTGCAGCGTCAGCAGCAGCAGGAATTCAAGCAGATAGGCGAGATACCGGATCAGATCATGTCTTGTTTTTGAGGTCATGGTTTATTCCTCCGGATTTTCGTTCGGCTCTCCGGAGTCCCCCTCACCGGAAGAGGAGCCGGTTTCACCGGGCCTGACACCTTCGGAGGATTCGCTCTGCAGAGAGGAAACATCTGAGGAATTTTCCGAGGAAGAGGATTCCGTTTGAGAGGAGCTTTCCGGGGGATACAGCTCAGAAGCGTCAACCTCTCCTTTTCCTTCGAAATCAGTGATGACGAAAACATCCTCAAGATCCCGGATCTTCGCGTACGGTTTTACAACCGCGTGCTTTGAGATCCCGTTTTCCGAGCTTTCGACCGAAATCACGCGCCCGACCATGATATCTTTCGGGTAGTTTCCTGACAGTCCTGTTGTGGTTACAAGGTCATTCGCGGAGATCTGTGTGTTGGTGTCAAGGAAGGAAAGGCGCACATAGCCCTGATCCGCGAGTTTGATGTTGCTCTCGATCACGCCGGTTTCGCGTTTGGTCACGACGGTCGCTCCGATATGCGCGTCTTCCGAAAAGATCGTTGTCACGACGCTGGTTGTCTTATATACGTTTGAGATCCAGCCGACCAGCCCGTCCTTCGATACAACGGGATCGCCCTCCGAGACGCCGTCCCGGTCGCCCTTGTCGATCGTGAAGACGAAAAACGGATTCATCGAGTCGGTGCTGATAATTGCCGCCGGAACCATCGAAAAGTCCGAGTGTTCCTCGCGGATTCCCAGCATCTGGCGGTACTGCTCCACAAGTTTTTTGGTTTCTTCAAACTCGATCAGCTGGCGCCGGTATTCGCGGTTTTCTTCCTCGAGTTCGGCGACACGGTCCGCGAGCGTCTTTTCGTCTTCAGGGAAAAGCGTTTCCCGGACGGAATTGGTCGCAGAAGAACTGGCCTTCTGAATCGGAGAGGACAGAAAGCTGATGATATTGGCGGTGACGGAGCTGTCAACGCTCTGGGTGTAGATCAGTACACCGAGCAGAACGACGACAACGCCGATCAGTACCCGAAAGGATTTTGTATGAAAAAACTTTTTCATAGTTTCACTTTCTTATCGGATTGATAACCGGACAGGGAGAAGACGTTTATCTTCTGGTGCTGGAGGCGCGGCGGAAGTTGAAGGAGGCAAAGGGGAGATTCATCTCAAGGCGTTTGCCGGTACCGTCAACCACGCAGTCAAGCGGGTTCTCCGCGACATGGACGGGCATACCGGTCTGTTCCGACATGAGCAGATCGAGACCGTTCAGAAGCGCGCCGCCACCGGTTAACATAATTCCATGATCTATAATGTCCGAAGCAAGCTCCGGAGGGGTTTTCTCAAGCGTGTTCTTTACCGCGTCGATGATCGACATCAGCGGATCCATCAGCGCCTCACGGATTTCCGAGGTGGTCAGAGTGATGTTTTTCGGCAGTCCGTCAAGGAGATTGCGTCCTTTTACCTCAATGATCGCGTCCTCCAGACCCTCGATCGGATAGGCGGAACCGATCTGAAGCTTGATATCCTCCGCGCTGCGCTCTCCGATCAGGAGATTGTATTTACGGCGGATATAGGAGACGATCGCGTCATCAAACTTATCTCCGGCCACACGTACAGAGCAGGAAGTGACGATATCCCCGAGTGAGATGACGGCGACTTCGCTGGTGCCGCCGCCGATATCGACGACCATGCTGCCGGTCGGTTCCGCAACCGGGAGACCGGCGCCGATTGCGGCGGCCATCGGCTCCTCGATCAGTTCGACATTGGACGAGCCGGCCTGACGGGCGGCGTCTTCAACGGCACGCCGCTCAACTTCGGTAACGCCTGAAGGAATACAGACAACAATTCTCGGGCGGCCGAAACCGCCGTTGTTCTTGAGGACCTTCTTGATGAAGTGTTTGAGCATCGTGGCGGTGATGTCAAAATCGGCGATGACTCCGTCTTTCAGGGGACGGACGGCAACGATCGATCCGGGGGTACGGCCGATCATTTCCTTTGCCTTGGTTCCGACGGCGAGGACCGTGTCGTTGCGCACGTCAACCGCGACAACGGAAGGCTCACGCATGACGATGCCCTTTCCTTTCATAAAGACGAGCGTATTCGCGGTACCTAAATCAATACCGATATCTCTGGATGAAAAAAACATGATGATTTCTCCTTTATACGAAGATGGAAAGACCAGCGGAGTCTTTCTGTCCGCTGATCGCTATATACTCTGACAGGCGGTAATTCAGACAGGCATGCGGTATGGAATGAGTACGGGGATTAATTCTTGATGCGGATGGAACAGTAGGCGATGATCGCGAGCAGCAGAAGAATTGCCTGTGCGACATTAATCGAAACGGTCAGGCCGAAGGTGAACTGCATTACGGAGAGATCAACCGTGGTGGGCTGAAGGCCGAAGGTTGCCGAGGCGGCAAGCCAGGAGAAACCCCGCACACCGGCGCAGGCATTGGCGATGACGATGCCCAGAACAATCGCGAGCATCAGAAGGACGATCAGCAGCAGTGTTTTAATCAGTGTCTTTTTCATAAATATGACTCCCACTTTAAAGAATATTCATCTGTTGAAAACTATCATTAAAATCGCTAATCGCAGTTTCCATAATTGCGTGAAAAAGGGAAAACGGGTGAATTTCAGCCCTTTTTTGCCTTAAATTATGTCAACACCGGCCATTTTCGAACGTTTTTTCGGAAAAATGGCGAGAAAGAATGTTTCAACAGAAATCAACCGGTTTTCAACAGGGCCTTGTGAAAACATCGATGTGAAATGTACAGCTATTGTGCGGAAAAATCGGTTTTTTGCCTGTTTCAGCGGCGGTTTTCAACAACCGTTATTCCTCCGGTTTAGCGAAAAAAGCCTGAAGATTTTCATCGCCGGCGATGATGTCGTCGAGGGTTTGCTTTACATACTTTCCGGAGGGTTTTGTCTGCATGAAACCGAGCTGTTCATACTTTTTTCCTTCCGATTTCGGTTCGTTCTGCTCCTTGAGCTGCGCGCGCACAAGGCGCAGTTCCTGACGCATACGCTCCGTTTCTGCGCGCATCTCTTCGGTTTCCGCGCGGCATTTCTTGATCTCTTCAGCGATTTTCCCTGCCGCGTCGCGGCTCTCAACCATCTGGTCGTAGAAATCGAGCGCTGTCAGAATGGCGCCGAACGTCGGAGATACCCGGCTGTCGTGTTCACGCAGAGTCTGAATCGACTCCTCCACCGCACGCGCGGCTTCAAGCGCCTGCTTTTCAGTCTTTTCGGTTTGTATTGTAAATTCAATCCCGCAAATGTTCAAACGAACTCTCTGTAAAGACATCGGAACACACCTTTCTTTTCGGAACTTTTACAAATAAGCAAAATACCACGCATATAGTATAAGGCAAATTCATAAAATAGAAAAGCCTTTTTTGCAATTTTCGTCGTTTTAAATTGTAAATTTTTTCTCCGATAAGGGCTGTGAAAAAGCATCCGGACACCCTGCGGTACCCGAAAAGCGGATATAACGGCCTTCGGCGCGGCGTATCGTTGAACACAGGGGGGAGATATGATTGACATTAAAATTCCGATTCAGTATAATAAATACAAGAAAACATAAAGGAGCGGTTAGAATGTTAAGAGAAGTTCGTGTGGAAAACGGTCTTGTCCGCGGTCTGCCGGCGGCGGATCCGAGAATTACCGCCTTCAAGGGAATCCCGTTCGCGGCACCGCCGGTCGGAGATCTGCGCTGGAAAGCGCCGGAGCCGGCGAAAGACTGGGACGGTGTGCTGGAAGCCTATCAGTTCGGACCGATTTCGATGCAGGAAACGCCCGGAATCGATCCCAACGCATTTTATTCCAAGGAATGGCACGTGGATCCCGAAATTCCGATGAGCGAGGACTGTCTCTATCTGAATGTCTGGACACCGGCAAAATCCGCCGATGAGAAGCTGCCCGTTATGATCTGGATCTACGGCGGCGCCTTCAATTCCGGTTATACGGCGGAGATGGAGTTTGACGGCGAGCGCATCGCGCGCCGCGGAGTCATCCTCGTATCGATCGCCTATCGCGTCAACGTATTCGCCTGGCTCGCGCATCCTCAGCTCACCGCCTCGAATCCGGGCGGCCCGATCGGAAACTTCGGTTTTCTGGATCAGAAAGCCGCTTTTGAATGGGTAAAGCGTAATATCGCGGCATTCGGCGGCGATCCCCAGAACGTCACCGTCTTCGGACAGTCGGCAGGCGCCGGGAGCATTCTCGCGCATCTGGTTTCTCCGCGTTCAAAGGGGCTTTTTGAGAAGGCGATCGTGATGTCCGGCGGCGGAATCCGCCCCGCGAACTCCCAGCCGAACAATACGCTCGAGCAGGCGGAACAGATCGGACTCGCGTTCCAGAAATTCCTCGGCTGTTCAAGCTTTGAGGAAATGAAACAGATTGACGCAAAGACGCTCTATGAAAAAAGCGCGGAGTTTTCACATCTGCCCGACGCGCCGCGCTTCCCGTTCACGCACTTCACGGACGGCTGGTTCCTTCAGAGCGACTGGACCGAGGCGATGATCCGAAACGAGCGCCATCAGATTCCTGTCATGGCCGGCCATACCACAAACGATTTCCGCTGGCCTCCTTTCGGCGTAAAAGATCTGAACTCACTGAAAGAATATGCTGAGAAGCAGTTCGGAGATAAAGCGGAGGAATATCTCCGCCTCGTCGGATTTGAGAGCGGAGATTTCGAGAAAATCATGGATAAGGTCTGTGTTCCGCTGCAGGAAGTCGGCAGCGCGATCTGGGAGCACTATAACGCGAAGATCGGAAACGCTCCGATCTACGGTTATACCTTTGACGCAGAAATGCCCGGAGACAATGCCGGCGCGTTCCATTCGAGCGATTTATGGTTCGTCTTTGAAACGCTCGCGAAATGCTGGCGGCCTTTTAAGGCGAAGCATTACGATCTCGCCAGACAGATGTGCAACTACTGGACGAATTTCGCGAAGACCGGAGACCCGAACGGTCCCGACGCGGACGGAAAACCGATGCCCCGCTGGGAACCCTATACGCTCGAAAAACCCTTCGAAATGTATTTCGGCGATACGGCGCACATGCGCGACGAGCAGAATCCAGTGATCCGTTTCCTTATTGACTACGCGATCGAATGGCATACGAAGCGTTCCGCGCAGTAAACGGCAGATGCCCTGATCCATACAGAAGAACTGTTT
>ONSY01000140.1 GCA_900320605.1 uncultured Eubacteriales bacterium | reverse complement strand
CGGCGTGCTCTCGGTAATTCTGTAATGTGAGAGCGGCTTCTGATACGCCGATGCGGTGCTGATAAAGATATACTGTTTCGTCTTTCCCTTAAACAGACGGATATCCCGCTCAACATCCTGCGGCCCAAATGCGATGAAATCTGCCACTACATCAAAGCGCTCATCTCCGATCGCAGCCGAAGCCGCAGCCTCATCATGGACATCAGCTGTGATGAAGCGTACAGCGGATGACACATTGGCGTTCTGACGTCCCCGGTTAAGAAGCACTACCTCATCACCGTTCTGAATCAGACGTTCTGTCACAAAGGAACTGATGTTGCCGGTTCCGCCAATCAGAAGTATTTTCATCTTTCTCTCCCTTCTATATTCTGAAGAATGTAAAATGTGACTAAGCCTGTAAGCCGGGTCTTGTCTAAAGCAGCCATCTATCTTGGCCTGCCGTTGCCGGCAGGCTCACGCCACCTCCACGGGACCCGTCGGGCAACGGATTGTCCCTCCACGGTGTTGCTTCGAATAGGGTTTACAGGGCCATGCGGTCTCCCGCATGCCGGTGAGCTCTTACCTCGCCTTTCCATCCTTACCGGTGAATGACCGGCGGTATATTTCTGTTGCACTTTCCCTGGGGTCGCCCCCGGCGGCCGTTAGCCGTTATTCCGCCCGAAGAAGCCCGGACTTTCCTCAGATGCTTCCTTTCGGAACTGCACCCGCAGCTGCTCAGCTTACTCACAAATCGAGCATAACATTTTTCAGTTAAACTGTCAAATCGCGATTCTGCGAAAGCATCGCATTCTTTTCAAACCACAGTTTCTGCGAAAGGTCCACATAATAGCCGTGCGGGTTCTCAAAACGGGTTACCTCGTCCCACAGTGTACCAACCTGCTCCGCGCAATAACGCCGTATCTCTCCGAGATCGCGGTGTGAACCGATAAACTGTCCGTTTTCGAATATTTTCTCAAGCAGCGGCTTCGCGCTGAAGTTTTCAAGCACCTGGCGCTTCCAGATGTGTTCCGGATCAAAGATCATATACGGCTTCTGATCATTGATCGTCTCATCATACAGCGTAATGACATCAGCGATCGCTTTTCTGCTGGCATTGTCAAAAAGACGGTAAACCATTTTGAAACAGGGTGTTGTGATTTTCGTAACATTTTCACTCAGTTTGATTTTAGGAATAATCGTCCCGTCTGTTTCCTCGACAGCCGCTAATTTATAGACACCACCGAACACCGACTCTGAAGAGGCGGTAATCAGTCTTTCACCGACTCCGAAGGAATCAACCAGCGCACCCTGAAGAAGCATGTCACGGATAATATACTCATCAAGAGAATTGGACGCGCAGATTTTACAGTCCGGATATCCGGCATCATCCAGCATTTTGCGCGCACGCTTGGAAAGATAAGTAATATCGCCGCTGTCTATGCGGATTCCCGCGGGACGGATTCCCTGCGGTTTCAGAATTTCGTCGAAAACGCGGATGGCGTTTGGGACACCGGATTTCAGAACATTGTACGTGTCAACAAGCAGCATGCAGTTGTTCGGATAGCACTGTGCGTAGGCCTTAAACGCCTCGTATTCACTGTCGAACATCTGGACCCAGCTGTGCGCCATGGTTCCGAGCGCCGGGGTTCCGTAACGCAGATCACTGATTGTACAGGCCGTCCCAGCACAGCCGCCGATATATGCTGCACGCGCGCCCATAATCGCGCCGCTTGCGCCCTGAGCCCTGCGGGAACCGAATTCCATAACCGCTCTGCCCTGGGCTGCACGGACGATACGATTCGATTTCGTCGCGATCAGACTCTGATGATTGATTGTCAGAAGAATCATTGTCTCGACGAACTGCGCCTGAATGACCGGTCCGCGAACTGTCAGAATCGGTTCGCCCGGGAAAATCGGCGTTCCTTCCGGAATCGCCCAGATATCGCAGGAAAAACGAAAATCCCGCAGATAGTCGAGGAATTCCGCACAGAATATATTTTTACTTTCAAGATACTGAATATCCTCCGGCGTAAAGGTAAGCGACTGCAGATAATCAACGACCTGCTCCACACCGGCCATGATCGCAAAGCCGCCGTTATCCGGAATTCTGCGGAAGAACATATCAAAGTATGCGATCTTGTCCCCTATACCGCTGCGCAGATATCCGTTTGCCATTGTGATCTCATAAAAATCGACGAGCATTGTCAGATTCTCGGTCTGTATCGATTTCATGACAGAAATCCTCCTTCGGATCATTCTTTTTTTATTATGTCACGTTTTCCGGAAACTTGCAACACCAACCGGAAAAAGCGAAAAAAAACTTGCTTTCGGTCCTTTGCAGATACAGTCTCCTCCGGATCTTTACGCAGCGCTCCGTCCCTTTTTTTCACCGAACCGATCAAAAAATATCATAATTCATAATAATAATTCTAATTCTTAATATTTCTTAAAGATCATAATCAATTCTTGCTTTTTTCTCAAAAATTGCTTATAATATAAT
>ONSY01000180.1 GCA_900320605.1 uncultured Eubacteriales bacterium | reverse complement strand
TCTTCTGCCGGTTCAGGATTTCCGGAAGGATCCTCTGCAGTTGTCAGTCGGTAGAAACGGGGAAGGAGACTGCTTCGAAGCTGGAAAGTGCTTTCACTTTTTGCCGCAAAAGCGCCAAACCCGAAGCAGCTCAGTAAAACTGCTGCAATCAGGAAAACGGAAATCCACTTTTTGAGTTTCATTTTATAAGCCTCCATAGGATAACAGTCAAATATACATCATTTATAATACACGAAAAAAACATCTTTGACAATATGAAAAATACAGCAACCGGGAAAAAAGATTGTGAACAGAAAATGAACATATCGTCCCTTTTTCTGTTGTTTTTCCCGAGAGAGGCTGTTATAATAATGATAAGCTGTGTTTCAGGAGGAAAGATATGTTTGGCAAGAGATATGATGGCAGACGTGTTCGAAAAATAGATCCGCTTGAGCGGATTATTCCATATATCATGAAAACCCGTACGGATTCCATGACGATGTACAATGATGATTTCAACTGTGCGCCGCTGGATGCGTATATTGAGAGAAAAAAACAGGAGACAGGCATTAAGTATACCTATGCCCACATCATTATCGCCTCGATTGTTCGTACCATGGCACAACGCCCTGCGCTGAATCGCTTCGTTATGAACGGGAAGATTTATACCCGTCGGAAAATCTGGAGTTCCATGGCGGTTCAGAGAAATCTGCGTGATGAATCCGCGGAAACTACACTGAAATTTGAGTTTGATGGAATTGAAACGCTCGAGCAGGTCAGGGCTCAGATTGACGGGATGATTACCGATACGATGACCAATAATGAGAACGGAACGGATAAGATGGCCCGGGTAATCATGTATCTGCCGGGGTGGCTGATCAAGGCGTTTATCGGTCTGATGAAATTTCTGGACCGCCACGAAATGATGCCCCGCGCGATTATTGATGCATCGCCCTTCCACACCTCGTTCTTTATCACAAATCTCAAATCGCTCGGAATCAACTACCTTTACCATCACGTTTACGAATTCGGTACGACAGGAATATTCGTCGGGCTTGGAAAAGAACGGCGGAAACCGATCGTAAATACGCATAACGGCGAGATCGAGGAGGGAAAGATCCTGACTCTGGGATTTGTAACGGATGAAAGATTCTGCGACGGATTGTATTTTGCGCGTTCCATGCGTTATTTCAAAAAATATATGAGGAATCCCGAACTGCTTGAGGAACCGCTGGACCATAAGGTTGAGGATATTGACTGAGATCGCATTTGAAACACAAAACAAGCTGAGAGGATGATCCTCCCAGCTTGTTCCTTTTTCATAATGAGATTCGTTACTGCTGTTCCTTGATCGATACAGTGACGGCCGAGGAATAGTAGACACGTTTGTTCTTTTCAACCGAGGAGGTCAGCCAGACACCGGCGCCGATGACACAGTTGTCGCCGATGCAGGTATCGCCTCCGAGAATGGTTGCGTTGGCGTAGATGACTACATTATTCCCGATATTCGGATGACGTTTGATTCCCTTGACAGGATTCCCGAACACATCAAGTTCAAAACTCCGGGCTCCGAGCGTGACACCCTGATACAGTTTTACGTGATCACCGATGACGGTTGTCTCACCGATGACAATGCCTGTTCCGTGATCTATGAAAAAGTATTCGCCGATTGTCGCACCGGCATGGATGTCAATTCCGGTCTTCTCATGAGCAAATTCTGTCATCATACGGGCAAGCAGCGGGATTTTCAGCAGATAGAGTTCATGGGCAATTCGATAGATCGTGATGGCGTAGAACCCCGGATAGCAGAGAATGACTTCCTCGTAGCTTTTCGCTGCGGGATCCCCGTCAAAGAGCGCTTTGATATCCTTTAGAAGCATGGCTTTGATTTTCGGCAGGCGTTTAAAGAAATCCTCAGCCAGTGCGCCGGCGTTTTCCGGATTGATATTCCCGAAGAGGGCCGCACGCTCAATCTGTTCTTTCAGCAGTTCAAACGCTGTTTCAAGATGCTCTGACGGCGCTACGCCGCTTACTTTAAAGAAATCCGGGAAAAAGGCTGCCTGAATCAGCTTGATGATTTCGATCACTCTTCGGCGATCCGGCATATGATATTTTTCCAAGGAAAAATTCGAGCCGATCTCAGAGGGCAGCGAGCCAAGCTGCTGCCGGACAGTTTCGATAAAATCCATGGGAGACCTCCGTCAAGTTCGGGAAACCCGTAATATGCTTTGAAATCCTTTTTTATGAAAAAACGGAGATACGCGTTTTCCGCATATCTCCGCAAATGACCGAACAGAAACTTCGATTATAAGAGAAAGCGGGCAGAAGAAGGCACAATGAAACCGCGACAGCAACACAGGCGGAAGCACGTTTTCATGCGTCTTTTTCTCCCTTCGTTAGATTTTTTGATACCATAGTATAGCATAATTCCGGCTTCCTTGTCAATCATCCGGTCGGATTCTGCTGATAAGCCGCACAATGGAGCGAAAGGCAGGCCGCCGACGTCAAACAGATAAGTCAGAAAAAACAGAAAGGGAAAGAGGGAAAAGAAGATGGCGAAAAAATGGATTGCGCTGATCTGTACTTTCCTGCTTCTTTTACTTCTTTCCGGCTGCAAAACAGTCCGTCCTGATTCGGGGCAGGCGGACTTTCCTGTCCTGAATGCGGCTGAGGACGAGAATCTCTCTCTTCCTGATGGCTTTTTTCGCGTTGTCTTTCTGGATGTCGGCCAAGGAGACTGTACTCTGATAATAAGCGGTGAAGAGGCAATGCTTGTAGACTGCGGTGATACCGATACGTTCGTCCATGTCGAAGAGGTGCTGGACCGGTATGGTATCGAACGTCTGCGGTTTTTTGTAGCGACTCATGACCACAGCGACCATGTCGGAGCTGCGGAGAAGCTGATCAGGACGGTCCGGATAGATGAAATTTACCATTCTGCGCTTCAGATTTCAGACGAACATTCTGACTACGGAGCAATGTTTTCCGCCGCGCAGGAGAAGCAAATTCCCTCAAAGGCAGTCTCAGCGGGTGAGACATTCCGGCTCGGAGAATCTGAGGTTCGTGTTGTCGCGCCTTCAGAATATGATGACGATCGTGTCAACAACAGTTCTGTTGTTCTGAAAATATCAAGCGGGGAGTTTTCCGTTCTGATTGCAGCGGATGCGGAACGCGAAAGTGAGCATGAGATGTGTCTTCTGGATGAAGACCTTTCAGCAGATCTGTTGCGTGTCGGTCATCATGGCAGCGCTTCCTCGACGAGCTATCGTTTTATCCGCCGCGTGATGCCGGAGTATGCTGTTATCTCCGTAGGCGCGGGGAATGCCTACGGCCATCCTTCCCCGGCGGTGCTCTCACGTCTTTCGGACTGCGCAGCGACTGTTTACAGGACAGACGTGCACGGTGATATCGTATTTACGGTCAGAGAAGACGACCTCACTGTTTTTGCGCAGACCGGAGAAGCCTCCTTTCTTCCGAAGCAGGCTGTACCGACGGAAGAAATATATATCGGCAACCGGAAATCCAAGATCTTCCATGCACCCGACTGCAGGAACCTGCCCGCCGAAACAAACCGGGTTTTCTTCAGCAGTGCACAGGAAGCTCTTCTGGAAGGATATTCGCCCTGCAGAGGCTGTAATCCGTGATGGCTTTTTTCTTTCTCTCAGAGAGAAAGAACTGCGTTTTTCCGGGAAAACACCAAAGACCCCCCCAGAGACATCCTCCTGTACGATGATAAAGGCGGATGAATGCATTTAACAGGCTTTTTCAGTGATTTTTTTGTAAATCGGCGGGAAAAAAAGATTGCAAAAAGCAGGAAGATGTGATAAGATAAATAGGCTTTGATGCAAAAACGCACGTTCGTGCCCGACGGATTGGTGCCCTTTATGGAAAAAGGGTTTTCCGTCCTCATAAGAGCGCGGGCGGAGGAAAAACCTAAAGGAGGAAAAAACATGGCAGTTGTATCAATGAAGCAGCTTCTGGAGGCCGGCGTTCACTTCGGTCACCAGACCAGAAGATGGAATCCGAAAATGGCGGAATACATCTTCACCGAGCGTAACGGAATCTACATTATCGATCTGCAGAAAACCGTTCGCAAACTGGAAGAGGCCTATAATTTCGTTCGCGATCTTTCCGTGGAAGGAAAATCCGTTCTCTTTGTAGGAACGAAGAAACAGGCTCAGTCATCCGTAAAGGAAGAAGCGGAACGTTCGGGCGCGTATTTTGTCAATGCAAGATGGCTCGGCGGGATGCTTACGAACTTCCGTACCATCCGCGGCAGAGTAGACCGTCTGCGTCAGCTCAAGAGGATGGAAGAAGACGGAACGTTCGATCTTCTCCCGAAGAAAGAAGTTACAAAACTTAAACTCGAGATCGAGAAACTCGAAAAGTATCTCGGCGGTGTTGCTGAGATGAAGCAGCTTCCCGGCGCTCTCTTTATCGTTGACCCGAGAAAGGAAAGAATCGCTGTTGCTGAAGCTAAAAAGCTTGGAATCCCGATCGTTGCAATCGTTGATACCAACTGTGATCCGGATGAAGTCGATTATGTCATCCCCGGAAATGACGACGCGATCCGTGCGGTTAAGCTGATTGCCGGCGCGATGGCTGACGCGATTGTTGAGGGCAGAGAAGGCCAGATGGGCGCAGCTGCCCGTGACGCGGAAGATGAAGCGATCGAAGCAGCGAAAGCTGAGGAAGACGCTGAAGAAACCGAGGAATAATTTCTAACATTACAGATCCCGCCGGATCAGCCCAAAGGCCGGCTGTCGGCGGGTTCTTCTACGAAACAAAGAATAACAGGAGGAAGATTGAAATGGCATCATTTACTGCGAAAGATGTTGCTGCGCTCCGCGAAAAAACGAGCTGCGGCATGATGGACTGCAAAAAGGCACTGACACAGGCAGACGGCGATATGGACAAGGCGATCGAAATCCTTCGTGAACAGGGACTTGCAAAAGCTGTTAAGAAGGCGGACAGAATCGCTGCAGACGGAATTGTATGTGCGAAAGTATGTGACAAATGCGGCGTAGGCGTTGTCGTTGAAGTTAACTCGGAGACAGACTTTGTTGCGAAAAATGCTGATTTCAGAGCATTTGTTGAGGGTGTTGCCAACGTTATTATCGCTGAGAATCCCGCTGATGTTGAAGCTCTCAAAGCCTGCAAGATGGGTGACTTGACTGTTGCGGAAAACCTTCAGGAAAAGGTCCTTTCCATTGGCGAAAACATTCAGATCCGCCGTTTTGTCCGGTACGAAGCGGATACGGTCAATGTATGTTATACTCACGCTGGCGGCAACATCGGCGTTATGGTTGCTCTCGAGGTTTCTGATAATCTTAAGGACAACGAGACGGTTCGTGTCCTCGGCAAAGATATCGGAATGCAGGTTGCGGCAATGAGCCCGCTGTTCCTCGACAAGGCTGATGTTGATGAAGAGACTCTCGCGAATGAGAGAAGAATTCTTCTTACTCAGGCGATCGAAGAGAATAACGCTTCCGCGAAACCGAAGCCCCAGGCGATCCTCGAGAAGATGGTCGACGGCCGTGTCGGTAAATACTATGAGGAAAACTGCCTGCTTCAGCAGACCTATGTCAAGGACAACAAGTTCTCCGTAGAGAAACATGTTGCAGAAGTCGCGAAAGAGCTTGGCGGTATGATCAAAGTTGTCAAATATGTTCGCTTCGAAAAAGGCGAAGGCATTGAAAAGAGACAGGACGATCTTGCTGCTGAAGTAGCGAAACTCGTTAAATAACCGTTTTAAATCAGAAAATGGCAGTATGGGCAACTGTACTGCCATTTATTATGCAAAGAGGAGAAGAATATGAAGATCGCGGTTGTCACAGGCGCTTCCTCGGGTCTTGGAAAAGAGTATGTCCGGGTTATTGAAGAAAGTTTTCAGGATATTGAAGAAATCTGGGTGATTGCCCGCCGCCGTGAGCGGCTGGAGGCTCTCAGCGAATTGTTCCCGAAAAAACGGATTGCCGCAGTTCCGCTGGACCTGACAGATCCGGAAAGCTTTGATGTGTACCGGACCCGTCTTGCGCAGGAGAAGCCGGAAGTAATGATCCTTGTGAATAATTCCGGTGCCGGGACATTCGGCGATTTCAGAGAGGCGGACACCGATTCACAGGTTTCGATGACACAGCTCAATGTCACCGCGCTGACTGCAATGGCTTCCATCACGCTGCCTTATATGCCTCGCGGCGCATTACTGATCAACATAAGCTCGATCGCTTCCTTTGTACCGACACCCGGCATGACGGTTTACTGCTCAACAAAGGCGTATGTTCAGAGTTTTTCCCGTTCACTCGCCTTTGAACTGAAAAAAGCGGGGATTCACTGCCTTGCGGTCTGTCCGGGACCGATGGATACCGAATTCCTGGATGTCGCCGGCATTACAGGCCGCTCCGAAACATTCCGGAAGCTGCCCCGTGTAAATGCGGCGAAAGTTGCCGAAAAATCGGTTTCAGCCGCTGTTCGCGGGAAGTTCGTCTACACGCCGCGCTTCATCTATAAGGTGTATCGTGTTCTGGCAAAGATTCTTCCGCATCGTCTGGTGATGCATATTTCGAAAATATCGTGAGGGATTATGAGAAAATATATCGGGGATAAAAAGTTTTATAAAATGCTTTTTGCAGTAGCGGTTCCGATCATGATTCAGAACGGGATCACAACCTTCGTCGGACTTCTCGACAACATTATGGTCGGAGGGATCGGAACGGTTCAGATGTCCGGTGTCGCGATTGCGAACCAGCTTCTGTTCGTTTTCAATCTGTGTATATTCGGCGGACTGTCCGGTGCAGGCATTTTTACGGCACAGTATTTCGGGAAACAGGATATGGAGGGAGTTCGTCATACCTTCCGGTTCAAACTCTATGTCTGCCTGATCCTTTCCGGTGCGGCAATCGTGATTCTGCTTCTTCACAGCCGCTCTCTGATCGGTCTCTTTCTGACAGGGGAAGCCGCGCAGGGCGATATCGAGGCGACGCTCGGCTATGCTCAGCAGTATCTCTATCTGATGCTTCTGCAGATTGTTCCGTTCGCGGCGGCGCAGCTATATTCCAGTACGCTGCGGGAATGCGGAAACACAAAAATCCCGATGGCTGCTTCGCTTTCGGCGGTTTTTACCAATCTTGTTTTCAACTGGATTCTGATCTACGGAAAACTTGGATTCCCGAAACTGGGAGTTGTCGGCGCGGCATTAGCGACCATTATATCGCGTTTCGTTGAACTGGGAATCATCCTATTCGCTGTATACCGTCATCTCGACCGATTCCCGTATTTCCGGAAAATGTACAGAACGCTCCGAATTCCGGGAAGGCTCGTAAAACTCATCATACGAAAGGGAATGCCGCTTTTGTGCAACGAATTTCTCTGGTCCTTTGGTGTTTCACTTCTTTCACAGTGTTATTCAACACGGGGATTAGCTGTCGTGGCGGCAACTAATATTTCCCAAACGGTTTCCCGCCTGGCCGATGTCGTCTTTTTCTCAATGGGAAGCGCTGTAGCAATCATTGTCGGACAGCTTCTCGGCGCGAACAAAATCGAGGAGGCAAAAGATACTGACCGCAAGATCATTTTCTTCGCGACGGCGGGCTGTATCGTTTCAGGCGGGCTGACGGCAGTCTGCGCACCGTTCTTTCCGCTTCTTTACAACGTTACGGACGAAGTGCGTTCTCTGGCTACACAGCTGATCCTGATCACGGCGGCTCTTTCTCCGCTTCATTCCTTCAACAACTGTGCTTATTTCACACTGCGTTCCGGAGGGAAAACTCTCATTACCGTTGTGCTCGACTGCGGATTCATGTGGGCGGCGAGCATTCCGGTTGCCTACTGCCTGTCACGTTTTACCTCGCTTGAGATTTTTCCTTTGTATCTGATCTGTCAGTCGTTGGAGATTCTCAAATGTGTTCTCGCTGTTTTCCTGCTGCGTCATGGGAACTGGGCGGTCAATATCGTAAAGGAAGAATAAGAAAAGCGCTTTCGGATCCGGGGATCCGAAAGCGCCTTTTTATGGCGGATGTGTTATTTGTTGTGGATCATCTTGTTGATCTCGTCCATGAAGGTATTGATGTCTGTAAACTGACGATAGACGGAAGCGAAGCGTACATAGGCGATCTCATCGAGATCCTTGAGTTTATCCATGACATAGGAACCGATCAGGGAGGAAGGAACCTCGCGATCAAGTGAATTCTGAAGTGAAAGCTCGATATCGTCGACAATCTTCTCAATTTCATTTAAAGAAACGGGACGCTTCTCACACGCACGCAGAATGCCGCGTGTCAGCTTTGCGCGGTCGAATTCCTCACGGGATTTATCCTTCTTGATGACCACAAGCGGAAGCGTCTCAATGACCTCGTAGGTCGTAAAGCGTTTTGAGCAGCTGAGACACTCTCTGCGGCGGCGGATGCGCGCACCCTCATCAGTGGGACGCGAATCGACTACTTTGCTTTCGGTATATCCGCAATACGGGCATTTCACAGGTGATCCCTCATTTCCTGAAAAGAAATCTGTAGCTTCGTTCTGAAAACAATTATATCATAACAAAAATCGCAATACAAGAAGATTTTACTGAAAGATATGCCTTAGGTATTCCTTCGCTTCAGTCAGCTCACAGATTTCCCGGAAATTCCGCCGGTAAAGCTCAATCACCGGGGTTCCTGCGAATCCGACATCAGAAAGCGCGCGGAATAGGCGTGAAAAATCAAAATCGCCTTTTCCTGGGGGAAGACAGTTCTCATCGCGGTTATGATCGCTTAAATGGACATGAGTGATTTTTCCGCCCATCGCCTCGAGCATCGCAAACGGTGAAAATCCTGCCCTGACAGCTTGCTTGATATCCAGGACAAAAGCACATTCATCGTTAAGATAACGGCGCATTCTCCTGATAAACTCCGGATTCTCGCTGCGGAATCGGTTTACGTTTTCCTGGGCGAGTGTTATACCGAATTCCCCGGCGATATTTGAGAGATAAGCGAAGCGCTCAAAATATTCCTCCTCGCTGATTTTTGAGCGGTCATAATCCCGCTCGCCGTGGAGGACAAAGATTCTTGCACCCAGAAAAGCCGCTGCGGAAAAATAATGCTTATATCCCTCGGCGGTATCCCGGAAACGCCGGTAATGTTCGGAAAAGAGCAGAAATGACTCAAAACCCGAGGTGAACGGATGAACAGAAATGATTTTCCTGTCTTTCCGGATCGAGGCGAGATATTTCGGGTCAAGCTCGCTGTAGGCATTGAAAAAAATTTCGAAATCCGTAAATCCGGACGCCTCGAGCCGGTCAAGCGCTTCCTCAAGATACTGCGGATACAGACACGCGCTTGAGACACCGATATTCATTCACATCGCCTCCCGTTTCTGCTTTTCTATATTATATCAGAGAATGCCAATCCGGACAAGACAGGAAAACAGTACATGCTGCCAACGGGAAAAAGGCATATTGCGCAAAAGGGGATTTTTCGATATAATACTATTTTGTAGAGTATTTTCATGAGGTGTAAAATGGCACTCCTGACGGTAAAAGGCCTGACGAAATATTTCGGGGAAGAAGAACTTCTCCACGATGTTTCCTTTGAGGTTTACGAAAACAACAGAATCGGACTGATCGGCAGCAACGGATCCGGGAAAACGACGCTGTTCCGCATCCTTCTGGGGCTTGAACCCTATGATGACGGTGAAGTCGTCCGCGCGAAAAATGCGGAGATCGGCTATATGGAGCAGCATGTCTGCCGTGATCTCGAAAAAACCGCTTTCGAAGAAGTGCTGACGGTATTTTCCGATCTTCTCGCTCTGGAGCGTCAGATCGAGAAAACGCAGTCAGAGCTTCAAAATGCATCCGGTGAGCTTTCCGCACTTTTGGAACGCCAGATGGCGGAGCGGGAGGAATTCCTCTCCAAGGGAGGTCTGACGTTCAGAAGCCGTGCGCGAAGTGCTCTTCTGGGACTTGGATTTACTGAGAATTCGATTGAAAACCGCGTCGGAGTGCTCAGCGGCGGACAGAAGGCGAAGCTGCAGCTCGCGAAGATGCTTCTGTCCGGAGCGAATCTTCTTCTGCTTGACGAACCGACCAACCATCTTGATCTTAAGGCGGTCGAATGGCTGGAAGATTTTCTTTCTTCGTATAAAGGCGCATACATCGTGATTTCCCATGACCGGTATTTTCTGGACCGTGTAACAGAACGGACTTTTTCACTTCATAACAGGAAACTTTCCGTCTATAAGGGCAATTACTCGGTTTACATAAAATTGAAAGAGCAGGAAGATCTGGCTGCTCAGCGCAGATATGAGAGTACCATGCGCGAAATTCGGCGCATCGAGGGAATCATCGAGCAGCAGCGCAGATGGAATCAGGAGCGGAACTACCGCACAATTGACAGTAAGCAGAAAGCAATCGACCGTCTGGAAGCGACGCTTGAAAGACCGGAAGCAGCGGCCAAGCAGATGCATTTCGGATTTACGGCGTCCCGCCGCGCAGGGGACGATGTTTTTTCCTGTGAGGAGATGGGGCTTGCTTTCGGATCAAACCGCCTTTTTTCTCATGTCGCTATGGACATCAAGCGCGGAGAGCATGTCTTCCTGATTGGTGAGAACGGATGCGGAAAAACCTCTTTTCTGAAAACGATTCTCGGTGAATATACGCATAATGAGGGAATATTCCGTTTCGGAGTCGGTGTGGAACTCGGTTATTACGATCAGATTCAGTCAAATCTCCACGATGAAAAAACGGTGATCGACGAGATCTGGGATGAACATACCGGAATGGATGAAACGCAGATCCGTTCCGCACTCGCGCTGTTTCTCTTTTTCGGAGAAGATGTGTTCAAAAATGTGGGAACCCTTTCCGGCGGGGAACGAGCAAGGATACTGCTGCTGAAGCTGATGCTTTCTAGGGCGAATTTCCTGATCCTCGACGAACCGACGAACCATCTTGACATTCTGGCCTGCGAAGCGCTCGAAAACGCGCTTGCCCAGTATGAGGGGACATTGCTGATTGTCTCCCACGACCGTTATCTGATGAACCGGCTGGCAGATAAAATCTATCTGCTGACGAAAACGGGCGCGGAACTGTCCCTGGGCAACTACGATGATTTCCTGCAGAAGCAGGAAAAGAAGGCGGAAATGATTCGGAAAGAACCTCAGGTACAGAGTGAGAATAAAATCCGCCGTGAAAACGAAGCCAGAATCAGAAATGCAAGCAAGGAAATTGCGCGGATTGAGCGGCAGATCGAGGTGCTTGAAAAGCAGGAAAAAGAGCTTCAGGCGCAGCTGCGGAGTCCGGAGATTGCCGAAGATTATCTGAAAGTGATTGAACTGACGGAAGCGCTTGAGCGTCTTGGGCAGGAAAGCGAGGAACGGATGCTCGAATGGACTCAGGCGGCCGGGGATCTCGAAGAACTCCAGAAAACAATCGACACTCATGAAAACTGAAAGGGAGAACAATGAAAGTCAGGATCATTACGCTCGGCTGTAAAGTGAATCAGTATGAATCGCAGGCGATGCTGTCGGATCTTCTGGACAACGGATATGAAGCGGCGCACGACGGTGAAGAAGCCGATGCGGTCATTATCAATTCCTGCACCGTTACCGCTTCGAGCGATCAGAAAGTACGGCAGACAGTTCGCCGCGCACGGGCGGATCACCCAAACGCGGTGATTGTTCTGACCGGCTGTATGCCGCAGGCGTTCCCGGAAAAATCCGCCAGTCTTCTTGAGGCCGATATCGTCATCGGAAATCGGGAGCGATCAGCTCTTCGCGGATATCTTGAAAAATACCGTCAGAACAGAAAACGTATTGTTGAGATTATTCCGCACGAGACAGGAGAACCTTTTGAGCCGATGCTTGTCTCGGATTATTATGAGCGGACACGGGCTTTTCTGAAAATTGAAGACGGGTGCAACCGGTTCTGTTCCTACTGTATCATTCCCTATGCACGCGGCAGAGTGCGCTCCAAAAAGCCGGAGGATCTTCTGAGAGAGCTGACAGCACTTGCTCACAACGGTTACCGTGAAGTTGTTTTAACGGGAATTAATCTGTCCTGCTACGGAGCAGAGTTCGGAATGAATCTGTGCGATGCGGTGGAGACTGCCTGCTCGGTAGAGGGAATTGAACGGGTCCGGCTCGGTTCACTCGAACCGGAACGTCTCTCGGACGAGGTAATTGCCCGTCTCTCGAAACAGAAAAAACTCTGCCCGCAGTTTCACCTTTCACTTCAGAGCGGCTGTGACCGGACGCTCAGGCGGATGAACCGGCATTATAGCTGTGCCGAGTTTTCGGAAATTGCCGGAAATCTGCGGGATGCATTCCCGAACGCGGCCCTGACGACCGATGTGATGGTCGGCTTTTCCGGAGAAACTCAGGAAGAATTTGAGGAATCTGTGCGCTTTGTTCAGAAGATCGGATTCGCGAAGATTCATGTGTTTCCCTATTCCCGGCGTCCCGGAACGAGAGCGTACGATTTTCCGGAAATCATAGGGAATAAAGAAAAAGAGCGCCGCAGCCGAGCAATGATCTCCGCAGCGGACGCTTTGAGAAAAAGATTTTTAGAGTCACAGATAGGATTGACGGAACCGGTGCTTTTTGAGCAGCGGGATGAACAGGGCCTTTATGAGGGCTATACCGAAAACTATACCCCTGTAAAGGTCCGGTGCGGCCGCAGCCTGCACGGGGAGATTCTGAAAGTGAAGCTTGTGTCTCTTTCGGGAGATGCGTGCTTCGGTGAGATTTCAGAAGATAGCCATGCCGAATAAAAAACGGGGCTGTTTCATGCTTTTCCGGTTGAACCGAATCCGCCCCGATCGGGGCCGGAAAGGGACTCGACTTCAGTGATGGTAAGTTCGGGCATCTTTTCAACGATCCGGAACTGACAGATGCGGTCGTTTTCACTGATGACCGTATCGCGTGTCGCGTAGACAGGCATCATCCAGAGATCGCCCTCGCCGCAGTAGGATTCATCGACGACACCGACACTGTTGACCTGCAGAATTCCCCAGTTTCTGAAGGTGGAACTGCGCGGAGCGATATGTGCCTCGTATCCTTCCGGCAGTTTTACGGAAATCCCCAGGGAAATCAGCCGGAATTCCCCTGCTTTCAGGCTGACTGTTTCCGCCGCGCGCAGATCGATCCAGTCGCCTTTTTCTACTTTTTTGATTTTGTCAATTCGGCTGTTATGGTATTTAACGAGTAGTTCCATCGGAATGCTCCTTTTGATTTGTCTTACTTTAGTTTAGATGAAATGCGGTGTTTTGTCAAATGCGGTAAAACACCGCTCTTTTTTTCCAAACTAAAAAAATTCATAGAAAATGCCGGTTTTTTTAAGAATATTCATTTTTCTTTAAGTATAATTGTAGTATAATAAATTCTAATAGGGTTCCCGGTAAAAAACAAGAAACAGTTCCGGGAAACGATCAGTTCAAAGGAGTCTTTTGCTATGTATAAAATCGTAAGCAAAGAGCGCTTGAATCCCACCGTGACAAAAATGACGATTGAAGCGCCGTTTGTCGCGAAAAAAGCGCGTCCCGGTCAGTTTATCATTCTGCGCGTTGACGAAGACGGAGAGCGGATTCCGCTGACGATCGCAGGATATGACGCCGAAAAGGGAACAGTGGATATTATCTTCCAGATTGTCGGTGCCACGACCGAGAAGCTCAATCATAAGGAAGAGGGAGATTCTCTCCAGGATTTCGTCGGCCCGCTCGGAATGCCGACGAAGCTTGAAGGCCTTAAGAATGTCTGTATTGTAGGCGGAGGTGTCGGCTGTGCGATCGCTCTGCCGATTGCGCAGGCACTCACGCAGAACGGCGCCAAAGTGACCTCAATTATCGGGTTCCGTTCGAAGGACCTCGTGATTCTGGAAAAGGAATTCAAAGATGCCTCAGACCGCCTTTTTGTTATGACGGATGATGGTTCCTATCAGCGTCAGGGCAATGTCTGTGTTCCTTTGAACGAACTCTTCGCAAACGGAGAATCTTTTGATGAAGTCATCACGATCGGGCCTCTGATCATGATGAAGTTTGTTGTTGCCGCAGTGCGGCCGACCGGAATTCCATGCACCGTGTCAATGAATCCGATCATGATTGACGGGACCGGAATGTGCGGCGGATGCCGCCTGACGCTCCACCGTGACGGAGAGGCGGTCACAAAGTTTGCGTGTGTGGACGGACCGGATTTCAACGGCTATGAAATCGATTTTGACGAAGCAATGTCCCGCGGAAACATGTATCGGGATTTTGAGCGTCACGCCTATGAAGAGGCCTGCAATCTCTTTGCGAAGGAGGTAAAATAAGATGCCGAACATGAGTCTTGTTAAAAATCCGATGCCTTCCCAGGAGCCGCTGGTACGCGCCCACAATTTCAATGAGGTTGCGCTCGGCTACAGTGAGGAAGCCGCGCTTGATGAAGCACAGCGCTGCCTGAACTGCAAAAACATGCCCTGTGTTTCAGGATGTCCGGTCAATATCCGAATTCCTGACTTTATTAAGAAAATCCGTGAAAAGGATTATGAAGGCGCCTATGATGTGATTCAGGAGTCTTCGAGCCTTCCCGCGGTATGCGGAAGAGTCTGCCCACAGGAGACGCAGTGCGAGGCGAAATGCGTCCGGGGCATTAAGGGTGAACCGGTCGGAATCGGACGTCTTGAGCGTTTCGTGGCTGACCGGCACAACGAAGCGGGTGCCGCTGCTCCGAAAAAACCGGTGCCGAATGGCCATCGTGTGGCGATCGTCGGATCCGGTCCCTCCGGTCTGACCTGCGCGGGAGATCTTGCAAAGAAGGGTTATGCCGTTACCGTCTTTGAGGCACTGCATACGCCCGGCGGTGTTCTTGTGTACGGTATTCCGGAATTCCGTCTTCCGAAAGCGATTGTTCAGAAGGAAGTCGATACGCTCTCCGCGCTTGGTGTTGATGTTGAAACCAATATGGTTATCGGCAAGACGCTGACGGTTGACGAACTCTTTGAAGCCGGTTTTGAAGCGGTGTTCATCGGTTCCGGCGCCGGTTTGCCGAATTTTATGGGAATTCCGGGTGAATCACTGAAAGGCGTCTATTCCGCTAATGAATTCCTGACACGCAGCAATCTGATGAAGGCGTTCCGTGATGATCCGGTCACACCGATCATGAAGGGCGGAAAAGTCGCGGTTGTCGGCGGCGGAAACGTCGCGATGGACGCTGCGCGTACGGCACTGCGTCTCGGCGCTGAAAAGGTATATATCGTCTACCGCCGCTCGATGGAGGAGCTCCCCGCAAGACGTGAGGAAGTGGAGCATGCCATTGAGGAAGGAATCGAATTCAGACTTCTCAACAACCCGGTTGAAATACTCGGCTATCAGAATGCGGAAAACCCGCGTGATCCGAAAAACGGTTTTGTTACCGCGATCCGCTGTATCCGGATGGAGCTCGGAGAGCCGGATGAGCGCGGCAGACGCCGGCCTGTCCCTGTTGAGGGGAGCGAGTTCACACTTGATGTCGATACCGTAATCATCGCGATCGGAACCTCACCGAACCCGCTGATCAAATCCACGACCGAGGGCCTCGAGGTCAATCGCCGCGGAGGGATCATCATCGAGGAGACTACCGGAAAGACAACGAAGGAAGGTGTCTACGCCGGCGGCGACGCCGTTACGGGTGCGGCTACGGTCATTTCCGCGATGGGAGCCGGAAAACTTGCGGCAAAAGCGATTGACGAAGCGCTTTCAGCAAAATAGATCCTATTACAAAACGAAAAAGAAGGACTCTTCCGGGTTTCCCGGAAGAGTCCTCTTTTGT
>ONSY01000137.1 GCA_900320605.1 uncultured Eubacteriales bacterium | reverse complement strand
GCGACCGGATCGATATCCGTTCCGTATACACATGACGCGCCGCTCTTCAGCGCAATAATTCCGAGGATCCCGCTGCCGGTCCCGATATCTAGCACCGACGCGCCATTTCGATCCGGAAGGTATTTCCGCAGCTGACGGATCGCAAGCTGTGTTGTCTCGTGCTTGCCGGTTCCGAATGCTGTACCCGGGTCGATCCGCAAAACGATCTCCGCATCCGAGTCCGCCGGCTCCTCCTCCCAGGAAGGGATGATCTCGATGTCGTCGACGTAAAAACGGTGAAAATACTCTTTCCAGCGGTTGATCCAGTCAATATCCTCGGTATCCGAACAGCTGATCGTCCCGTCTCCGATGTCGCAGAAAGCGCGCAGATCCTCAAGCCCCTGCGCGACACTGCGCAAAAGCTCCGTTTCTTCCTCCGTTCTCTTTCCATCAGAAGACTCCTCCGGAAGTTCGACGTAGAACGAAAGATCGGCGAGATGGTCATTTTCCGGGGCGTCCGGCACTACATCGCCGAACATCCCGCCGGACTCTTCCGGTGTGAACGGCACTTTGTCCTCGATCTCAATCCCGGTGATCCCGAGCTCGCCCAGCATCGCGGAGACCGGTTCTTCCGCCGTTTCTGTTGTATGTATCGTATATTTACGCCACTTCATTGCGATCCCCTGAACCCGTTAGAACAGTTTTTTCTTTTTTGTCGCCTCATCGTAGGCCTGCAGCGCTTTTTTCGCCTCTCTCGAAAGCTTCGTCGGCACTTCGACGATCAGCGTCACATAGTGGTCGCCCCGCAGATTCTTATTGCGGACAGACGGCACGCCTTTGCCGCGCAGACGGATTCTCGTGTCGGTCTGCGTGCCGGCTTTGACTTCGTATTCCACTTCGCCGTCGACCGTCGGGATCCGGATCGTTCCGCCGAGAGCCGCCGTCGGGAACGAGATCTTCTGTTCCGAGAAAATATTGAGATCCTCTCTCTCGAAAATCTCATGTTTGGGAACACGAACCTCGACCATGAGGTCCCCTCTTCCGCCGCCGTTCCGTCCCGGCTCGCCCTTATCGCGGATACGGACGCTCATGCCGTCATCAATACCGGCAGGAATCGTCACTTTGATCTTTGTCCGCTTCGTGATATAGCCGGTGCCGTGGCAGTCTTTGCATTTATCGGGGATGATCTGGCCCGCTCCGTGGCAGTCCGGGCATGCCTGCTCCGTCTGCATCATGCCGAACATAGTCTGCTGACGCATGTAGACGCGTCCGCTGCCGCCGCATTTCTTGCAGGTCACCGGAGATGTTCCGGGCTTAGCGCCCGTTCCGTGGCAGGTCGGACACTCCTCCTTAAGATTCAGCTCGAGTTCCTTTTCGCACCCGCGGATCGATTCGTCAAATGTGATCTGGACCGCGGTGCGAACATTTGCCCCGCGCATCGGTCCGTTCGAAGAAGACCTTCTTCCGCCGCCGAAAATATCACCGAATCCCCCGAAGCTCCCGCCGAAGAGATCGCCGAAAATATCCCCCATATTTGAGAAATCGAACCCGCCGAAACCGGATCCGCCCATATTCGGGTCAAATGCCGCGTGGCCGAACTGATCATACTGACGCCTTTTTTCAGGGTCCGAGAGAATGCCGTACGCTTCCGACGCTTCTTTAAATTTTTCCGCAGCCGCCTCATCGCCCGGGTTCATATCCGGGTGGTATTTCTTGGCGAGCTGCCGGTATGCCTTTTTCAGCGTGGCGTCATCCGCGTTCCGGTCGACGCCGAGTACTTCGTAATAGTCTCTTTTTTCAGCCATAGTATCCGTGCCAGCTTCCGCTGACCTGTCCTTCCTAAAACCTCTTCTTCAAAAACCTCTTTCGGTTTTTACATCATTGCAGGCGCACAGGAAAAATTCCCGCGCGCCCGTCATTTTTTCAATTATTCAGATCCTTACGCACCGGATCATACCTCACGGAAGTCCGCATCCACGACATCGTCGTCGTTTCCGCCGTTGCCGTTGTATCCGCCGTTTCCACCGAATCCGCCGTTGCCGTTGAATCCACCATTGCCGTTGAATCCACCGTTGCCGTTGAATCCGCCGTTGCCATTGAATCCGCCGTTGCCGCCGAACTGGGACGGATCGACCTGCGGGCCACCCTGCGCCTGGTGCATCTGCTCATACATCTTCGTGAACAGCTTCTGAGCGCTGTTAAGACGTCTTTCTTTTCCGGCTTTGATCTCGTCGATCTGCGCATCATTCGGCACACCGTCACCGATGCTGCTGAGCGTCTGCTTCAGAGCCTGAAGGTCAGCTTCTACCGCAGCTTTGTCATTCGGATCCAGCTTGTCGCCGGTCTCCTTGATCGCGTTCTCGGTCTGGAATACCAGAGAATCCGCTTCGTTCTTCGCGTCGATGCCTTCCTTGCGCTTCTTATCCTGCGCTTCGTACTGCTGCGCCTCTTTTACGGCTTTGTCGATATCGGC
>ONSY01000082.1 GCA_900320605.1 uncultured Eubacteriales bacterium | reverse complement strand
TTCGTATTTCTGATCCCGTATACCGCATCGCTTTACAACGGACTTTCCCGCCTCTTCTCCATGGCGTTTTCAATCGACTATTCTGTCTGTATTATCCTGATGGCGATTCTTACCGGTATCTATGTTATCGCCGGCGGTTATATGGCTACTGCAATCAATGATTTCATACAGGGCATTATTATGCTGGTCGGTATTGTCGCTGTAATCTGGGCTGTTCTTGCCAGCCGCGGCGGTTTTACCGCAGCGCTCGCCGGTCTTGCCGCTGCGGAAGACGCTTCAGCGGCTTCATTCCCGGGGGCATTCAATTCTTTCTTCGGACCGGATCCGCTGAATCTTTTCGGTGTTATTATTCTGACATCGCTTGGGACCTGGGGACTTCCGCAGATGGTTCAGAAATTCTATGCGATCAAGAGCGAAGAAGCTATTAAAAAAGGAACCGTCATTTCAACGCTCTTTGCAATTGTCATCGCCGGTGGTTCGTATTTCCTCGGCGGGTTCGGACGTCTGTTTTCCGACCAGATTGATGTTGCTGCCAATGGATTCGATTCCATCGTGCCGACCATGCTTTCCGGACTTCCGGATCTCCTGATCGCTGTCGTTGTTATTCTGGTTCTTTCAGCATCGATGTCCACCCTCTCTTCTCTGGTTATCGCTTCCTCCTCTACGATCACAATCGATTTTCTTAAAGATAACTTTATCAAAAAAATGTCAGAAAAGAAACAGGTTCTGACAATGCGTCTCTTTATTGTCTTCTTCATTGCCGTGTCTGCTGTTCTTGCAATTTTCCAGTCAAAATCGAACGTTACTTTTATCGCACAGCTGATGGGCATTTCCTGGGGTGCACTTGCAGGCGCATTTCTCGCTCCCTTCCTATATGGTCTGTATTATAAGAAGACAACAAAAGCAGCATGTTGGGTCAGCTTTATTTTCGGCTGCGGGATCATGATTCTCAATATGCTTGCAAAACCCATCTTCCCGACTATACTGCAGTCTCCGATCAACTGCGGCGCATTTGCCATGCTTGCCGGACTTGTGATCGTACCGCTTGTCAGTGCTTTTACGAAAAAACCGGACAAGGCACTTGTTGATGACGCATTCTCATCCTATGAAGTTAAGGTTACTGTATCCCAGAAGACATCGCTCAATGACTGATAGCTGCTCTTACATCTTCTGTATCCAGATCTGATTTGAAAGGAGTTCCCCGCAATGGATTCTCTCTCTTTATTGGATCACCCCTTCCATACGCCGGGCGGGATTACCTCACCGCGTGAATATTTCAACCGACTTTTCTCATCGGAATTCGACTTTGAAAAATACAGCGCCAGAGGCGGAATGCTCGAAGCAATACTATCTCTTTCGGAAAACAGAATACTTCACTCAGAAGATATGTTTTGTTCTGGTTCCCTGGCATATTGGGAAATACGTGGCCTGCGCAAATCATATATCCGGGATGACAGCGGAGATTATATTCTCTTCACTCCGCTTTCAATGGAAAAGCCGGAAAACGCAAACCGTAAATATCCGCTGATTTTTACAATCTGCGGTTTCAACGATGAAATTGATCTCGTAGAAACGCTCGGATTCACACATCTTGCCGCAGAGGAAGAACTGATTCAGGTCCTGCCGCTGATCTTTGATCCGAACCGCGAGCCTGCACTTGACCGTGATCGGCCGTACACATTGCTTGATCGGTTAAAAAAAGATCTGCCTGTAGATGAGACAAGAATCTATATGACTGGCTTTTCCCACGGAGGCATTCTCTCTCAGTGGAATGGGATAGCACATATTGACTGTTTCGCAGGCGCCGCCGCAGCGGGGATCCGTCCAGGTGACGGAGCTCCTCGACGTATCCAGTTGCCGGGATTCTTCTATTATGATTATCCTGTGGACGAGAGACGTAAAAAGCTCCATCTGCCGATTGTATTATGCATCGGAATGGCTGAACAGCCGGAACATATCCCGCTGTATCACGAGAACACCGCTCCGGTTTTCGAACATTATCTTGATGAGCACGTGATGCATCTCAGATATATCACTCGTCTCAATGAGATTTCCGACCTTGATGGAAGTGATCTGCTCGCCTGCAGGGATTCTCCGAATGATTCAGAACGCGTACTGGGACTGCCTCTGGTCAATACGAAAACGGAAATATATTTCGGCGTCAATCATTATTTCGGAGACCTTGCAAGCTCAGATGGTGTTTGCCGTACGCGTTTTATTGCAGTTGAAAATCAGCCTCATCACCCTTCTGCCGCATGGGCAAGGCTGAGCTGGGATTTTCTGAAACACTTTACCCGTAACCCTCTGACAGGTGAATCCGTCTACAATCCATAATGCTGAAACGCTCCCTCTTCTCGCTTCTATGGCATCAAGAGGGAGTATTTATAGGAAAGGAAATTAAACATATGGCTCTCATGACGATCAATGTCTTAAGTGAACTGCTTGGAATGCCTGTGGATGTCACCGTTTGTGTTCCAACCTATACAGTTGATGACATCACGGCAGGACGAAGCCGCGAAATCTGCCGTCCGGGCATGAAATGTCAGACGCTCTGGCTCTTCCACGGAGGTGCTGGAAATCATCTTGACTATGTCAAGAATACCAACATCGTACGCTACGCGGAAGAAAACAAACTTGCAGTAGTAATGCCTTCCGATTTCAATATGGGCTATACCGATCACACAAAAGGAGGAAAATACTATACATTTCATATGGAGGAACTTCCTCGGATTCTCCGCTCAATCCTCCCCCTCTCTGCTAAGCGAGAGGATAATTTTATCGGAGGATTATCGGGAGGCAGTGCAATGGCGCTCAAAAGCGCTATCCTATACCCGGAGAATTTTTCCGTAGCCCTCTGCATGTCAGGAGGCGGTCTGCCAATCCCCGGTCAGATCCCTTTTAAAAGCACCGATGATCCCGCTAAACGCCGCAAAGTTGGTTTTCCGGGGCCGGAGATTCCCGCGGATGCGGAGCCATTTGATTTGATCGAAGAAGTAAAAAAACTTCAGGCTGAAAAGAGGGAGATTCCAAAGCTTTATCTTGCCTCGGGCGACCGCGACTGGGGATTTGAAAATCTGAAATTCGCCTATGAAAGCCTGCGTGAGCTCGGCGTTGACTGCGAGTTTCACTCTGAGGAAGGCTTTGGCCATGAATGGGATTTCTGGGAATTAACACTGCGCAAGGCTTTCAAGAACAACTGGTTTCCTCTTCGAAAAGGTTACTCATACATCCGGGAGGTTGAAGAAAGATGAAGACCTATGAACGGTCAACTCTTTATGCCGCGGGTGTAAAAGTCGACATTACTCCGACAGAAGAAGAAATCAAATCCTACCGTACTCTTGGCAAAGAACAGTTTGCAGGTGTTTCCCAAAATCTGTATTCACGCATTCTGGCGCTGAGCGCAGGCGGTCGTACCGTTCTCCTTATCGGTAACGATCTGATTAACATGCCGGACTGTGATCTGCTCAAGGAACGGCTTTGCGACCGTTTTTCTCTTAACAAAGCTGATCTTCTCATTTGCGGGACTCAAAACCATCAGAGCATTGTGACGGATCCGCCGCGCATGGATCCTGCACAGCGACCCGAACTGCTTCTTCACATTCGCGACAGAATTCATGAGTCAGTTATTGAAGGCGTAGAAAAAGCGATTTCATGTCTTACACCTGCCCGATTCGGTTATGCAAGCAGTGAAAGCTACCTGAATGTAAATAAGGATTTCAAAACGCCTTTGGGTGTCATCCTCGGTAATAACTACCAAGGTTTCCATGACCGCGAACTGTTCGTTCTGCGTGTGGATTCCGTCGATGGCGATCCGATCGCAGCGCTGATTAATTACCCGGTTCAGGGATGCTTTTTAAGCGCCAGAGAAGACACCGCAATCAGCGGCGACTTTCAGGGTGCCGTCAGCGAGAAAATTGAAAGATACGTTGGCGGGAGATTTATTGCTCCTTATCTCATCGGCGCAGCAGCGGATCTCGTACCACTCTTTACAGCGAACTTCCGCACGATAGACACTGAACAAGGACATTTTTTGATCCGCGAACATACGCTCACTCCTGCCGACCGCGAAGCGGTGCTCGATTTTCTTTCCGGACACCAGGCAATGGAAGCAATCGGGCTTTGGGAGAAAATTGAAACAAAAACCGAAAGTGTATATTTTCGAAGCGGGGAACTTTGTGCCGAGGCAGACGCACGTACTTATCCCATGCTTCTGGAAAACGATTCCCCGAAACTGCGAATAAAGAACGGACGCCTTACACATCGCCTTCATTTGATCTCGCTGAGTGACGAACTTGTATTTCTTTCCGGGAATTCAATCACTTCAGCGCGCCTGGGCAGACTTGTAAAGGATTCCGTTCCCTGTAAGGCTGTATACTGCTCTGTAGAGGGACGAATCATCGGATATGTGATCGATACAGAAGCCGATGAAAACGGCTTTGGAAGCCGCTACAGCCCATTGTACAGTGCTGCCGAGAGTGAACGCATCTATATACAGGGAGCAAAGGAATTATTTGAAACTTCCAAATAGTTTCATATCACAAAACGGTCTGCAAAGACTGAACTGCTCTCAGTCATACAGGCGCAGCACAAAGGAATCGCCATCGATCGGCATACTGTTTCATACCTTTCTGAAATAACATTACCCCCTGATGCAGTTACTTCCATGTTCCTGCATTAGGGGGTATTTGTCTATTGCCCATTTTTTACCGGATCTGTCCAGAACCGGACTGCTTTTCCCGTGTCATACGAAGTTCATCGTTATCAGTTCTGAAACGTGCTTTCTTCCGGGAGAAGTCAGATAATATTTAGAAATTTCGCAACATTCCTGATATTGAATTGAAGAACCGGAAAAACACTTTTCATTCCCAAATGAAGCATTATCACATGAAGAACATCTTATCAATCGATGACCTTTTTCTTTGCCCAGGTACCGCGGAAATAACGAATCAGGAAGAAAATCATACGGAAAACCCAGTCAATCATCATCGCTGCCCAGACACCGAAGATACCCATACCGAGGTAACGCCCAAGGACATAGGAGAGAATTACTCGGCAGATCCACATTGAGGTAACGGAGACAATCATTGTAAAACGCACGTCTCCCGCGGCGCGAAGTACATTCGGGAAAGAGAATGCGAGAGGCCAGATTGCCGTTGCCACGGCGCTGTGAAGTACCATAATCTCATAGGAAAGGCGATATGTCTCATCAGACAGTCCGTAGAAGGATAAGATCGGATTGGTAAGGAAGAAAAGACCAAGATTCCAGACAACCATTACACCATAGGTAATAAGCATGAGCCGTCTTGTATAAAATTTTGCCTGCGCCACATCACCCGAACCCATACAGCGTGCGATCACAGTTAAAAAAGCAAGGCCCATCGCAGAGGCTGGCAGGATATGAAAAGACCCGATTGAGTTGCCGACCGCATTCGCAGTAATCGAAGCAGTTCCAAAGGAAGAAACAAGGCTTAAAATCAGTACTTTTCCAAACTGGAAGATACCGTTTTCGATCCCGCTGGGAATCCCGACACGCAGTATTGACCGAATCAGAGAGAAAACAGGCTTGATACTGAAATGATGGGCAAAGTTCACTTCGAGATGGATGTTGCGAAGCAGCAGCGTAATCACGGTCGCCGCAATCAAACGTGAAACAAGCGTCGGGATAGCCGCACCGGCAACACCCATTCTGAGTCCGTAAATCAGAATCGCATTACCGCCGACATTGATAAGATTCATCATTACGGAGGTAATCATCGCAACACGTGTATTACCCATCGCACGGAAGACTGCCGCGCCGGAGTTATAGATCGCGATAAACGGGATTGAGGCGGCAACAATCAGAAGATATGTTTCGCTGTGAGCATAGACATCCGGCTCGATCTTGCCGAATACAACGTTAAGGATAAAATTCTTCGCAGCATAGATGATAATCATTACCAGAATTGAAAGACCCGTTACGATAACATACATCTGTTCCGCGGCCAGTCTGGCTTTTTCACGGTCACGCCGACCGAGATACTGTCCGATCACAACAGAGCCGCCGGTTGCGAGAGCTGTAAATATATTAATCAGAAGAAGGTTTACATTATCCACGAGCGAGATTGCAGAGACAGCTGACTCTCCGACTTTTGCAACCATAACCGTATCCGCCATACCGACCAATATCGCCAGAAGCTGCTCAATAATCAGCGGAACAATCAGCCGAACGAGGTCACGATCTGAAAACAACCTTTCTTTTTGAAGTTCCATTCTTATCATTCATCCTTTCGCCAAAAAAGATTTTATTCTCTTTTCAGACGCTTTTCAATCTTAATTTTCGATTTTGAAAATTTTCGGATAACTGCACAAAGATGGCTGTTCTGAAGCCTTTTTTTCGTCAGTTTCTTTCTATGCCGGATAATTGCAAAGTTCAATTG
>ONSY01000156.1 GCA_900320605.1 uncultured Eubacteriales bacterium | reverse complement strand
TTGCACATGCAGAAAAGAGGAATCCTCCGGACAAAATGAAAAGATTGAAAACCGGGATCGGATTTGATAGAATAGAAACCGGAAAGACAACTCTTTCGGAGGGAGATATGCATCCATGAAAAAAAGGACCGTACTCGTAACCGGAGCCAGCCGCGGAATAGGCCGCGCGATTGCGGTCGCCTTCGCAAAATCCGGTGATTACGTACTGATCAATTACCGTGAAAATGATAAAGCTGCGATGGACTGCGCAAAGGAGATCTGCGCCTTCGGCGGACAATGCGCGTTATACAAGGCGGATCTTCGTTCGCCCGAAGCAGCGGCGGAAATGTTTGCCGCAATCGAGCGCGAAGGCTGCGGAATTGACATTCTCGTTAACAATGCCGGCATTTCACTCTGGAAGCTTCTTCCGGATACAACGGAAGAAGACTGGCAGAATGTTCTCGATTCGAATCTTACTTCTGCCTACCGGTGCGCGAAAGCGGTTCTGCCGCAGATGATCCGGCGCAAAAGCGGAAAGATCATCAATATTTCCTCCATCTGGGGTGAGATCGGCGCTTCCTGCGAGGTTGCCTATTCAGCATCAAAAGCTGCTTTGATCGGCTTTACCAGGGCGCTTGCCAAAGAGGTCGCACCCTCAGGGATTACAGTGAACTGTGTTTCTCCGGGAATGATCGGCACCTCGATGAACGCCTCTTTCACGCCGCAGGAGATCGCCGCCTTCACGGAAGAAATCCCTTCCGGACGGATCGGCAGGCCGGAGGAGGTTGCCGAAGCTGTCCTTTTTCTTGCCTCTGATTCCGCGTCATATATCACCGGCCAGATTCTCTCCGTCAACGGCGGACTCTCGTAATACTGTATCAATAAAAAAAGCAAGGCAGCGCCTTGCTTTTTTTGTTTCGGTTATTTTTTAGAAGTCAACCTTTTCGCCGATGTATTCCACGAGCTGATCTATCGGAATACGAACCTGCTCCATGGTATCGCGGTCGCGGACAGTGACGCAGCCGTCCCCGGGAGTCTCCTCATTGCCGAATGTATCAAAGTCGATGGTAACACAGAGCGGCGTGCCAATCTCGTCCTGACGGCGATAGCGCTTGCCGATCGATCCGGCTTCGTCGAAATCGACCATGAAATACCTGGAAAGCTTCTGATAGATCGGCCTCGCCTGTTCGGAAAGCTTTTTGCTCAGCGGCAGTACGGCGGCCTTGATCGGAGCAAGATACGGATGAAGATGAAGAACAACACGCACGTCGTTTTTCGCAGGGTCAACGACTTCCTCGTCATATGCTTCACAGAGGAATGCCAATGCCACACGATCGCAGCCGAGCGAAGGCTCAATCACGTAAGGAATATAGCGTTCGTTCGTTTCCGTATCAAAATAGTCGAGCGCCTTGCCGGAAGCTTCCTGGTGACGTCCGAGGTCATAGTCCGTACGGTCGGCAATCCCCCAGAGTTCACCCCAATCCGTGAAGGGGAACGCGTATTCGATATCGGTTGTTGCCCTGCTGTAGAAGGCAAGTTCAGCCGGTTCATGATCACGCAGGCGGAGATTTTCTTCAGCGATGCCGAGCGAAAGAAGCCAGTTTTTGCAGAAATCTTTCCAGTAGGCAAACCATTCGAGGTCCGTACCTGGTTTGCAGAAGAACTCACATTCCATCTGTTCGAATTCACGGGTACGGAACGTGAAGTTTCCGGGAGTGATCTCGTTGCGGAACGCCTTCCCTATCTGGCAGACTCCGAAAGGCAGTTTCCGGCGCGTCGTACGCTGGATATTCGCGAAATTGACAAAGATCCCCTGAGCAGTCTCCGGGCGCAGATAACAGGTGCTTGAGGAATCCTCGGTAACCCCGATAAATGTTTTAAACATCAGATTGAATTTACGGATCGCGGTAAAATCATGTTTTCCGCAGACAGGACACACCACATCGTCATGCGAGGAAATAAATGCGTCCATTTCCTCAAAACTCATAGCGTCGACATTGACTTCAGGATGAACATCCCCGATCAGTTTGTCGGCGCGCTGACGGCTGTGGCATGCTTTGCAGTCAATCAGCGGATCGCTGAAATTGCCGACGTGCCCGGTAGTAACCCAGGTCTGCGGATTCATAATAATCGCGGCATCGAGGCCGACATTTAGTCCGCTTTCCTGGACGAATTTCTTGAGCCATGCCTTCTTAACGTTGTTTTTGAATTCCACTCCGAGCGGACCGTAATCCCAGGAGTTGGAGAGTCCGCCGTATATTTCAGAGCCAGCATAAACGAAGCCGCGGTTTTTGCAGAGCGCGACGATTTTATCCATCGATTTTTCGGATGCTTTCATGATTATTCCTCCCAAATAAAAAAACCTACCCATATAGTTTATCATTGTTCTTATGGCCGTGCAAGAGAAACTTTTCGCCGGAGAACGCGAAATTCAGCTTTTATTTGTATTTCGCAGGAATCCGTTTCGGGGAAGATACCGAATCGGACGAACAGCATCTTTTTCTCACGCAAATTGACAAATGGCGTTTGAGGATGATACAATCATATCGGATTTTTCCCTCGGAGGTTTTTCATGCTTCAGATGATCATCAGTGATATCGACGGAACACTGCTTAAAAGCGGTGAGCCGCTGGATCCGGAAATATTTCGCCTGATACGTTTTTTCAAGGAACGGGGAGTCCTTTTCTGCGCCTGTTCCGGCCGTCCGCTTTCAAATCTGCTGAGGATTTTTGCACCGGTGCGCGATGAGATATACTGCGTAGCGGAAAACGGCACCCTCCTCTGGGCTGACAACGAACTGACATGCCTTTCTCACATCGACCGCGCGCTCGGACAGGCTGTAATGAAGAAGGCGCTTGAAAACCCGGACTGCGACATTCTTCTCGCTACACGGGACATGAGCTATACCCAGACGGAAAACAAGGAATACATTCATTACGTCCGCGATGTCATCGATTATGATTTAACGGTGGTCGATGATATTCTCAGTCTTCCGGTCGACTATATCAAGATCGCGATCTGCAATTTCAAGGGCATCAGAAACTCTTTTGACGATTTCTTCAAAGATTTCGCCTCCGGTCCTCTGTCCGTGGTTACTTCAGGCAATATCTGGCTTGACATGATCCCAAAAGAGATCAACAAGGGCAATACGCTTCGGATTCTTCTGGAAAAGCTCGGAATCGATCCGAACAACACCATCGCTTTCGGTGACGAATTCAATGACATTGAGATGCTTTCTCTCGCGGGCAGAAGCTACGCGGTGGAAACCTGCGCAAAAGGCGTCGAAAAATATGCGGACAGAATCTGTAAGAACCCGATTGAAGTATTGAAAGAACTTGAGCAGCGGTTTCTGCGCGGAGAAACAGCAGAAACAATCTCGTTCTGATAATAAATCATGCAGCAGCACAAAAGCCATCCCCGAGGGGATGGCTTTTGAATTTGGTTTGTTTCTGCAGGGAATACGCATCAGACTGAAAAAACGATTATTCCATGCAGCCGTAAGCGACCGCGCGCATGCGCAGATGGTGGTATTCCTCGAGATTCGGCTGGAGGTTGTGCATATAAACGATCGAGACGCCCTCGGAGGGATCCGCTTCAGCCCAGGTACCGGAGCCGCCGGTCCAGCCGAACTGGCCGAGCGATCCGTTGTGATGACCCACATATTTGTCCATCAGGGTGCGCACGCCGTAGCCGTAGCCGTAACCGGCGAGGTAGCTGTTGGAGAAATCGCGGTCGATCAGTTCCTGTGAGATGGTATTGCAGCGCATCAGATCGATCGTCTTTCTGCCCATGATGCGCTCGCCGTTGTAGACGCCGCCGTTGGCAAGCATCTGCATCAGCTTCGTGTAATCGTAGCAGTTCGTGATCACGCGGGAGAAGCCGGGAACCGTTCCGAGCGGCCCGACCATCTTCGCTTCACGGTCCGCCGGCACAATCGAGAGCGCATCCTCGTCGCCGAGGTTTTTGCCGCGATTGAGGACGTAGTCCTTGACAAGGCGCTGCGGGATATCGCCGAAGGTGAAGTTGGCGGAATTCTCCATTCCGAGCGGCTCAAAGAGTGTTTCCTTGATGACGAGCTCGGCGGGTTTGCCTCCTATAGCCTCGAGCAGTCCGGCGGTCAGCTCGCTCGCAAAGCCGTAGAGCCAGCGTGTGCCGGGCTCGAAGGCCAGCGGAACTTCCGCCATCGCCTTGATCTGTTCGCGCAGGGTATAATAACCCTTTTCGAGCAGCGGCTTCATTGCTTCGCCCATCGCATTCGCGGTGGGGTTGCGGACCGGGATACCGCCGAGGATCATATGATACGGCAGTCCGCAGGTCATGTTCATGACGTTTTTGATCGTGATCGGATGCTCCGTCGGAACGATCTCAACATCTCCGTTGGGCTTGACGACCGCTTTTTTTGAATGTCTCCACTCGGGGAAATACTCATAGATCGGATCCGTCATCAGGAATTTTCCGCGTTCATACAGAATCATCGCGGTTGTGTACATCGCGATTTTTGTCAAAGATGCCTGACGGAAGACATTTTCACGCGTCAGAGGAATCTTGTTTTCAATATCAGCGTAACCGAAATAGTTTTCGTAAAGGATTTCGCCCTTCTTCGCAATCACGCAGGAGCAGGAAGGCAGACCGTCGTCTACATACTTCTGCAGCAGAGCGTCTAAATCTTTAAAGTTTGCCATTTTGGTTCTCCTTTCTGCTTATTCAATGCAGCCGTACGCGACGGTACGCATGCGAAGATGATAGTATTCTTCCATGTTCGGGCTCTGGTTGTGCATATAAACAATCGAAACACCGTCTTCAGGATCCGCTTCCGCCCAGGTCCCGAAACCGCCGGTCCAGCCGAAGGAACCCAGAGAACCGTTATGGTTGCCTTTCTGCTTGTCAATCAGTGTGCGAACGCCGTAACCGTAGCCGTAGCCGTTATTGTACAGGCAGTCGAAATCTTTCTGCTGTTCAGCGTTAAGGCCGTTTGCACGCATCATATCGATCGTCTTTCTGCCCATGATCTTCACACCCTGGTATTCACCGCCGTTTGCGAGCATATTCATCAGTTTGCCGTAATCACTGACGTTTGAGAAAAGCCGTGCCCAGCCTGTTTCGTGCTCAGGTCCGGGGATGTGCTTGTCGTCAAACGGGACATTCATCAGTTCAAGGGAATTATCCGGCTTACGGGCATACATTTTAACCATACGCTGCTGAATATCGCCGAAGAAATGCGAACGGGTATTGTCCATACC
>ONSY01000136.1 GCA_900320605.1 uncultured Eubacteriales bacterium | reverse complement strand
GCAACCTCGTAGATATCGCGGCCTTCGGTCTCGACGCCCCATTCTTTCGCGATTTTTTCAAGCTTGGCAACATCGGTGATCTTGTAGCTCCCGTTGGGATCTGCATTGTAAAGCACACGGCAGATCTCACGGCCGTGGTCGGAATGCGTCGCGGCGCCGGCCGCTACCATGCGCAGATAGTTTCTGCCCGCGATCGCGTCGGCGGTCGCACCGCAGATGCCCTTCGGGGACTTCGGGGAAATCCGGCAGGGTCCCATCGAGCAGATTTTGCAGCAGATTCCGCCCTCACCGAAACGGCAGGACGGCGTCTGATTTTTCTTCCGATCCTCCCAGGTGTCGATTCCGAGCTCTTTCGCCGTCTCCAGAAGACGGTTGGAAACCTCTTCCATGCGCTCAACGGTGGTGAAGAAATTAACGTCCATAGTTCTAAGTGAAACTCCTCTCAGCTATTTTCAGTTGAAACTAAGTTTATTGATAATCGCATCGAACGCCTTGCGTACCGGCGCGGACGCGGGAATCTCAACAGTCGGTTTGCCTTCGCTGTCATATTCGTAAATCATGTCGTCGTGGGGAACGACGCCGAGCAGATTCAGTCCCTGCAGTCCGATTTCCTCACGGATTCCTTCATTGATCTCGCCGTTCGGCGCCCGGTTGACGATCAGTCCGACCGTCTTCGGATTCAGGCCGAGGTTCTCGGCGAGTTTCGCGATTCTTCCAACCGCCTGGATTCCGCGGCGGGAACAGTCCGAAACGAGCAGCAGCGTATCGATCTTGGGCAGAATCCCGCGGCTGATATGTTCCATCCCGGCTTCGTTGTCCACAACAATGTAACGGTAGTTATTCGCGAACTTGGAGATCTCCGCCTGCAGCAGACCGTTGACAAAGCAGTAGCAGCCTTTGCCCTGTGTCCTGCCCATAACGAGCATGTCGAAGTTGTCCTGCTCCGCAATGGCGTTGTTGAAACGGAAATCCATATAGTCCTGTTTGCTCCATCCGGAGGGAACCTTCGGCTGCGCCGCGATCCCGGACTGGGCGATATCCTCACGGATATCTCCGAGAGTTTCCTCAACTTCCACTCCGAGGACTTCGTTTAGGTTGGAATTTGCGTCGGCGTCCACTGCCAGAACCAGTCCGTCGCCCCGGCGGACAAGCGCATCGATCAGAAAACCGCTGAGCGTCGTTTTTCCCGTTCCGCCCTTTCCGGCGATCGCGATGGTATGCGTCATTGAGGTGCCTCCTTTAAACTTGTGCAACTTGTATATACAAGTTGTTGCAACCTTGTAAACACTGTGAACATTATATCAAAGAACCCTGTATCCGTCAATAAGACACATCGTTCTTTTTGCTGATTTTTCGGCCTTTCTGCTCTGTTTTTGATCCCCCGGGAGGGGTTATTTCGAAAGAAAAAATATAGCGCTGATATGCGCGTCCGTCATAATTGCTCTTTCGAAATATAGGTTCAGCGTGTCTCCGGAGTGCGGTTTGAAACAGCGGTCAGAATTCCTTTCTCCGGAGCGTACCATCTCCGGCCGAAACCGATCGGCTGATTCCCGCTGGAGTAAACGGTTCGGGATACGCAAAGCAATTTTTCCCCTGTCTGGGCGCCGAGTGCCGCGCATACGGCCGGCGGTGCGGAAACCGCGCCGATTTCCATATTTGTCCAGATTCCGCGGGGAACGTATTTGTCAGTGAAGACATCGGGAAACTGAGCGTAATGAAGCTCACGCTCAATCAGCGGTTCTCCCTTTACGTAGGGAAAGAACTTTTCGTCATATGCCGAAGGTGTACCGTCGGAGAAAAGCATTCTGCGGATCACGACAAGCATCGTCCCGGCATTCGCTCCGAGATGATGCGCAAGCTCCTCATCGGCCGGAACAACATTGATTTCAAGATACTGCGAACCGCCGCCGGACGGTTTATCGACAAAGTCGATCTCAAAACGGTTATATTCCGGCGAAAGCACAAAGTATCCCTTTCCGTGCTGCGGACGGATCATGCCCTCATTTTCCAGGATGTGAAGCGCCTTGCGGACTGTGACGCGGCTGGTATTGTACTGCACGGCAAGCGTGTTTTCGGACGGAATCATTTCATCCGGCGCATATTTCCCGATTGAAATCGCCGCGCGCAGATCGTCGGCAATATTGCGGTAAACATAATTGGTTTCCATCGATCATTCCTCCCCCAGGACAAAACGCCGGCAGAGACGCACGCAGTCAAGAATATCGCGGGAATACGCATCGGCGCCGATCATCAGAGCGCCGCGTTCATCGATGCAGTTGCCGCCGAGAATGATGCGGATACAGTTTCGCACTCCGGCGTTCTCAATTACCTCAATCGTTCTGGCCATCATGATCTCGCTGCCGGAAATGCTTCCCGACACGACGAGGAGATTCGGCGCGTGCGTCAGCACCGCGGCGGTAAACTGCTCCGGTGAAACACTGACGCCCAGGTCGATCACCTCAAACCCGCTGTTGCGGAGCAGCAGCGCGATCAGATTCTTTCCGAGATCGTGGATATCTCCCTGAACCGTTCCCATCAGCACCCGGCCGAGTTCTCCGCGGCCTCCGAGCGGACTTCCCCGCGTAATGCGGTCAAGCGCCTCCCTGTAGATATTATTGGCCATGATCAGGTCTGCGATAAAATATTCTCCCGCGGTGCAGCTGTTGTTTACGAGATCCATCCCGCGCCTGAGCAGCGCGAAAATCTCCTCGCTCGGCACGCCGTTTGCGAGAAGAATGTCGGTTCCCTCGAGAACCGCCTTCATATTCAGCTGTGCAAGAGATGTGACGAGCCGTTCGCGCTCCGAGGGCATGACTGATCTCCTTTCCTGTCTCAAAAGGCGGGCAAACCGCCCGCCTTTTCTCCTGATCCTTTCCGGATCAGCCTTCCTTGACCTTGATCTGATTGTTGATCAGATCCACACTCATTATGGTTCCGACAACCGTGATTTCCTGCCCGATGACGTCTGTCAGATGAATCTGGTTGCCCTGAACACTCACACTGCTCGCGTATTCACAGACGAGCTTCTCGCTGTCATCCGAAACGAGATAAACGTTAGACAAGCACATACCGTCCTCCTTATTCCTTCAGAAGCGCGAGAGCCTCAGCGAGCTTCCCGTTTGCCTGATCGAATAACTTCGTTCCCTCGAGAAGAGTTTCCGCTGCCTGGGTTTTGCCTTCGGCGGAAAGCTTTTCACTGATACCCTTGAGCTCCTCGCAATGATGGATATTGTGATCGAGCATATATCCGAGCACCGCGGTCAGAGTATCCGCGCCCTGTGCGTTATGATCGTGCGGATGGTCATGGGAATGTTCATGATGATGGTGCTCATGCTCGTGTTCAAATTCGTGTTCGTGTTCATGTTCGTGTTCATGTTCGTACATATAGAAAGTCCCCTTTACTGATAATTCGCATTGTCCTTTATAACTAGTATATACAAGTCGGTGCGGAAAATCAATAACCTCCCATCCATAATTTCTGTTTTTCCCGGATATAAAAAACGGTTCACAGGTTTATGAAAACCTGTGAACCGGGCATGTGAATCATCCGATCAGTTTTTGAAATCCGTTACCGGAAGATCCGGAATTTTGAAATATCTGCGGGCGATCTCCTTCGCCTCCTGCGGACTCCCGACTTCTTTCTCAAGCGTCGTTCCGCCGCGGCGAAGCCGGAAAACACGCCCCGCGAACTCGGCGAATCCGTCGTCTAAACGCAGATTCAGCCGCAGCGCCGACGCGAACCCAGAGTTCTCGCGGCGTGCGACATAGAAGTTGAGCGGCAGAATCTCGCACGGGTCGCACGGAAGGTTCTTGAAGGTAAACCGCGCGGTTTTCGTTCCGTCCGCCTCGATACTTGAAACAACGGTATAAATCCCGTTTTCCGAAGAAATGTGTCCGTTTACAAGCGTACCGTTCAGCGGAACGCTTCCGTCAGGCACAGGGCCTCCGTAACCGACATCTGCAAAATAATCAAGCCCGTCAATCGTTGCGATCACAGCGCAGTGCGCCGGGACGCCGATTTCCGGTACTGCGCCGGGACGGCCGAGGTGCACGATCACCATGTGCGCTGAAAATCCGAGATTCTGAAGCAGCCGCCAGAAAAGCAGGTTGAGTTCAAAACAGTAGCCTCCGCGCTGTCTCTGAACGATTTTGGAAAACAGATCGTCTGTCGCGAGAGACGGTTCCTTCCCGCTGACCCACACATCCGCGCAGTCGAACGGGACATGCCGGAGCTGGGCGCGGATCAGAAGATCGAGATATTCCCGGTCCGGCGCGCGGCGTACGGGTGAAAGACCGATCCTTGCAAGATACGCGTCCGCCTGTTCGTCTGAGAGTTCCTTTCGAAGTTCTTCATTCATGGTTCGTTCTCCGTTTCTGTAAGGAAGGAAACCGCTTCTCCGTGCAGAACGACACGCCCTTCATCAGGACATTTCACGGTAAATTCCCGCACCCGTTTCTCCCCGGAGTCGAGTTCCGCCCCGTTTTCAAGCGCAAATACATAGGGATACGCCGCTGCCCAGAGTTCCATACAGATCGGCGGACATGTTTCCTCAACCACCCACTCGTCGCCTTCACGGCAAAGGCCGCTGCGGCACCGGCTCTCAAGAACAGTCAGCTTAACCTTTCCCACAGCTTCTCCTCCTATGCATCTTCCGGTTCATCCCGAAGCAGAATTCCGACCGGGCAGTGGTCGCTTCCCTGCTGATCCTTATAGATCATCGCGTCCCGGAGATTGCCGCAAAGCCGGTTTGAAATCAGGAAATAGTCGATGCGCCATCCGATATCCCGCTCCCGGGAAGCGAAGCGGTAGCTCCACCAGGAATAGGCTGCTTTCCGGTCCGGGTAAAAATACCGGTAGGTATCAGTAAAACCCGCTGCCAGAAGTTCTGCGAACTTGCCGCGTTCCTCATCGGAAAAGCCGGCGTTCTGATGATTGGAGGCCGGATTCGCCAGGTCGATCGGCCGATAGGCGACGTTGAAATCGCCGCAGATCACAACCGGCTTCTTCCGGTCAAGTGACGCGACATACTCACGGAACGCGTCATCCCACTGCATCCGGTAGGAAAGCCGTACGAGATCGCGCTGGGAATTCGGGGTATAGACCGTAACGAGATAGAAGCTTTCAAATTCGAAGGTGATGCTCCGGCCCTCTCCGGTATGCTCCTGCCGGCCGATATCATAGGAAACCGCAAGCGGCTTCCTTTTCGAAAGGATTGCGGTTCCCGCATAGCCTTTTGTCTGCGCGGAATGAAAAACAGTCTCCCAGGGCGTAAAATCGCGATCCAGCTGATCGGCGGTCATTTTTATCTCCTGCAGGCAGAGAATATCCGGGTCCTCTTTTCTGAGGAATTCCTCAAACCCTTTCTGCAGACATGCCCGCAGACCGTTTACATTCCATGACAGGAGTTTCATCAGGCGTTCTGCTGCGCCTGCGCCTGCTTGATCGCGCGCACGAGCTGATCAGAGCAGGAGGTAGGCTTAAATCCGCAGCGGATGCCTTCGCAGCGTTCAATGATATGTTCCGCCGTCATGCCTTCAACCAGTGCCGAAATCGCCTTGAGATTTCCGGGGCATCCTCCGGTAAACTGGACATTGCTGACAATGCCGTCGTTCAGATCAAATGTGATTTTCTGAGAGCAGGTTCCGTTGGTTTTATACTCATATCTCATCTTTTGTTCCTCTTTTCACTGTAGTTCGTTTATACGTTCGCGGCACGGAAAATCGTATAAATCTCTTCATAGCCGAGCTTCATGAAGGATCCGATCGTCCGCTTGCCCTCCCAGGTCGTACCGAAGGCCAGCGCACGGATCTCTTCATCCGATTTAACGCCGATTTCCGGTGCGTCGCTCATTTTCACGGGCATTCCGAGTGATGCGAAGTACTGAGCCGTCTTTTCGATTCCTTCAAGTGCGGCCGCGTCGTCATCCGGGTTTTCGACTCCCCAGACATTTCTCGCAAATTTGGCGAACCGGTCAATCTTTTCTCCCCGGACATATTTTGCCCAGCAAGGCCACATGATTGAAAGACTCGCGCCGTGCGCGATATCGTAGATAGCTCCGAGCTGCATTCCGAGCTGGTGGGTCGCCCAGTCTCCGACGCCGCCGAGACCGGTAAGCCCGTTGTGGGAGATGCTTCCGCACCACATCAGTTCGCTCATAGCGTGGTAATCGCACGGATTCTCCAGCGCTGCTTTTCCGTTCTTGATGACGGTCTTCAGAAGAGCCTCCGCAAAGGCGTCCGTCAGATCATTGCCGTCCGCCTGTGTAAAGTACCGTTCCATCGTATGCATCATGATATCCGTCGCACCGCAGGCAATCTGATACTTCGGGAGAGTGTAGGTCAGTTCCGGATTGAGGATCGCGAATGCCGGACGGTTGAGCGGCGTGTTGATTCCGCGTTTCGAGTGCGTTTCAGAATTCTGCAGAACCGCGGAATCGCTTGTTTCGCTTCCTGCCGCGGAGATCGTCAGAATTACGCCGACCGGAATGGTTTTCGTAAGCGTTGCCTCACGGGCCCAGAATTTCCAGATATCGATTTCCGGATTTGCGACGCCGTGCGCGATTCCCTTCGCGGTATCGATAACGCTTCCGCCGCCGACGGCCAGGATCAGTTCCGCGCCGAACGCGATCGCTTTCTGTACGCCTTCACGCGCCGTTTCAACCCGCGGATTCGGGACAACGCCTCCGAAAGGCAGATACGCGATTTGCGCATCGCGGAGCGAAGACTCAACGCGTTCTAGCAAACCGCTTTTTACCACGCTTCCGCCGCCATAGACAATCAGAACACGTTTCACACCGCGCGACGCAATCTCCGCGCCGACTTTTTCCTCGGCGCCCTTGCCGAAGATAATCTTGGTCGGAAGATGATATTCAAATGAGTTCATTCTTCAGTTCCTCCTTTTCGAATGTTTATTATACAGCCGGACAGATCAGCAGAATCCGGCATTTTTACCGTGATCGTCACTTATACATTAAAGCGGAAAAGAACGATGTCGCCGTCCTGCATAACGTAATCCTTGCCTTCGGAGCGAACAAGTCCCTTTTCCTTTGCCGCTGCCATGGAGCCGCATTCCATCAGCTGATCAAACGCCACAACCTCGGCGCGGATGAAGCCGCGCTCAAAATCGGAATGGATCTTTCCGGCGGCCTGCGGCGCCTTCGTTCCCTTTTTGATCGTCCAGGCACGCACCTCAGGCTTGCCGGCGGTCAGGTAGGAAATCAGGCCCAGAAGCGCGTAACAGGCGCGGATCAGGCGGTCGAGCCCGGATTCCTCCAGCCCGATCTCGGAAAGGAACATCTGCTTTTCTTCATAATCCATATCCGCGATCTGCGATTCGAGCTCCGCGCAGATCGGCAAAATTCCCGCGCCTTCGGCTTCGGCGATCTTTTTTACCGCGTTGTAGCGCTCGTTTCCTTCGAGCCCGGCGGCAAAATCCTCCTCGGAAAGGTTCGCGGCGTAGATGATCGGCTTGTTCGTAAGAAGCGCCACGCTCGAAAGCAGCTCGGCCTCTTCTTCAGTGCATTCGATGCTGCGCGCCGATTTCCCCTCATTGAGCGCTTCCTTGACGCGCTCGAAGAATTCCGCTTCCTGAGCATATTTTTTATCGCCTTTCATCATTTTTTTCGCTTTGTCGATCCGGCGCTCGAGGATTTCGAGGTCGGAAAGGATCAGCTCCACGTTGATCGTTTCGATATCGCGCGCGGGATCCACAGAGCCTTCCACGTGAATAATATCGTCGTCTTCAAAGCAGCGAACCACGTGGACGATCGCATCGACCTCGCGGATATTCGAAAGGAATTTGTTCCCCAGCCCCTCGCCCTTTGAGGCGCCGCGGACCAGCCCGGCGATATCAACAAATTCGATCGTGGCGGGCGTGTATTTTTCCGGATGGTACATTTCGGCGAGCTTATCAAGGCGTTTATCCGGAACGGCCACCACGCCCACGTTCGGCTCGATCGTGCAGAAGGGATAGTTTGCCGACTGCGCGCCTGCGTTCGTGATCGCGTTGAAAAGCGTGCTTTTGCCTACATTCGGCAAACCGATGATTCCAAGTTTCATAAAACTGCTGCATCTCCTTATCTCAAAGGGATTTTTCGCAATAATCCGGCAAAATCGCGGCGCGTGTTTCTCCGCCCCCGCGCCGCCGCGGCTTTTGCGAAAACCCGGTACGGCTGATCGAATTATACCACATCGAAAGAGGCTTTTCAATCCATTCGGGAAAAATCCGGCAGCGCAGCACAAAAGGATCCTCCGCGAATTTGCGGGGAAACCGGCGCATTTCGCCGCCTTCGGAAAAACGAACAGAATCTTTTGAAGGAACAGCCGATCTTTCGTGCTTTTGAGAATGGAATTGTGACCTGCGTTATGCTATAATACCGATTGCGTTAAAGAAATAACAGCTTTTGACGCTTCGCGCCTTCGGGCGCCGAAACAGTACTCACGAGGTGAAAAAACATGAAACAAACGAAATGGATTGCGCTTTTGCTCGCACTGGTGCTCACCGCAGGCCTTTTGAGCGCATGCTCCGCAAAACCGGCCGAAAGCGCCGCGCAAAGCAGCACGTCTTCCGAAAACACGCCCGCT
>ONSY01000133.1 GCA_900320605.1 uncultured Eubacteriales bacterium | reverse complement strand
CGCGGCGGGCTTCTCGTTCGAGACCCTCGCCGTGGATGCGTTCGACGTATCCGCAGCGGACGGCTATGCCGTTTCCGAGGCCGAAACGGCAACAGCGACGACTGCGGATTCCACCGTTTTTGAAGCGGATCAGGCGTTCTCTCTCTTTTATCTCACACGCTTTATCAAGGAGATCACGGTCTCAACACTGTCAAATGATTTCGGATTCCATGAGGTTCACGGGCAACCTCTCCCCGGCGTTCTGATTTCCCTGCTCCTCGGCGCGGCGTTCGGGCTCGCCCGAAAACTCCGGAATGGCCACTGTTCGGCGCAAACTGAACAATCGGCGGAGAACGCGTTCATTTTGACCGCGCGTCTTCTCCGCATGCAGATTTCTTATTTGTATCCGCCTAGCACCATTCACACGATCTCCCCTGGACCGGATTTATTCTGTCAGAGGGAATGAGGCGGGATTCCCCGGCGTATTGGCTCCTTGACGCCGGGATTCTGCGGCCGCGGCCCACGGGGCGCCGCAAGCCAGATTTCTAAGCCAATGAATGCCCCGAAACCCGCTTCCGGGAAACTCCCAACTAAACACAAAACAAGACCGGAAGCAAGGCGGACGATCCGCCAACACGAAACAAACGAAAGGTAATTTACAATGAAACTTCGCAACCTTCTTCTCACCGCCGCCCTCTTTGTCTCTGCCGGTATCGCTTCCGCCGTGGAAGAACCGGAAACTTATCTGAGTTTCCAAACCGGGACCAACACGGTCAACGACAACACCTACACGACCTACTATCTGACTCCCGCTGAAGGAAGCAACACTTTGGATGTGACGTTGCTCCAGTATGCCGGCAATGCAGATAAGGAAAAAGGCTGGACCTATTATGCGATCGGATATAAGACCGATGGCACGACCGCATGGGAAAAAGCTTTGACCCTTGAAAATGCCGGGAAAGCAGGATCCGGCATCACCGGCGGCGGCATTACTCTCACTGCCGAACAGCAGGCATTTGCGGAATCCATCGGCACGCCTGAGGACGACGACACCATCAAAGCCTATATGTTCACTGTCACATATGACAATGAAACTACTGCGAGCATTGCTTTCGAGGGGCGTAACGGCGATGTGAAAAAACTTGTTTCCTCCTTTGTCAACACTGCTGCGACAAATGATTTCCATTTCTCGGACATTGAGAATACGGATTCGATTCTCCTGTTTGGTAAAAACGAGTTCACCGGCACTGACGTCAAAGGCATGATCTCCATCAACGGTATTCCCGAAGCATCGGTCGTCGGTTCTCCGCTGCCGGCTCCGCTCGTGACGCTCCTCATCGCCCTGGGCTTCGGCGCCGCGCTGGTGATGTACCGCAACCGCAAGCAGGTGAACGCCTGAGTTCAGATTGAATCCGGATCGGGGAAAGCATTTCCGGCTCTCCCCGAACGGAAGGTTCTATGACAAGCAAGACTGCCGGATTCGCCGGAAGGCGGAAATGGCACTGAAGAAGCAGACAGTTCGTTCTTTCCCATGACGGACTGCCTGCTGATTTTACCAGCATACTTTTCCGCCGGGATAAAACGGGGAAAACGATGACAGATAAGTATCTGCAAGGCACGATCGCGGATATCCTACAGAAATCGAAGTGAACGAAAAAAGAAAGACAAAACGGACATGAACCGGAAAATCATCGCGATCATCGTGTTGGGGCTCATACTCATCGCGAGTCTGCTGGCATGCGGGTATTTTGGTATGAAAACGATTCGCCGCACGAAATTGCGCCGCGCAGCGATGACCGCGTATGAAAACAAGGAGTACACACGGGCGGAACCACTTCTGCGGCAATATGTCCGGAAGGACCCGAACGCGGAAGCAGAATTCGTGGCACTGGCGAATATCTATCATGAGTTCGGCAACACGGGAATGGAAGCTCAGATGTGGCAGACGGCAAGTTCTCTGAATCCGCTGAATCAGGAATACTACGAGAACATGCTGACCAGCGCGATAAAGGCCGCAAACTACAACCTCCTGCATGGTCTTCTCGGACGGAAAACAAAAACAAATGAGAAACTCACCGATCAGGAACTGTATCTTCTGGTGATCTCCTCCTTTTGGGCGGGCTATTCGATCGAGGGAAGCGCCCTTTACAAAAAACACATAGAAGCGGACCCCGAAGTGTTTCACCGGAACGATCTGGGGCGGATGGCGGAATTCATAGCAAACTACGATGCCATGTCCGAGGGCGATCGTACCGTCTATTTGGACCAGGCAATGAAATCGGAAGACCCCGTGATCCGTTTCGAGGCAATTTATATCTCCATCCGGCGCGCTGCGGCCATGGGCAATAATCCCGACATCAACAATGATTCGGAAATGGAAGACCTGCTGAAACAGGCTGTGGAGACCAATTATTTCGTCGGCATACAGTTATTGGCTGATTTTTATTATTCGAAGTGCCGTTTCGGCGATGTTATCACTGTTCTAAAACCCTATCTAGAGAAAATCGATGATCTTAACCTGTACCTTTTATATGCGGAAAGCTGTGTCTTTGAGGATAATCTTGATGAACTGGAATCACTGGAACGGAAATTGCGCAAAAAAGACGGTTCTTTGTTGTCTATGGCGAACTACTGCGAAAGCCTGATCGCATTCCTGAAGAATGACGGGGAGAAACTTGCAGCCTCCGTCCGTAAGACCGGCAGGCTCGTCAGCTCGCCGCTTTCTAGATTTATCCGTCTGCGCGTGGCAATGACAAACGGTGCCGCCAATGAGATCCGGAATGTGGCCCGGGAAGTCTTTTCCGCGGTGCCGTTCCATGACCTCCATAACCGCGCTTTGCTCGTCTGTCTGGAGTATCTTTCCGAAGAAATGAAGAAGCCGGAAAATCAGAACGATCCATCCCAGATGGCCGAGCTTGCGAACATCCTGTCCGGTTATCTGCACGGACATCAGATGCTCACGGAAATCATTATCTCGGACCAGTACAAAAAAGGCTTGGCGAAGGAGGCCGATCTGACATCGGCACTGGAACAGTTCCCCGATGACGCCATACTTCAGAGAATCACTGCCGAACACCTGATTTTCAATGGGAAAGCGAAACAGGCATTGGACATCATCGAACCGATCCTGACTGCTCCGGAAGAAGAAAATGTATCTATCCGCGGAATCCAGTTCCTGTATATGTTGGCGCTGGACCAACTCGAACGGCGCGATGAGGCATCCGTTGTCTTCCAGAAGCTTGTGGAACAGGCTGAGTTCAATCTGGAGCTTTTGAACAAGTATTTCCAGTTCTGTGTAAAAAACAAGCGGGTAGAAGATCTGAACTCGATGGCCGACAAACTTGAACCTTTGAAAGACGGGAAAGTAGAACACTACGGAAAATTCTTCCGCGCGGCGGCATTGCTCGCGACAGAAGATGAATCCAAAGAAAAAGAAGCTCTTGATCTGCTGGCTTCGGCTCCGACCGGCGATCCGGAATTCACGTTCTACGCGGCAAACCGCCTGTGTGAGCATGACCGGCTTGATGAAGCGGAGGGAAAATACAACGCGATTTTAAAGACGTACCGCTTCCCAGCTCTGATTTATGTCAATCTTTCTGAACTTTATGATACGAAAGGAGACAATCAGAAAGCGCTGGATACTGCGAAAGAAGCATTTGACATGGAAAAGAGTTCCATGCTCCCTGCTTTTATCTACGCGAAACGGCTTTCCGAGGCGGACCGATACGAGGATGCCGTCGGCATTCTCAATTTCCCGCGCCGCTCCGTGAACTACCGCGAAGATGTCGTCGAACTGTGGGTGGATTGCATGCATCACGTGATCGAAAAAAGCATCGCCGAAGAGAGATTCTCCCAGGCGGAAGAACAGTGCAAACATCTACTGACCATTTCGCCCGATGATGCATTCGGCAAGGAGAACCTGGAGAAAGTCCAGAAGCTCATCAGACAGCAGAATGTCAAAGGGCAT
>ONSY01000226.1 GCA_900320605.1 uncultured Eubacteriales bacterium | reverse complement strand
GCGCGCAACATGTGCAATTACTGGGCGAACTTCATGAGAACGGGCGATCCGAACGGCAAAGACGCCGACGGTTCCGAGATGCCGCTCTGGAAGCCCTTTAAGGATGCCGAGCCGAACGCGATGTGGTTCAATACGGTTCCGGAAGGAATCCTCGATACGCCGAGCGACGTCATGAAGACGCTTGTAAACCGGGCGGCCGAATAACGAGAGCGCGGAGGAAACCATGATTCGAAAAGCAAAAACAGAAAACGGCTGGGTAGAGGGCATCCCGGCGGCTGATCCGCGGATCACCGCCTTTAAGGGAATCCCGTTTGCAGCGCCGCCGGTGGGGGAAAACCGCTGGCGCGCGCCGCAGAAGGCCGCAGATTGGGAGGGCGTACGCAAATGCTACGCCTTCGCCCCGATCGCCATGCAGAAAACGCCCGGCCTCGATCCGGATAATATCTACACCCGCGAATGGAACGTCGATCCCGAGATCCCCATGAGCGAGGATTGCCTCTATCTCAACGTCTGGACGCCCGCAAAGCGGGAAGACGAGAAGCTGCCGGTTTACGTCTGGTATTTCGGCGGCGCGCTGATCGAAGGCAACCCGTCGGAAATGGAATTCGACGGCGAACGTCTCGCGCGCCGGGGAATCGTTGTGGTCACGGTGAACTACCGCCTCAACGTCTTCGGCTTCCTGACGCACCCCGAAATCCGCGCCGAAGCGCCCGATGCTCCGGCGAATTTCGGCCATCTCGATCAGCAGGCCGGTACGCGCTGGGTCAAGCGCAATATCGCTGCTTTCGGCGGCGACCCGGCAAATATCACGATCGGCGGCCAGTCCGCCGGTGGCATGAGCGTATGGGCGCAGCTGACCTCGCCGCAGAACGAGGGCCTTTTCCAGAAGGCGATCATCATGAGCGGCCTTTATACCACGCTCTATGGAAACGTATTCCCGCAGCGAACCTATGAGCAGATTGAGCAGGAGGGCGTGAAATTCTTCGAGTTTATGGGCGTTCATTCCCTCGCCGAAGCACGCAAGCTCGACGCGTTCTATATCCGCGATAAATACGCCGAGTACGGCGGATTCTGGGGTACGGTGGACGATGGGAAATTCCAGGTCGGCAATTACCTCGACAACGTGATGCAGGGCAAGCGCATGCGGATCCCGCTGATGGTCGGCAGAACGAGCGATGAGTTCAAGGATCAGTTCCCCGGCGAAACGCCCGAGGAGATCGAAGAAGTCATTCGCCGCTGCCTTAAAGATAAAGCCGAGGAATACCTCGCGCTCTTTAACGGCGATGTAAAGGCGGCGCAGGAAGGCTCGCTGCAGAGCCGGATCGATATTGCGTTCCGCTCCATCGCGAAAAAAGACGCGGAACACGGGATTACCGCCCCGCTTTACTACTACGTCTTTGATCCCGAAATCCCCGGCTGGGATCACCCCGGGACCTTCCATTCCTGCGATCTCTGGTTCTTCTTTGAAACGCTCGCGAAGTGCTGGCGCCCCTACAAAGGCAAGCATTACGACCTGGCGCGCCAGATGTGCAACTACTGGGCGAATTTCATGCGGTCGGGCGATCCGAACGGCAAAGACGCCGACGGATCCGATCTGCCGCTCTGGAAGCCCTTTACGCACGCCGAGCCGAATTCGATCTGGTTCGGAGATACCGCCCAGCCCAAGCTCGATCTTCCCGGCAGCGTGATGAAGCTGTTCGTGGATAAATGTACTGAATAAAAAGGAGGACACCCATGTTAAGAGTTACAAAAACCGAAAACGGAATGGTTCGCGGTATCCCGGCAGCCGATCCGCGCATTACCGCCTTTAAGGGCATCCCGTTCGCAGCGCCGCCGGTTGGCGAATTGCGCTGGAAAGGCCCGCGTCCCGCAAAGGATTGGGAAGGCATCCGCGATTGCTATACCTTCGGACCGATCGCCATGCAGAAAATGCCCGGCCTCGATGCTCCCGACAACATTTACACCCGCGAATGGAACGTCGATTACGAGCTCCCCACGAGCGAAGACTGCCTCCAACTCAATATTTGGACCCCCGCGAAGTCGGCCGATGAACGCCTGCCCGTTATGGTATGGTTCTACGGCGGCGGCCTCAACGAAGGCCATCCCTCCGAAATGGAATTCGACGGCGAGCGCATCGCGCGCCGCGGTGTTGTTCTCGTTTCGGTGAACTACCGCGTGAATATGTTCGGCTTTATGGCGCATCCGTGGATCACGGAAACCGCCGAAGACAAGTGCTATACGAACTTCGGCTCCTATGATCAGCGCTACGGTGTTCTCTGGGTCAAGCGCAATATCGCGAATTTCGGTGGCGATCCCGATAATATCACGATTTTCGGCCAGTCCGCCGGCGGCAGAAGCACGCTCTTCCAGCTGCTTTCTCCGCTCAACGATACCGATCATATCAAGAAAGCGATCTCGATGAGCGGCAGCGGAATCAGCCTTTCGATGAATTATCCCACCCTCGCGGATGCGGAAAAAGTCGGTATTGAGTTTTTCAATTTCCTCGGCGTGAAATCCCTTGCTGAAGCGAAGGCAATCGATTCCTTTGAGCTGATGAAGAAAATGTACGAGTTCCAGGCGATCGGGCAGGAGAAGGGACTTCCGCGCTGGCGCTGGGGCGCGGTGGTAGACGGCGTCTTCCTCCCGGATAACCCCACGGAGCTCTTAAAGCAGAACAAGCGTCTGCCCGTTCCGCTGATGGCAGGCCATACCACAGGCGATATGGGCGATATGTTCGCGCGCTGCCAGTCGAAAGAGCAGATCCGCGATCAGATTGTGGCGCTCGCGGGCGAAGAAGGCGCGAAAGAAGTGCTCAAAGCGGCCGATTACGATAACGCCGATCTCGACGCGCTCAAAGCGGCGCTTTCCATCAACGGCCAGCGCTTTAGCGTGGAACTGATGCATATGCGCGCTGCCGAAGGCGGCCTCAAGGAATACTTCTATTCCTTCGGGCCTGAGATCCCCGGCTGGGATAATCCCGGCGCGTTCCATTCGAGCGACCTGTGGTTTGTATTTGAAACGCTCGCGAAGTGCTGGCGTCCGTTCGTAGGCAAACACTACGATCTCGCCCGCCAGATGTGCAACTACTGGACGAACTTTGCGAAAACCGGCGATCCGAACGGCCTCGACGCCGATGGCACCGAGATGCCGCATTGGGATGCGTTCACGCTCGATGCTCCTTACTCCATGAATTTCCGTGATACGTGTTATATGGATAAGACTCCCGAGCTGCCCGCCGTACAGCTTCTGCTCAACAAGGCTGCCGACAAAGCCTGGCGAAAATAATCAAATCACACAGGCAACGGTTTGAAAAGTACGAATCGATTTTGTGAAGGGGCTGCCGCTACCGGCAGCCCCTTCGTATTTGCGAAAAACCGTTTGATGTTCTGAACGTTTATCGCCGGTACGTTGAATGCGGCGGTTATGATGCCATTCGTCTTTTGAAAGAAACGCTGTACACGCAAAACAAAAAAGCTTCCGGTTTTCACCGGAAGCTTTTCTTTATAAAAGGAGTATTTTACGCTTTCGCTTTGAGGGCTTCTTCTACCGCAACCGCGCAGGCTACCGTAGCGCCGACCATCGGGTTGTTGCCCATGCCGATCAGCCCCATCATTTCAACGTGCGCCGGAACGGAGGAGGAACCTGCGAACTGCGCGTCGGAATGCATGCGGCCCATGGTATCGGTCATACCGTAGGAAGCGGGGCCGGCTGCCATGTTATCGGGATGGAGCGTTCTGCCCGTGCCGCCACCGGAAGCAACGGAGAAGTATTTCTTACCCTGCTCGACACACTCTTTTTTGTAGGTGCCGGCAACGGGGTGCTGGAATCTTGTGGGGTTGGTGGAGTTTCCGGTGATGGAAACGTCAACGCCTTCGTGATGCATGATCGCAACGCCTTCACGAACGTCGTCCGCACCGTAGCAGCGAACTGCCGCACGCTCGCCCTTCGAATAAGCGGTCTCTTTCACGATTTCGAGCTTGCCCGTATAGTAATCAAACTTCGTCTGAACATACGTGAAGCCGTTGATTCTGGAGATGATCTGTGCAGCGTCTTTGCCGAGGCCGTTGAGGATAACACGCAGGGGCTCTTTGCGGGCTTTGTTGGCGCTTCTCGCAAGACCGATCGCACCTTCCGCAGCTGCGAAAGATTCGTGGCCGGCGAGGAATGCGAAACATTTCGTCTCTTCACGAAGGAGCATTGCGCCGAGATTGCCGTGACCGAGACCGACCTTGCGGTCGTCCGCTACGGAACCGGGGATGCAGAAGGACTGAAGACCGAGACCGATCTTTTCGCTCGCTTCCGCAGCATTTTTCACTTTTTCCTTGAGCGCGATCGCGCAGCCGACCGTATATGCCCAGCATGCGTTCTCGAAGCAGATCGGCTGTACGCCTTTAACAATATTGTAAGCGTCTACGCCGTATTCGTCGCAGATCTGTTTCGCTTCCTCAATTGAAGCGATGCCGTGCTTAGCGAGTTCGGCGTTGATCTGGTCAATTCTTCTCTCATAACTCTCAAATAAAGCCATTCTCTTAACCTCCCTCTTATTCCTCTCTCGGATCAATGAGTTTCGCGGCATCGTCTACGCGGCCATACTGTCCGCTTGCCTTTTTGAGCGCTTCATTGGCGTCGGTGCCGTTTTTAATCATTTCCATCATTCTGCCGAGGTTTACAAATTTGTATCCGATGATCTCGCCGTTCTCATCGACAGCGAGCTTCGTGATGTAGCCTTCCGCGAGTTCGAGATAACGCGGCCCTTTCACTTTCGTTGCGTAGGTAGTACCGACCTGCGAACGAAGTCCCTTGCCGAGGTCTTCGAGGCCGGCGCCGATCGGCAGGCCGTCTTCGGAGAACGCGGTCTGGGTACGGCCGTAAACGATCTGGAGGAAGAGCTCTCTCATCGCGGTGTTGATCGCGTCGCAGACAAGGTCGGTATTGAGCGCTTCAAGGATTGTTTTTCCGATCAGAATTTCGGAAGCCATTGCCGCGGAGTGGGTCATGCCGGAGCAACCAATCGTTTCAACGAGGGCTTCCTCAATGATGCCGTTCTTAACGTTGAGCGTCAGCTTGCAGGTGCCCTGCTGCGGGGCGCACCAGCCGATGCCGTGGGTCAGACCGGAAATGTCTTTGATTTCCATGGCCTGCGTCCACTTTCCTTCCTGGGGAATGGGGGCGGGGCCATGATATGCGCCTTTGGCTAAAGGACACATCTTTTCAACTTCTGCTGAATACTTCATATAGAATACTCCTTTCGAAATTTAGTGCTGAATAATTCGTTGACACACCTTTTCTATTATAAAAGATATCGGCCGTTTTCGCAAGAGAAAGCGGCCGAATTTTTGATTTTATTCTGTAATTTCTTCCTCTTTGGAAGCTTTTTTCTTCCTTGAGACTTTTATGCCGAGTATATAGAGCACGACACCTGCCGCAAGGCAGCAGACCGGAATCAGAATGAGGAGAACCTGCGGGGGAAGTTCATATTCCGCGTTGCTGATTTTGTAGACGAAACTGGTGACCAGATAGAGAATTCCGGTCAGCGCGGTCAGTACGCCAAGCATTTTAAGCAGGAATCCGCCGACAGAGAACTCTTCCTCCTCCTTATGGCGGCGAATCCCGATATTGTCATTCTGGAAATTCAGGAACGCGGAGAGAAGGACAGCCATGATCATCGTGATCACTGTTTCCGGAATCATATATGAGGCATTGTATCCGAGTGAGTACAGCCAGGCGGGTGTGCCTTCCGGCGCCCAGACGCCCCAGACTGCCCATCCGGAAATGAAGTGGCATGCAAACCGCAGAATGCATACGAGGAGAACGCCGAGAGAAAGCTCGATTGCCTGGTTGTTTCCGAGTTTTCCGCGGAACAGTCCTCCGAGACCCAGCACACCGAACGCGATGAGATAGTCAAAGAGAATGATGCAGACAAGCGCCAGAATGGAAGAAGCGTAAGACAGATTCTTCATTCCGAGAATCATCTGCAGCAGACCGAAGGCGGATCCTGCGACCAGTCCCCATCTCGTACGGTAACGGTAGGCGATGATGCAAAGAGGAAGCATCGAAAACGGCGTTACCGTACCGCCCTGGGGCATCTCGAAGAATTTCATCATGCTCAGAAGTGTTGCGAAGGCGATCATCAGCGCGCTTTCTGTCAGACGCAGTACGAGAGATCTGTTCTGTTCGTTTGATTTCATGTTTTCCATCTCTTTCTTTTTTGATACTCAGCGTAAAAAAGATAAGCCCCGCGAAGATACCCGCGGGGCTTTCAAGCAAAGGAGAAGACCTTTATTATCTACCTACGCCGGCATTATCCGGATCAGGTCAAAGGTTCGAAGAAACATCTTCGTCTCAGCCGGCTTATGCCAGCACCCCGATTTGTGATCTTGAGTGTATTATAATTCTCCTTCTTTCAGTTGTCAAGCAGAATTAGAAGGAAATCATCAGAGTTTTGAGAGCACATAGTCGGCAAATTCTTTTGTCGTTGCTCCGTTCCTGCCACCGGTTACAGAAACAGCCTTTTCAGTGACCGTGCAGGTTTCCATAGCCGAGCGAAGAAGGTCGGCTTTCCGGGTTTCCCCGATGTGTCTCAGAAGCATCTCGCACGCGTTGAAAATACTGGAGGGATTTGCGTATTCTCCGAGACCCTCCTCGATCATTCTCGGCGCCGTGCCATGGATCGCTTCGAACATCGCGTATCTGGTGCCGATATTTGCGGAGCCTGCCGTACCGACGCCGCCCTGAAGCTGGGCGGCTTCGTCGGTAATGATATCGCCGTACAGATTCGGCAGAACAAAGACCTCAAAACGGCTGCGGATCGCGGGATTTACGAGGTTCGCCGTCATGATGTCGATATACCAGTCCTCGGCATCAATTTCAGGATAATCCTTCGCGACCTCATGACAGATCTCGGAAAATTTTCCGTCCGTTTTCTTCATGATGTTCGCCTTCGTTACGATAGAAACACTTTTTTTGCCATTTCCTTTCGCATATTCGAAAGCAGCCTTTGCGATCCGGCGTGTTCCGGCATCGGTGATGACCTTGAAATCCATTGCGAGAAGTCCGGGAATTTCTACGCCGCGGCTGCCGAGCGTGTATTCGCCCTCTGTGTTTTCGCGGAAGAAAATCCAGTCGATTCCTTCTTCCTCGATTCGGACCGGCCGCACGTTCGCGTAAAGATCGAGCTCACGCCGCAGCGTAACATTGGCGCTTTCCATCGTTCCTCCCTTCGGAGTCTCTGT
>ONSY01000132.1 GCA_900320605.1 uncultured Eubacteriales bacterium | reverse complement strand
GTTCCGTATTATTACGGAGAGAATACAATAGCATTCGTAGGGTGCTGTTTATTGGTATAAATCGAAAGGAGAAACACGTATGATTATCATTGGCGAAAAAATCAACGGTTCCATTCCCTCAGTTGGCAAAGCAATCACAGAGAGAGACGAAGCGAAGCTTCGCAGGCTTGCTGTCCAGCAGGACGAAGCTGAATGTGATTACCTGGACGTCTGCGCTTCGGTACCGGAGGACGTGGAGGAGGAGACCCTCAAATGGATGCTCGAACTCGTTCAGGAAGAATCGGATATTCCGATCTGCCTCGATTCTCCGAGCCCCGATACAATCGTCAAGACGATGCAGTATGTCAAAAAGCCCGGTCTGATCAATTCCGTTTCGATGGAGGGAGACAAAATCGCCAAAGTATTCCCCGCGATTGCGAACACCCGCTGGAAATGCGTAGCGCTCTGCTCCGACGAAAAGGGCATTCCGGCTACAGCTGAGGAACGTATCGAGGTATTCAAGCGTATCTTAGCCGAAGCGGACAAGTACGGCATTGCGCACAGCCGCCTTTTCATCGACCCGCTCGTAGAGATGCTGTGCACCTCGGAAGACGGTATCGCAACCGTCATCGACACGATCAAGGGAATCCGTGAAATTGACGAAGATGTTCATATCGTCGGCGCGATCAGCAACATTTCCTTCAATCTCCCCGCGAGAGCCCTCATTAACCAGACGTTCGTCACCCTCGCGATCGCGGCGGGCATGGACGCCGGAATCCTCGATCCGCTGAACCGCGGTATGCGCGGCGCGATCTATGCGGCGGAAGCCTGCATGGGCCTCGACGACTACTGCATGGAATACATCGGCGCCTTCCGTGAAGGACGAATCGGACCGCTGCCCAAGGCGTAACCGCCTGACTCGGTTCGTCAGAATAGATGAATGAATCAACCAACCCAGAATGATTAATTGGAGGAAAAACTATGTCTAAACTTGAAGAAATCGCATCGGCCGTTGAACGCGGCAAAGCGAAACTGGTTCCCGGTCTTGTTCAAGAAGCGCTCGATGAGGGCATCGATCCCGTTGAGATTCTCAATAAAGGCATGATCGACGCAATGAGCGTTGTCGGCGAGAAATTCAAGAACAACGAGATCTTTGTTCCGGAAATGCTCGTCGCGGCCCGCGCAATGAAGAAGGGCGTTGAAGTTCTCAAGCCCGCTCTCGGTAGCGAAAACAATGTTTCCATCGGCAAGGCTGTCATCGGTACGGTTCAGGGCGACCTGCACGATATCGGCAAAAACCTCGTCTGCCTGATGATCGAAAGCGCCGGCTTTGAAGTCCAGGATCTCGGCGTCGACGTCCCGGCGGAAAAGTTTGTGGAAGCCGCTGCTGATCCGGCAGTCAAGATCGTCGGCGTTTCCGCGCTTCTGACGACCACCATGCCCGCGATGAAAGCAACCGTTGAGGCACTCAACGCAGCTCCCGAAAGAGCGAACTACAAAGTCATGGTCGGCGGAGCTCCGATTACCCAGGAGTTTGCTGATGAAATCGGCGCGGATGCCTATACGGCAGACGCCGCAACCGCTGCGAGCGTCGCAAAGGCGTTTGTAGTCGGCTGATTCTCCTTTGCGCCGGTGCGGCGCATATCAAGAAAAACAGGAGGCAAATGTATGGACAGAATCCCTTTCCGCAAGGAAGAACTTGAAATCGTAGGCCAGACCGTGAATCTGGGCAGAGGCTCGTTCCCGCTGCTCAACACTCCGATTACTCCGCGTGAGAACTTCCTGATGTTCCTTCGCGGCGAAGAACCTCTCTGGATGCCGCAGCAGAGAGACGTTCTCAGCGTTACCCCGGCGGTTGTCAAAGACAATATCGCCCGCGGCTTTGTGCATGACGCAACCGGTTTCGATCCCAACAAGGACGGCGGCGGCCCCGATATGTTCGGTATCGAATGGGAATGGGTTCCCCAGGTTAACGGTTCGATGGTCCGTCCCGGAAATCCGAAGGTTCCGGATATCACCGAATGGGAAAACTACATTGAGTTCCCGGATCCCGATTCCTGGGACTGGGCTGGCAGCGCGGAGAAAAACAAGGTGCTGATCGAGCAGAAGGATCTGCTTTTCGGCGCGACCATTCTCAACGGCCTCTTTGAGCGTCTGATCTCGTTCTGCGAAATGGACGAGGCACTTGTCGCCATGATCGACGAGGATGAGCAGGAAGCGGTTCACCGTCTCTTTGACAAGCTCGCGGATTTCTATCCCAAGATCATCCGCAAGTATAAGGAATACTACAACATCGACATCCTTACCTTCCACGATGACTGGGGTTCACAGCGCGCGCCGTTCTTCTCTCTCGATACGGTTGAGGAAATGCTGGTTCCGTATCTGAAGAGAATCGTTGACGCGACGCACGAGCTCGGCATTATCTTTGAGCTGCATTCCTGCGGTAAGAATGAGATGCTGGTTCCCGCGATGATTGAGGCCGGTGTTGATATGTGGAACGGTCAGCCGATGAACGACAAGAGAATGCTTGTCGAGAAATACGGCGACAAGATGATCTTCGGAGCTTATCCGACAACTCTTACCAACGATTCCACTGTCGAAGAAGTCCGTGAAGCCTGCAAGGAATTCGTTGACTTCTTCAATCCGTACCGTATTTACGGCGGATACGGTTCTGCTATGTTCGCACCGGGCGTGAGAGAGTCTCTGTATGAATTCTCCCGCATCGCGAAATGCGGCAGCGCGGAATAACCGAATGAACGAATAGAAAGCTGTACCCTTCCAAGGCGCAGCTTTCTTTTTATCATCAGCCTGTTCTTTGATACAGATAAAGGAGGACAACCGATGTTCCGAAAAATTCCATTTACCAAAACAGAATTGGAAGTAATTGCGACAACACCCGGATTCGGCAGCCGTCCCGGTTTTCCGATCCGCAATACACCTGTTACACCGCGCGAGAACATGATCGCGCTGTATTATGATAAAAAGCCCTTCTGGATGCCGTATTTCAGCGAGACGCGCATGCTCGGCTCGAAAATATACAGTACGCACCTCGGCCGCGGGCTGCGCGCCGATGTCACGGATGTTTTCGGGATCGAGTGGGAATTCGTGGAGTCCGCCGGCGGATCCATCGTCCGTCCGGGAACACCGCTGCTCGACGACGTCAACAACTGGAAGGAAAAAATCAAAATTCCGGATATTTCCGGCTGGGGATGGGAGGAAGAAGCGAAAGAGGTTCAGCTCGATCCCCGTTTCTCTCACGAAATGTCGCTGGTGAACGGGTACTGGTTTGAACGCCTGATTTCCTTTATGGATTTCATGGAGGCGGCAGTTGCTCTGATCGATGAAGAGCAGCAGGACGCGATCAAGGAACTGTTTGAGGCGACAACCGATCTCGCCTGCAAAGTCGTTGACAAGCTGTGTGAGCTCTATCCGCTGATGGATTTCATCAACGTGCACGATGACTGGGGTTCCCAGGCAGCGCCGTTTTTCTCCGAGGAAGTCGCCTATGATCTCTTTGTGCCTTTTATGAAGAAACTGACGGATCATATCCATTCCTGGGGAAGAAAGGCAACGCTCCATTCCTGCGGCCATAACGAGACCCGTGTTCAGTGTTTCATCGACGGAGGATTCGATATGTGGGCGCCGCAGAATATGAACAACGTCAAGGATCTTTATGATCGCTACGGCGATAAAATGATTTTCGCGGTATGGCCTGACAAATTCGATCCGGAGACAACCTCTGAGGAAGAGCAGCGGAGAATCGCACGTAAATTTGTGGATGACTTCTCGGTCCCGGGAAAACCCGCAATTTTGAGCCATTACGGCTCGTTCGCTCTGACTCCGGCGTTTTCAGACGAAATGTATGAGTACTCGCGGAAAAAATACGCAGAACTGTTCGGCTGAAAGATAACGGACTGTTTACAGAAGAAGCAGCGGAAATCCGCTGCTTCTTCTCAGTATATGGAGATTTCAGGGAATATGATCAGCCGACGCGTTTTTTGAAAATGTCCGAGACGTCTGAAAGTGAGATAAAGGCGTTTTCGTCGATGCTCAGTACGATTTTCCTCAGGCGGTTGATCTGAAAATGGTTCACGATAAAGTACAGAATCTCCTTGTTTCCTTTCGAATAACCGCCGGTTGCGCTGACGATGGTTCCGCTTGCCTGGAAATTTTCAGAAAGCACGCCGGAAATCTCATCCGCCTTCGTTGTGACGATCATGGCGCATTTGGAGCGGTCAAAACCTTCTACGATAAAATCAACAGTTTTGGAACCCACGAAATATGTGACGATCGAATAGAGAGGGAGGATCCAGCTTTCGATAACGATTCCGCAGACGATATAGAGAAGGGTATTGAAAACCATGACGAATGTGCCGAGCGAGAGGGAGAGCTTTTTCGCGAATATTACTGAGAGTACATCAATTCCGTCAATAGCACCGCCGAACCGTATGGTAAGACCGCTGCCGGTTCCGGAAATCACTCCGCCGAAAATCGCGCAGAGCAGCAGGTCGCGTCCCGCGAGCGGAGATACAAAGGAGACATCGATCGGCAGGACATCCATAATCAGAAACGCTACCAGCGAATAGATTCCGACAGTATAAACGGAATAAACGGTAAAGAGTGCGCCCTGGCGTTTCAGGCCAAAGAGAAAAATCGGAACATTCAGAAGAATCAGAAAGAGAGACAGAGTAAACCGGTCGGGTGTGACCTGATCGAGAAGCATTGAGGATCCCGAGATACCGCTGTCATATAGTTTTACCGGGAAGAGAAAAACCGTTACGCCGATCGCATTGATCATTCCGGCAAGCGTAAGGAAGATAAAGTTCACGGCACGTATTTCACGCAGTTCTTTTCTGAAATATGCTTTCATATTTAGAAGGCTTCTTTTCATGGCGTTTTCCTCCCTGAGTCAGAGCTGTCATGCTTTGTTCCTGCGGAGCGGGAAACCGGTGGCAGCTGGTGTGGTATGTTCCCTGTTTACAATCATTATAGCATATTGCTGCAGAAAGAATATCCCGAATAGATCCGCAGGAAAAATATTTGCCGATTCTTCCATATTTCCGGAAAAAGGTTGAAAGTGAGATTGTTTTCCGATAAGATAAAACTATATGATAACGGAGAATTCGGGAGGAAGGAGACCGGGAATCATGAGACGTGGAATTGCGCTGTTTCTGACCCTTGTGCTGCTTGCTTTTTCCGGATGCGGCCAGATCCTTGACGGACCGGATATGGAAAGAAGCTACACACAGATTACGCAGGAAGAGGCTAAACAGATGATGGCGAAGGACGACGGGCACATCATACTGGATGTAAGGCGCCGGGACGAATACGAACAGGGCCATCTTCCCGGGGCGGTGCTGCTTCCGAATGAGGAAATCGGCGCGGAGCGTCCGGCAGAGCTGCCGGATCCGGATCAGATCATCCTGATCTACTGCAGAAGCGGCAACCGCAGCAAGCAGGCGGCCCAGAAACTGTTTGATCTGGGTTATACAAACGTTTATGAATTCGGCGGTATTCTTACCTGGGACGGAGAAATCGAAAAAGGGGAGGCGGATGGTACGAAACAGGGAATTCCAGCGGTGATATCGTTTCCTTCCTTTGACGGCGGCGGTCCGGAATTCACCGTAGAGGTCGAAGACGCAGAAATGGTTTCTGTTCTTCTGCAGAAGGATTACGGCACAAATCAGGATGAAGTGATTGACGGCGCTGCCTTTGAGGAAATCATCACCTTTACGGGACTGAAAGCAGGAGAAACGACCGCAATCGTTCATGCTCGTTCTCCGATCGCGGGGAATTTCGATACAGTCTATCGGGTGACCATTGATCAGGACGGAAATGTCACGCTGACGCAGGTCGGTTATTATGATCTCGACGCGGAGACGGAAACCGTTCCGACGCTTGTAATCGAGGCAAACGGCGTACGTTTCTACGCGGATTTCGAGGATAATCCTTCCGCCGAAGCGTTCTGCGATCGGCTCAGTGAAAACGGAGTGCTGACCGTTGAACTGCACGACTACGGCAATTTCGAAAAGGTGGGAGATCTGCCGTTTGAACTGGTGCG
>ONSY01000131.1 GCA_900320605.1 uncultured Eubacteriales bacterium | reverse complement strand
GGAAGAAGTGCCGCGGCAGGACGAAGCGGAGCCGGAACAATCGGAGGAAGAGCCCGGGGAAATCCCGGAAGAGACCGAACCGCGGTTCTGCGTGCAGGACTGGGTCGCCTACGCGGAAAGTGCGGCGTTCGCGATGGGCTTTGAACTGAGCCCGGAAGCGTCCTTCTGCTGGGACAATCCGATCCGCGCGAACCGAAGGTGCACCTGCCTTGAGAGGGATATCGACGCGGCGCTCGAACTCTATCAGGCGGACGGCTTTACGCGGCTCTGGATCTGGTCCGAGGATCTGGGGGACGGCGAATATCTCATCTATCTCGGATACGCGTAAAAAACAAAGTCATTGTACGGGAGCTTCCCAATCGGGAGGCTCTTTTTCTGTATTAAGGAGGGTCAATGGAGAAACATTTGGGAAAAGGAATCCGCGCGTTTGCGCTTCTGGCGGTCTGCCTGCTGTCGGCGCTGTTTTTCGGCTTTGCCGCGGACGCGGCGCAGACGTCCGACTCGGTCATGATCGGCTTCCCGAGAGAGGGCGATGCGAACGGCGGATACAGCGAGGAACTCTGGGGCACCCACGCGAAAACATTTCTCAACGGCTGGAAGATGGACAGCTGTCTTACGTACAACGTATACTCGCAGGGCAGTTTCGACGGCCAGGTCTGCTACTGCATCGAGCCGGGCGTCTCACGCTACACGGGGGACACGTATACCGGTCTCGGCGAGGATTTCTGGGACAACTATCCCTCGCAGTACAACAGCACGATCAGCCCGCAGATCATCAAGATCCTGCTCGGGCGCGTTCTGCAGTACGGCTACAACGGGAATATTTCAGCCTCCTGGCGGTCCCAGAATGACGCCGACGCGGACCGGCTCGCGCACATCATGGCGACGCAGGTGCTCGTATGGGAAACAATCGTCGGGGAGCGCGACGCGCATTTCAACCACGTCGATCCCGGTCCCTGCGACGCGGTCAGAACGGTGATCGCGCCGGGAAACCCGATGTACGGGAAATTCCTCGCGTATTACGACAGCATGGCGGCAAGCGTTCAGACGCATACCGTCGTTCCGGGTTTCATGTCGAGAAGCGCCGATCTCGCGCAGACTGTTCGCCTTGTGTGGGACGGAAGCCGGTACAGCGCGGTGCTGACCGACGAAAATCACGTCCTTGCGAACTGTTCGTTCTCATCGGACTGCGCCTCTCTCGCGTTTTCGGTAAACGGGAATGAACTCGCCGTCTCCTCGGATTCTCCCGTTGACGCGCCTGTGCTCGTGACGGCGCGGAAAAGCCAGACGAGGGCCGGCCTTCTGGTCTGGACGGATCAGGAGATCGGACCGGACGGCGGCATTCAGGACGTCGTGACGTACTCCGTGTCGCTTTCCGATCCGGTGCAGGCGTTTCTGTACGCGGAAACCGAGAATTCCGGGTCGCTCAGGATTGTCAAGACGTCGGAGGACGGCGCGATTTCCGGGATCTCCTTCACCGTATCCGGAAACGGGGAGGAGCGTGCCGTGACAACCGGCCCGGACGGGGAAACCGTTCTCGAAAACCTCAGACCCGGAACATATACCGTGACCGAGAACACGCCGGACCGTTATCTTCCGCAGGAGACGAAGACCGTCACCGTCCGGACCGGAGAGACGGCGCAGGTGACGTTTGAGAACCGTCTTCGGCGGGGAAATCTCAGAATCGTCAAGACGTCGGAAGACGGGAATATCTCCGGGATTTCCTTCACCGTTGCCGGCGGCGGGGAGACAAGGACGGTGAAAACCGGCGGCGACGGCGCGATTCTCATCGAAAATCTGCTGCCCGGGGTCTATACTGTCTCGGAGGACACGCCCGACCGGTACGAGCCTCAGGATCCCCGGACCGTGACGGTGGAGTACGGAAAAACGGCGTCCGTGAGCTTCGCGAACGTCCTGCGCCGCGGAAACCTGAAAATCGTCAAGACATCCGAGGACGGCAGGGCCGCCGGACTGTCCTTTACCGTGTCCGGAAACGGAGAAACCAGGACGGTGACAACCGGCAGTGGCGGCGTGATTTTCATCGAAAATCTGCTGCCCGGGGTCTATACCGTGACGGAAGACGTCCCCGAACGGTACGAGCCTCAGGAAATCAGGACCGTGACGGTGGAGTACGGGAAAACGGTCTCCGTGAATTTTGAGAACGTTCTGAAACGAGGCTCGCTCAGCGTCACGAAAACGTCCGAGGACGGTTTCGTAAAGGGCGTGCGGTTTCGTCTGTACGGAACCTCGGACTGCGGGCTGAGCGTCGATATGACCGCGCAGACGGACGAAAACGGTGTCGCCGTGTTTGAGGGCGTCCTGCCCGGGTCCGGATATATCCTTGAGGAAACGGAATCCGATCTCCGGTATGTCGTGCCGGAGACGATTGAGACCGCGGTTGAGTGGAACCGCGAGACTCGGGAACAGATGGAGAACGTTCTCAGGAAGTTCCGGGTCGCGCTGCGCAAAACGGACGCCGAAACCGGGCAGGCGCAGGGTGACGCGGATCTTTCCGGCGCAGTATACGGACTGTATCGGGGCGAGACGCTCACCGCCTCATATGTGACGGATGAGAACGGGGAGTTCCTGTCGGATTACTTTGTCTGCGCGGATGACTGGACCGTCCGGGAGATCACTCCGCCGAAGGGATATCTGCCCGATTCCTCCGTCTGGCCGGTCGCGGCGCGGCCGGGACTCTGTACGGCGGAGCATAACGAGCTGTCTCTCGGCGTCACGGATCAGGTGATCCGGGGCAGGATCTCGGTTCTCAAGCACTGCGACAGCGGATCGACCGGGATTGAGACTCCGGAGGAAGGCGCTTGTTTCGAAGTATATCTGAAAAGCGCGGGCGGCTATGACGCGGCGAAGGAATCCGAACGCGATCTGCTTGTCTGCGACGGAAACGGTTACGCCGAGAGCCGGGATCTTCCGTACGGTGTATACACGGTTCATCAGATTTCCGGTTGGGACGGACGGGAGATGACGGAAGACTTTGACGTCTTTCTCGATGAGGACGGGAAGATTTACCGGTTCCTTCTGAACAACGCCGTGTTCGAAAGCTATCTGAAGGTTGAGAAGTTCGATCTGGAAACGGGAAACGCGATCCCGTACGCCGGCGCCGGCTTTTCCATCTTCGATCCCGAGGGAAATCCCGTCTCCATGAAATGTCCCTATCCTCAGAACGCGGTGCTTGACGTTTTCTATACGTCTTCAGACGGGACGCTGGTCACACCGGAAAAACTCCCGTACGGAAAGGGATATTCCCTCAGGGAAGTGAAGGCGCCGTACGGGTACGTCCCTTGCGGGGAACCGGTTTTCTTTGACATCACGGAGGACCTGTCCGAAACGGGCACAGGCATCCGGCTTGTAACGGTGAAGATCGGCAATCAGGCGCAGAAAGGCCGGATTTCGATTCTGAAAACCGGGGAGGTTTTCGCGAGCGTGCGCAGGGACGGGGAACGGTATCTTCCCGTCTATGAGGAAACCGGTCTTCCCGGCGCCGTGTTCGAGATTTCGGCGAAAGAGGATATCGTGACGCCGGACGGCACGGTACGGGCGAAGGCCGGGACTGTGCTGGAAACCGTGACGACCGGGAAGGACGGGACCGCGCGGAGCGGGGAACTGTATCTCGGATGCTATGAAATCCGGGAAACGAAGGCTCCTTACGGCATGACGCTCCTTGCGGAGCCGGTGGACGCGGAACTTTCCTTCCAGGAAATCGACGTTTCCGAGACCGCGCTCTCCCTTCGCGACAGTCGGATCCGGGCCCGTGTCCGCGTGCTCAAGAAAATGGAGCGCGACGCGCTTTTCGGGGTCGGGGAACACGGAGAAGTGACACAGGTGCGGTTCGGTCTGTACGCGAAAGAGGAGCTGCGCGCGGCGGACGGGAGCGTGATCCCGGAAAACGCGCTGCTCGGCGAGACGTTCTGCAATGAGAAGGGGGAGGCCGTGTTTGAATGCGATCCTCCCTTCGGCGCGAAACTTTATGTCAGGGAAACCGGTACCGATACGCACTATCTGCCCGCGTCTGACGAGTATCCCGTCGCCTTTGACGAAATCCCGGAATCCGGGGATACCGTTACGCTCCGGCCCGGCGGCGGGGAACCGGTGTACAATACGCTGCTTCGCGGCTCGGTGGAGGGACTCAAGACGGACGGGGATTCCTCACCCGTTGAAGGCGCGGTGTTCGGTCTTTTCCCGCAGGATGAGACGCAGTTTACCGAAGAGCGCGCGCTGATGCTCTCGAGGACCGGGGAAGACGGAACGTTCCGGTTTGACCGTCTCGTTTTCGGCCGGTATCAGGTCAGGGAGACGCGGACGCCGTCCGGGT
>ONSY01000128.1 GCA_900320605.1 uncultured Eubacteriales bacterium | reverse complement strand
GGGGACTTCTCGAGACGGATTCCGGTTGAGTCCAGCGATGAGATCGGCGAGCTCGCCGAAGCGCTCAACAACATGGCGACCTCGCTTTCCGACAGTGAAGGAACACGCCGCAACTTTATCGCCAATGTCTCACATGAGCTGAAGACCCCGATGACAACGATCGCCGGATTTATCGACGGCATCCTGGACGGTACGATTCCTCAGAGCGAACAGCGCAGATATCTGCGCATTGTCTCCGAAGAGGTCAAACGCCTGTCCCGCCTCGTTCAGTCGATGCTCAGTCTTTCCCGTATCGATGCCGGGGAGCTCAAACTGAATCCGAGTGAATTCGATCTATCCGGAGCGATCCTGTCAACGGTTCTGACTTTTGAAAAAATGATCGATCAGAAGTCGCTTGACATCCGGGGGCTTGACTCTCTGCCTCAGGCAAAAGCCTACGGCGATCCGGATCTCTGCCATCAGGTCGTTTACAATCTGATCGAAAACGCCGTCAAATTTACTGAAGACGGCGGATATATAGAATTCTCTGTTGAAGATCTTCCGGAAGAAACCCGCGCAACAATCCGCAACAGCGGAATCGGGATCGAGCCGGAGGAAATCGGCATGATCTTCGAACGCTTCTATAAAACTGACAAATCCCGCAGTAAGGATAAAAACGGGATGGGTCTCGGTCTGTATATTGTAAAAACAATCATCCGGCTTCACGGCGGTGATATCCGCGCACGCAGCGAAAAAGGACAATACACGGAGTTTTCTTTCTCCCTTCCGAAAAAGAAAGACCGTGAACTGATAAAAGAACAGACTTCCCTGAAAATTCAGGATGCAGATTACAAAGAATAGAAAGGCAGTTTTGAATATGGATCTCAACGATTTGAGAAAAGATCAGACGCCGGAAAACGAAGCCGTAACCGCTGCGCCGAATACAGCTTCGGAAGAAGCAGCACAGAATGCGGTATCTCCTGCCGCGGAAGAAATACAGCCTGGCGCGGAAAGCTCGGCGCAGACCAATACGGCGCCGACTCCGGAAACAATGCGTTTTCCGAACCCGGCGGATTACGGCTGGCAGAGCCCACGGATTCCCGCCCCGACGCAGGGATATCGTTCCCCCCAGACCGGCGGTGCACCAGTCGCTCCTCAGAACCCGGTTTATCCTCGGCCGAACGCTCCGTATCCCCCGCAGGGATTCCCTCAGGGCTATCCTCAGCAGGGATACTATCCGCCACAGTATACAAGAACGTACCCGCAGAACAGCGTGCCATACGGTTACGGGCAGAATCCCGTTCCGGGCTATTATTATCCGCCGAATGTCCAGACCCGTACACAGGCCGCTGCTCCGCAGTATCCGGTAAAAACGAAAGAAAAAATGCGCGGCGGAACAAAAGCTGTCTTTGCCGTTATCATCGCACTGGTAATCGCTTCGCTCGGCTTCTTTGTCGGCTATGTAATCCGCGATTCCCGCTCCGGGGGAAACATTCCTTATGTTCCGAATATCCCGGAATGGAATCTGCCGATACCGGGCAACCCGGATGAAAGCCGCCCGGAAGAGAGCCAACCGGAAGAAAGTCCCACAGAACCGGATGTTTCGGATCCTTCTGAAGTATCCGAACCTGAAGAAAGCAAACCCGAATATGAAGTAATTCCGAATACGGAAGGAATCAAACTCAATCCGCTTCCTGACGGGGAGGATCTCAGCGCAAAACAGATCTATGCCGATATAAAGAACAGCCTTGTCGGTGTCATCGTTGAGGAAAACACAGACAGCGAGTCCCAGGGATCAGGGATCATCGCTACTTCCGACGGCTACATCGTTACCAATGCTCACGTCGTTCTCAACCGGCGCAGCGTTGATGTGAAAATCGTGACAAATGACGAAAAGAGCTACGAAGCCGTCGTGGTCGGTTTTGATAAGACAACCGATCTCGCGGTTCTGAAAATTGTCGGAACAGCGGATACCTTCACGCCGGCCGCTTTCGGAGATTCCGATACGCTTTCCGTCGGTGACTGGGTACTCGCCATCGGCAATCCTGGCGGACAGGATTTCGCCAGTTCCCTGACGCGCGGTATCGTCTCGGCAGTGAACCGCAAGGTCGGAACGAACAGCGCGAGCGGCATGACCTATATTCAGACCGACGCCGCCATCAATCCCGGAAACTCGGGTGGAGCGCTTGTCAACATGGCAGGGCAGGTGGTCGGAATCAATTCTTCCAAAATTGTCGCTTCCGGTTACGAGGGAATGGGTTTCGCAATCCCGATCACCAAAGCGAAGACTATTATTGATGATCTGATGGCCAACGGCTATGTAGTCGGTCGTGCCCGTCTTGGAATTCGCGGACGCAATGTTACCGCATATGCTGCAACGCTCGGCGGAATCCCGCAGGGCTTCGAGATTATGGAATTTCCGGAAGGAAGCCCGTTCCTTTCCGTTGACGCAAAAATCGGCGATATTATCACCGCGATCGACGGAGAAACGGTCACCTCTCTAACGGATATCACAAACGTTCTCGCGCGCCACACACCCGGAGAGACAATAGAGATTTCTCTTTACCGTTATCAGAATGTTTCTCAGCCGGAAACAGTTACCGTTAAGATCACCCTGCTTGAAGACAAGGGAGAAACTCAGGAATAAGTCAGTCTCTGAGAGCTCCTCATATCCCCGAAATAAAAACAAGCTGAAATCGGAATCTCCTCCTCTTTCAGCTTGTTTTTTTCAAATTGCTACTCGACAGAAGGAATTGCACAAATGAATGCCGTTATTCTCGCCTGCTCCTCCCTGAAGGAATTCATCGAGACCGCTCAGGAAAAATGCGGGACACATTTTCCTGTTTATTTCCTCGATCGAAACGATCATGTCGATCCGTCACGCATGAAGGAAAAAATATCCGAACAGATCAATTCTCTTCCTGATGAAACAGACACGGTTCTCATCGCAATGGGGTTCTGCGGCGGCGCATGGGATCATGTCTCTTTTTCACGCCGCATTGTCATCCCACGTGTCGATGACTGTGTTTCCGCGCTGTTGCAGACAGATGACGATCTCTGCCCCAACCGGAAGGAGCCCGGGCATCTTTATCTTTACGAAAGCGATCCCGATAACTTTTCGGCGCTTACGATCCTGCGTGACCGCGATAATCTCGACACCGATCTGAAAAAGCTGAATCCCGATTTTCTCTTCGAAATGATGTTCGGATCGTATCGGAATATGGACATCATTGATACCGGTCTCAACGATTGCTACAG
>ONSY01000126.1 GCA_900320605.1 uncultured Eubacteriales bacterium | reverse complement strand
TTTATGATGAAGCGTTCCGTAAAAACGCAGCGGATCCGTTTACAGCGCGTAGCAGAGCTCGTAAGCCTCGTGGATGACGCTCATGAGATTTCCGACCTCGTGCGCGTCCCCGAGAAGGTGAACCTTCTCCTGCGGGAATCCGTCTGAAACGAGAGCGTCGGCAAGTGTCTGATCCGGCAGGTATCCGACGGAAAGGATGCAGCTGTCGGCTCTGAGCGCTTTTTCCCCGTCCTGGGTTTTCACGCGGACTTCGAATCCGCCCTCTCCCTCGGCGCAGGAAAGCAGCATAGCTGAGGTCAGAACCGGGATTTCGTAATACCGCAGAATCTCGCGGAGCATGTTCGAGTTTGCCGCGCAGAGACCCGGCACCTGAAGAATGTCCTCCTGCATCTCGACCACCGTCGGCTTTTTTCCGGAAAGCGCGAGATCGTACGCGATCTCGACTCCGGTCAGCCCTCCGCCGATGATGACGACGTTCTCACCCGTTCCCTTTTCACCGCGCAGGTATTCGATCGCTTCGAGAACACGCGGCGAATCAAGGCCTTCCAGGTTCAGCCTTCTCGGTTTCGAGCCGGTCGCCGCGATCACCTCGTCGAATCCTCGCAGCGTCCCGGCGTCCGCCTCGGTATTGAGGCGGATATCGACTTTGAGAAGTTCCATCTGATGGCGGTACCAGTCAAGCAGCATCTTATCCTTCTCCTTGAACGACGGCGCGGCCGCGGCGATGAAGACACCGCCGAGCTCGCCGGTCTTTTCAAAGAGGGTCACTTCATAGCCGCGCATGGTGAGGATCCTGGCCGCTTCCATTCCGCCGATTCCGCCGCCGACAACGGCGATGCGCTTTTTCCCGTTCGCGGGAGTCAGTTTCCAGTTTGTCTCCTCCATCGTCACGGGATTGATCGCGCAGTGCGCCATCGAAACGCCGCGGCTTCCCGGACGGCGGACCAGCCCGACGCCGAAGCAGCCGTTATGGCAGGCGATGCAGGGACGGATTTCCTCTTCTCTTCCCTCTCGGGCCTTCTCAAGCCACATCGGATCGGCGAGGAACTGCCGCGCGACGCCGATTCCGTCGATCTCGCCCGACGCGATCGCGTGCTCCGCGAACGCCGGGTCTTCCATTCTGCCCGCGCAGAAAACCGGAATATTGACAAACTGCTTGATATAGGAAACTTCGGGGAAGTTGCAGTGCAGCGGCATGTAAACCGGCGGATGCGCCCACCACCACGAGTCGTAGGATCCGTTGTCCGCGTCAAGGCCGTCCGCGCCGGCTTTCTCGAGCAGCCTGGCCGCGGCCGGGCTTTCCTCGAGGGAGCGTCCGAACTCCTCGAACGCCTCTCCGGGCAGCGCGCCCTTGTTGAAGCCGCGCATCTTGCTCGTGACGCTGTAGCGTACGAGAACCGGATAATCCTCTCCGCAGGTTTTCTTGATTTCGCGGATCACTTCGGTAATGAAGCGGAAACGGTTCTCGAGCGATCCGCCGTATTCGTCCGTTCTTTGGTTTGTGCTGGAGATCGTGAACTGATCGAGCAGGTATCCCTCGTGGATCGCGTGGATCTCGACGCCGTCGATGCCGGCGCGCTTGCACAGCAGCGCCGACTTTCCGAACGCGTCGACGAGATCGTGAATCTCCTCGCGCGTCAGGCCGCGGTGCTTGATCTCGGGGACCCAGACGTTCGGCAGGCCGTCGGACGGCGCGACCATCAGGAGCCTTTTCGTCTCCTCGTCCATATTCATGCCGATTCCGGCAAGCTGCGCGCGTCCGAAACCCGCGCCGAGCTGCAGGAAGAATTTCGTCCCGCCCGCGTGGATCTCGTCCATCATCTCCCGGATCGGCCCGAGGAAAGTTTCCTCACGCTCATAGAGATATCCGCCGATTCCCTTGACGCCGGTGACGCCGGGGATAATCAGTCCGACTCCGCCGCGCACGCGGTCCATATAGTAGTCGCGGATCTTCGGGTTGAAGCTGCCGTCGTGCGAGAACGGCGCTGTGTTTCCCATTGCCGTGAGGATCACGCGGTTTTTGAGTGTTACGCCGCCGATCCTGATCGGCGAAAAAAGCGAAGGGTATCTTTCCTGCATAGAAATCGTCCTTTCGTAGATTGTCTTCTTTTTTTATATCGGCGCTTCGCGCCGGAAAAGGCTTTATGCGCCGAGTTTCTCAAACGCGACGCGCGGGTCTCCGTTCTCAAGATAGATGATCCCGCGCCGGGAGAAACCGAGCTTTATAAGGAGATGCTGCATGACGGCGTTGTCCTCATGCGTATCGATTCTCAGATGCGGGATTTTCGACAGCGCGAACCCCGCCGCGGCCTGAAGAATCCCGTGCTTTCTTCCCGACGACGCGATCCGGTGGATCGTCGCGTAGGGATCGCCGGAGAGCCAGCTTCCGTTCTCAATATACCGGTAGGTCGGATCCTCTCCGAAAATCAGGGCGAACACGCCGGCGATTTCCCCGGCGTCGGTCAGAACGTAGAGGTCTCCTTTTTCGATATCGCTCTGAAGCAGCCGCGGCGCCGGATGGCCGCCGCTCCACTGGGTCGGATTCCCCGTCTCGCGCATGAACCGGCGCGCGTGTTCGTAGATTTCCAGGATCAAAGGCAGGTCCGGCGCCTTCGCCGGACGGATGGAAAACTGATTGGTCATTATATCACGTTCGTTTCATTTCCCGGGTGTTCTGAGGATTTTTCGGATAACCGCGCACTGCAGACGGTCCGGAAGCGCGTTCAGGAGAAGCAGGAGCGGATTGCGGTTGAACCGATAGACAAAGCGCGGGCGTTTCGCGTCAAGCGCCCTGAGGATTTTTTCCGCCGCCTTCTCCGGCGGGATTTTTCTCGCTTCCACCTTTTCGACAATCGAGCGGAATTTTCCCGCGTTGACCGGATACAGTTCCGTGTTCTCACAGAACCGCCCGAGCGCGCGGGTGGAGTCATCGAGAAGCCCGGTGTCGACCGCGCCCGGACGCAGCACGACGACGGAGATCCCGAGAAGCTGCAGCTCCATTCTCAGCGAATAGGCGTATTTGTCAAGAACCGCTTTCGTCACGGCGTAAACGCCCGTAAACGGCAGCGGGTCGAGCGGGGCGAGCTCGCTCGTCGTGATCAGGATTCTCCCTCCCTTTTTTATTAAAGGAAGGAAGACCCGGTTGACGCGGCAGACCGCGAAGAAATTGATTTCGAAGATTCTGCGGAACCGCTCCTCTTCCATTTCGACAAGGGAATCCAGGTCATAGAGACCGGCGGCGTGAATGAGCGCGTCGAGCGCTATGCCGCGCCCGCGCAGCGTCTCGAACGCCGACGAGACGCTTTCGGGATCTGTAAGATCGGTTTTGATAAAATGGAGTTCCGGGAGACTGTCCGGCTCCTTCAGGTCGAGTCCCCAGACGCTGAAGCCGCGGGCGATCAGCGCTTTCGCCGCGGCGCTTCCGATTCCGCCGCCCGCTCCCGTCAGAAGCACGGTTTTCATTCTGTTCTCCCTCCCTGTTGTGATCCGTAATTGCGAAAAGCCCGCCAACAGAGGATCGGCGGGCTTTCTGATGATTATTTCAAACCTTTTTCGTACTGTTCGCGCACCATTTTCGCGATGGACGGACGCTCCTCTTCCATGAGTTCGTCCCAGTCGTCCTCATAGTCGTAGACGAGATCCTCTCCGTTCTCGATCCGCTTGATATAGCCGTCGAGCATGTCGAAATCGCGCGCGTAGCAGTGGAAGCTGTTCGCGCGGTGCGTGTAGGTTCCCATTCTGACTCCGAGGGTGTCCGCGATGCGTTTCTGCAGCATAATAAGCGCGAACGCGTTCATATAGGAGGCCTTGCAGGCGTCGTTCGAGCGGAACAGGATCTTGCAGTGCAGCGCGCCGTCCCGGATGAAATACTGCGCGTGCTGCCAGCAGGCGGGGTCGTCGGAACCCATATCCTCGGGCGTGCGGATATCCATCACCGCGCGGCGGGAATATGGATTTCGGCGGAGTTCCTCGATAATGAACGGATACTGATTCTCATAGCGCGAGTGATAGGTATACGCCCAGTTTCCGCGCTCAATCTCAAAATCCATGATCCCGTCAAGCATCTCCTGACGGTACTGTTCGAGGGAATGCGGGTCGCCGATAAACAGACGTGAGATCATCGGATCGGCGAGCGGCTCGGTGACGACGTACGTCATGCTGACTTCCTTCTGATCGGTGTTCCAGTCCGGACAGGGCGTCACCGGCGCGTTCTGCAGCGCCATGAGTGCCTTGTGATACGCTTCCGGAAGCGTTCTCTCCTTGACAAAAATCTCGTCCATCATCATACCCTCCATATCATATCTTTCTGTGTCTTATTCTACCTTCCGGGCAGGGCAAAGTCAAGCGCGCCCGACAGCGCGTTTCTTATTTCCGGTTCTCTCCCCAGTGGATATACACGTCTGCGAGCTCCTCGATTTCGCGGACTTTCTTATCCTTCATGCAGCTGTCCGCGGCCGTCGTGAAGCTCATCGTCAGCGGAGAGTCGGCCGTATACTGCGTCCATTTCACAAGTCCCTCGGCGTTCGGGTCGCCGGTTTTCGCGAAATTGGTCCAGCGCAGCATCATCATGCGCGAGAGGTCGTCGTCTTCCTTTCCCGTCGGGAACCAGAATTTGCGCAGCGTGTGGAAAACGTAATACTGGTCATCGCCGTGCGACGCGAGGCCGCTGTGCGGCATCGGATGATCGAACGAGGCGAGATAGACCGGTTTCTTCGCGCTCTTTGCCTGAAGCTTCGCCCAGGCAAGCTGAGCGCCCTTCATCTCGTAGACTTCCGCCCATGTCGCGTAGTCCATCGCCTGCTCGTCCGTTTCCGGTCTGCAGATCGAACCGAAAATCTGCGTACGCTCACCGAACACGTGGTCTTTGAAATTCTCCACGGTCACCTGTTCGCGCACCGGCCATTTGATCTCGTTCATGGTCGTGCTGAGAATATAGTCGATATCAGCCTGCCCTCCCTGACGGACGATCTCGTCCATCTCGACGGGCAGATAGTATCCGTCTCCGGTAATGTTGAACTGCTTGCGGAAGGCTTCGTATGTTTCTTGAAGCTCTTTCGCGGGGATCGCGCGCATCTGCGAAAGGGAGGTTTTTCCGCAGTATTCCATGAATTCCCTTCCGCGCGCCTTGAGCGCCTTGTACTCGAGGCTGTAGTTCGGATTGAGGCCGCCGGCGGAATGGATGATCGCGTGCTTCACAAGCCCGCGCGCCGCCGGTGAGCAGCAGACGCCCTGGACGCTTCTTCCGCCGCCGGAGCAGCCGAAGATTGTGATATTCTCACTGTCCCCGCCGAACGCCGCGATGTTTTCCTTTACCCAGCGCAGGCTCAGGATCTGGTCCTGCAGTCCGTAGTTTCCGGAAGAATGATATTCGGTTTCCTCCTCCAGCTCATCGAGTCCGAAGTATCCGAAGACGCCGGTCCGGTAGTTGACGGTCACGAGGACGACGCCGTATCCGCACAGGCCTTCCCCGTCGAAGATGATATCGTCCGAGGTGCCGCCCTGCAGGCCGCCGCCGTAGAACCAGACCATGACCGGCAGGCGTTCCCGATCGCTTTCGGCCGGTGTCCAGACGTTGAGCGAAAGGCAGTCCTCCGACATGCGCAGCGGACGCGGCGCGACCGGGTTTTTCTCGACAAGTTCCCTGAAGAACGGAGCCGAAGACGAGTCCCGCTGCCAGCAGCTCATGCCGAAGTCATCGCAGACGCGCACGCCGTCCCAGTTTTCCGGACGTTCCGGGGAACGCCAGCGCAGCTCTCCCTCGGGCGCCTTCGCGTACGGGATTCCGAGGAAACAGGTAATCCCTTTCGTCTGTGTCTCGAAGCCTCTGATTTTTCCGTTTCTGATTGCCGTTTCCAGAATAGCCATGCTGTTCCCTCCGTTATGATAATCTGTTGATTTTACGGTGTATCTGAAGTCTCCCGCGGTTTTTCCTCCCCGGAAGACCCGTTTCTGATCTTAGGCCAGAACCGAACAAAGAAAAGGGTCAGGCAGATGATCGCCGTGATCACGTCCGTCGCCGCCTGAGCCGTGATAATTCCCATATACCCGAACACGCGGGCGAAAATCTCGATCACGACGAAGAAGACGATTCCCTGGCGCAGGAAGGAAATGATCAGCGCCTCGGTCGCCATACCGGACGCCTGGAAGCAGACGGAGACAATCATCGCGGCGGCCGCGAAGAGAATCAGCGCCACCTGCCAGTGCAGCATCTGCGTCCCGAGATCTACAATCACGGGGTCCTCCAGGAAAAGCCCCACGAAAGGCCGGGCGGCGGTATACAGCACAAGGGACATCGCGGCTACCGTGCCGCCGACGACAAACACCAGGAACTTCAGCAGCTTTTTGAGCCTGTCCCAGTTTCGCGCGCCGTAATGATAGCCGACGATCGGCGCCGCGCCGGTCGTCATCCCGATCATCACAAGAAAGACGATCATGGAGACTTTATGGGAAATTCCGTTCGCCGCGATACGGTCGTTTCCGTATTCGAGCAGGAACTGATTGGTCAGAATCGTGCAGACGCTGGAAAGGATATTCGTGATCGCGACGGACAGACCGACGGTAACGATTTCCGCGACGGTGCGTCCCGGGATTTTCGCGATCTTCGGGCTGACGGAAAGGATCCGGCTTTTTCTGCGCACAATGATAAAGAGGAACACGTCGGTGAAGACATAGCCGATCACGGTCGCGAGCGCCGCTCCGAAGGCGTCCCAGTGGAACACGCTGATGAAAATCGGGTCGAGGATGATATTGAGAAGAATTCCGCCCGCGGAGCCGAACATGGATTCCTTCGACATTCCCTCGGAGCGAAGCAGGTTCATATGAATGAAATTGAGCGTCAGAAACGGTGCCCCCGCGGACATCGTCATATAGTATTCGAGCGCGTACGGATAGGTTTCCTCGGTCGTGCCGAGCAGGGAAAGCAGCGGACGGTGGAAAAGAAGCATCGCGCCGCCGAGCAGAACGCCCACCGCCACCGCGGCCCAGAAGCAGAAAGAGCTGACCTTTTTCGCCGATTCGAGATCCCCGCTTCCGAACAGACGGGAGATTTTCGACGCGCCGCCCTGTCCGAAAATGTTCCCGAACGCCATCATGATCATGAAGATCGGCCCGCAGAGCGAAACGGCCGCGACAAGGTCGGTATTCTGGGTGCGTGAAATGAAATACGTGTCCGCCACGTTATAGATGACGGAGAGCACCATGTTGAACGTCACCGGCAGCGCCAGCGCGAAATAGGTTTTCCGGATCGAACCCTGCTCGAAAACGTTTTTCTTCTCCAAAGCGCCATGCCTCCCTTCCCGAATCATGCAATCAAAGATATTATACCGCAGAATTCCCGCGCTAGCAAGGCGAAGACCCCTTCCCGTCTCTTCGCAGAATACAAAAACTTTCGCACAAAATTTTGGTGATTATTTTCTCGAGGTTTATGCGACTTTATTTGAAAAAAGATTGAATATCCGGCCGTTTTGCGCTACAATATACTTAAGTTTATGCAATTATGCGCGCCGCAATACGGCGATGCTTTTTTCGGAGGATCGGATGGACCGCGAACTGATTGAGAAAAAAGAGCGCTTCTTCCGCGGGGAAAGCGACGATGCCTACACCTTCATGGGGGCGCACCGTCTTCCCGGCCGCGAGGGTTACGTGTTCCGCGTATGGGCTCCCGGCGCGAAAAGCGTCCGGCTCGTCGGCGATTTCAATTTCTGGAACACCGAGGAACTCAAAATGCAGAAGGATCCGAACGGCGTCTGGGAGATTGAGTCTCGCTTTGCCAAGAAAGGCGACTGCTATCAGTATTATATCGAGCGCCCGGACGGTTCGTTCGTTTATAAGAGCGATCCGTACGCGTTCCGTTTCGCCCCTCTTCCGAAAACGGCCGGCATGGTCTGGGAGATCGGAGACTTTTCCTGGGAAGACCGTGATTTCCGCGAGAACAAGTGGAAACACAACCCCCTCGAGCAGCCGGTCAACATCTACGAGCTTCATCTGGGCTCCTGGCGCCGCCACGAGGACGGCAGCTTTTTAAGCTACGAGGAACTCGCAAAGGAACTTGTCCCCTACGTTAAAAAAATGGGCTATACCCATATCGAGCTGATGCCCGTTACGGAACATCCCTTCGAGGGTTCGTGGGGCTATCAGGTTACGGGCTATTTCGCGCCGACACACCGCTACGGCACCCCGGAGCAGTTCATGGCGCTTGTCAACGCGTGCCACAAGGCCGGAATCGGTGTCATTCTGGACTGGGTTCCCGCCCATTTCCCGAAAGACGAGAGCGGACTCTACGAGTTTGACGGGACCTGCTGCTACGAAAGCTCCGACCCCGTCATGAACGAGCACCGCGAATGGAACACCCGGATTTTCGATTACGGACGCTATGAGGTTGTTTCGTTCCTCGTATCCAGCGCGCTGTTCTGGATCCGCGAATATCACGCTGACGGCATCCGGGTCGACGCGGTCGCCTCGATGCTCTATCTTGACTACGCCCGCACGCAGTTCACTCCGAACCGCTACGGCGGAAACTATAATCTCGAGGCGATCGAATTCTTCCGAAAGCTCAACCGCGCGGCCTTCTCGGCCGACGGCGCGGTTCTGATGATCGCGGAGGAGTCCACCGCGTTCCCGATGGTCACGAAACCCGGCGAGGACGGCGGACTCGGCTTCAACTTCAAATGGAACATGGGCTGGATGAACGATATGCTCCGCTACATGAGCACCGACCCGCTGTTCCGCAAGGGAAACCACAACGAGCTGACCTTCTCGCTGACCTACGCGTTCTCCGAGAATTTCATTCTTCCTCTCTCTCACGA
>ONSY01000083.1 GCA_900320605.1 uncultured Eubacteriales bacterium | reverse complement strand
GGTTCGGGTTCGGGTTCCGGTTCGGGTTCCGGTTCAGGTTCGGGTTCAGGTTCGGGTTCGGGCTCAGGTTCGGGTTCGGGCTCTGGTTCCGGTTCGGGCTCCGGTTCCGGTTTCTCCGGCTTTTCGGGTGCTACTGTGCCGGACTCTTTGTTAAGCGGAATCTTGGACGTATCGGTTTTTGGCCCTACACGGAAGAGAGGGGAAACCTCGCTGTAATAAGAAGAAGGAAGATCTTCTGATTTAATGATTTCTCCGTCTGCGTTGTACCAGTAACGTTTTGCCTCGGCTTTAGAACCGGAATATCCGGATCTGACACGCACAAACTGGCCTTCCTTGAGAGAATTGTCCACTTCGAATTCTGCTGCCGGTTTCGGAATTGTTCCCGTATACCAGCCGTCAAAATCAATATGATCATATTCCTCGGAAATATAGCCGTACATCGTCATCATCAGGACATTGTCGTCGCCCATTTTCGACTCAATGTATACGGGATAATCCGAAGTGTTTTCTACTCTGACATCGACCCAGGGATAGTCAACCGTAGCGTCTGTTCCTGGAATCGGACAATAGTTCGAAGGCTGCAGATGACACCAACGTTCTATAATCTTGAAGTTTGACCGGATTGCACATTGATAGAGCGTTGTTGCGGCCTGACATATTCCTCCGCCGTATTCCTGCTGAAGCCGTCCGTCGCGATATGCTCCGGATTTCATCCAGCCGCCCTCTTCAGTTGTGCTGTCTCCAACATGCTCATGGAAGGAATAGATTTCGTGGGGGCCGACACTTGTGCGATCCATTTTCTGCATAGCAAGTCGCATATTGTATTCAGATGCGTACACATTGGTGCAGATTGTTGTTCCATAGCCGATTTGTCCCAAATGGGCGAGAAGTTCTTCACGTGTCATTTTCGGCTTGATTTCGTTCGTTACACATTCAAAAACATTCTCTTCTTCGCCATTATACTCTGTCAGTATTTTTTCGCGGCTTGCTACAATCTTCATCGAGCGGCCTACACGTTCCTGAGATACAACAAACTGATGATCCTCAAAACGGAAATCCGTGATTTGGGGCTCTATCGATTCAATATATACACGCGAAGCCATTTCAGCCAGCTTTGAAGTCAGATATTTTTCGTTGATAGTGGCGGTGATTTTATGCTCGATCACATCACCGTCCTTTGCATCCTTCAGGCTTTTCATAACCTCACGGGTATTGAAAGAAAAATCAAAACCTTCCTTGCCGATTTTGTCACTGAAACCACCGCATACAAGTTCATATGTATAGGGTTCAACGAGTGATTTCTCCCGGTTCTGAAGATATTGTTCCACATCAGCGTGCGTCAGACCGCTGATATTCTTCCCGCTGATAGTGATATTTCCGTAGGCAATCTGTGCCGGACTGACCTCTTCCCGTGTAAAATATTCGAAAGCAAAATATCCTCCGGCAGCAAGTACTGCAAATGAAACAAATATGATCAAAAAGGCAAGCCATTTTTTCTTTTTCTTTATTTGAATCGGTGTGCTCAGTTCCGGCTGAACAGGCGTTTCTGAAGCCGGATTATTCTTTCTTGCCATAGCTAAACCTCCTCAAATCTTTTTATGTAATAATCATATCGAAATTAAAAACAAATGTAAAGTTACAGTTTTTACATAATTCGTTACTTTTCGATACTTTTTCAGTGTTTCCAAGATTGACGTATGCCATGATCCTATGATATATTTAATGCAGAATAAACAAATGAAAAGGGGAGAAAAAAATGGCGGTTACTATTTCATATGTTGATTCCTATAAGCACTACGGACGTTGTATCAAAATCGAAAACGGTGCCGTTGAACTGCTTGCGACGATTGATTTAGGCCCTCGGATTATTTATTATGCTGCAAAAGGGGGAGAAAACCTCTTTTTTAACGATGATGAAGATCAGGTCGTGGATCGTTCCCCGTTTTTTAAAGAGCTGTTCGGTCAGGACGCGGAATACCATTTCTACGGCGGCCACAGGATGTGGCTTGCTCCGCAGTATCAGATCCATACGGAGTCGCCCGATAATGATCCTCTCAAGGTCGAAGAAGTTAAAAACGGAGTTAAGCTTACCTGCCCGGAGGCCAAAGTGATCGGTTTTATTTCTTCAATGACGATTGTTATGGATGAGGAAAAGCCGGAAATTGAGGTAACATGTGAGTATACGAATACATTAGAGGAAAAGAAACGCAATGCCGTCTGGCAGGTAACTCAGTGTGCGCCGGGCGGAGTCGGCTTTTTCCCGTTCATGCGTCCGTTCAGAATGCGGAAACCGTTCTCTGAGATGACGCTTGCTGATTTCTCTAAACCAATCCTGCCTTCCGGATCTCTTGTCATGTTCCTCGGGTCTCTGTCTGATGCAAGGCTCGGCATAGATGACCGTTACATCACGATGCGGCATAGCCCTGAACGTCAGCGTCCGATCAAAATCGGTTCTGCTGATACCGAGGGATGGGCAATGTATGCAAACAAAGGTTATCTTCTCAAAATGAGTTTCACACATGATACGGAGCGGGATTATACGGATTTCGGGTGCTCACTTGAAGCTTACACAAGCGCCCAGTTTACTGAAATTGAGGTTCTCGGACCGTTGGGAGACTGGGGAAAAGGTGAGTCAATTTCCATGACAGAAAAGATTGCGATACTCCCGATTAAGACGGAAATCCCAGATCTGGCAGATCGTGAGGCAGTCGCAAAATTTATTGAGCTTCACCTTGAATAAACAATATGAACAGAAAAGTCCTGCAGAAAACAATCTGCAGGACTTTTTGGCTGTATAGAGAAATCTGTCGAAATCAGTCCGTGATAATTATCCATTCGATAACAGGCTGTTCGGATTTGTTGGTGATCACGTAGTTTTTATCGACGGTATATTTTTTCGTGCAGATTTTATCTACTACGTCCATACCGTTGGTTACTTTCCCGAATGCGGCGTACTGACCGTCCAGCCATGAGGAAGCATCACCGTGGCATATAAAGAATTGAGAAGATGCGCTGTCATTCTGTTTCGCGCGAGCCATCGAGATCACACCGCGCTTATGGGAAATCGGATTGCTGACTCCGTTTGCGGCAAATTCGCCTTTGATCTTTGTATCGCTGCCGCCGGTTCCGTTCCCTTCCGGATCACCGCCCTGCATCATGAACCCTTCCTGAATCCGATGGAAAGTCAGACCATCGTAAAAACCGGAAGAAGCAAGCGAGATGAAATTAGCAACCGTGATCGGTGCGGCGTCTGCGTCGAGTTCCAGCTCAATCGTGCCGAAATCCTTGACGGAGATTGTTGCATGATGCAGCCCGCTTGTTGTGTCTATCGAGGAAATATCAGCTTTCTCCGGTGCTTTTGATGACGAACATCCGATCAGAAACAGAAAGACTGCGCACAGCAGTAATGAAAAGATTTTTTTCATCGTGAAAACTCCTGCCTTATTTATAAAGTAATCTTATCATATCGGGTAAAAGTGAAAAAAATGTGAATAAAAACATGTTTGCTTTACAGATACAGAAAATGATGTTAAAATGTTCACGACCAAAAGGGCATAGGATCAGCTGACTTTGAAAAGGAGGGTTCAGATTATGAATTCTATTATGTTACTGTTGGGCGTTCTGGTTATTATAGCAGGAATCGTATTTCTTTTTTTGCCAAAATTCAAGAAACGTTTCGCTGCGGCAGCTATTATTGTCGGTATTGTCGTAGCCGTGTCAGGCGAGTGCTTCGCGATTGTTCCGACCGGCTATACAGGAGTTCGGACGACATTCGGTCAGATTTCTGAAACAAATTTGCCTCAGGGCTTCAATCTCAAGGTTCCGTTTATTCAGAGCGTGAATCTTGTGAACAACAAGCAGCAGGATATTTCTCTGTCCGCACAGGTGTGGGGAGAAACAAAAGAAAAAGTTCCTGTATTCGCAGAAGATGTCATAGTTACTTATCAGATTGCGAGAGACCGTTCGTCATGGATTTATGCAAACGTTTCCCAGTCGGATCAGGATCTGGTATCTGCAGGACTTGTCTCAAGTTCAATTAAATCTGCAATGGTAGAGCTGGGAGTCCAGGAAGTCACGATCCGAACACATATTGAACCGCTTGTTAAGGAAAAACTGCAGGAAGCCCTTGATGAAAAATATGGCACTGCAACAGTTAATGTTCTGAAAGTGGTAATTAATAATATGAACTTCGAGGAAGAATACAATCAGGCAATCGCTGAAAAATCGATTGCCCAGCAGGTGTATGAGAAGCAGCAGATTGAAAACGAGACGAGAATTGCAAAGGCAGAAGCGGATGCAAAAGCATTGATGATCGAGGCAGAGGCTCAGGCTCAGGCAAACGAAACCCTTTCAAAGTCTCTGACAGAAAACGTGCTGCTATCAAAATTTTATGAAAAGTGGGATGGACAGCTTCCTCGCGCCATGGGTGAACATACTGTAATCACAACGATTGGAGAAGACATTACCGCTGCCGCCGGTGCGGCTGATCAAAATGAATCTCCCGCAAACTGAAAGCTGAGACAGTAGTTCTTTCAAAATTTACTGGAGCCATGAGGGCTTGCGTCAGATGACGATTCTGATAACGTAAACAGAAACACCTGAGATGTCAGACAAAGTGATTTGAACAATCACTTCGTTTAACGATCTCAGGTGTTTTTCGCTGTTTTTCAACTATGCCGCAGAGTCGTATTATAAAAAGAGTATCTTTGCCCACATGGGGGGTGTTCTCGTTTTCAGCATTGACCTTTATATGCCGTATTGAATTATATTCAGACTCACTCGTTTTTATTGAGGATGTTTTCCGCAAGTTCCAGATCTCCGGTTGAAAGCGCAAGAATCATCCGGTAAAACACTGCCGGATTAAGGAGAAATTTGCGTTGAACAAGTTTTGCCTGAGCGTAATCGGGAACATAAAGCGAAAAGCTCATCAAATCATTTTCGCCTCCGGAAACGTGGCAATCGACGCAGTATCCGTTTTCCACCTTTCTGATCTCGGTCTTGTTTTCACGTTCTATTTTTGCGGCACTTAACAGATTGAGTGCGCAGGCAACCGCCCGTTCACGGATGGTTCCCGGAAGTGTGGAATTGAGACGCCTGGAGATCTCCATGGTGCGGGTGTTGGCACGATAGGTTTCCTGTTTGTCCTGTGTCTTCTCAATGCTTCCAGCAGCTGTCAGTCCGGAGAGAGCGTCTATAACCTCGAAATAGTTCGCAAACCCGTTTTCATACATCACGGAAATAATGTCATCACGTGTGAGCGGGGTATTAACACCGCAAAGGAGATAGCAGATCAAAATGCGGATGTCGTTCTTGCTGCGGAGTCCTCCGACTTCAACACCTTCATTAAATGCATCAAATTCCATAATAATCCTCCATTCAAAAAGACTTTCCCTGTTTCTTTTCATAAACTTCAAAAAAAGCTTTTCATCAAACCCAAAGTGTGATAAAATAAATTGTTTGGTTTTAGCAAACATCCGAAAATATGAAACAGAAAATACCTTATTGCTGTTCATCTGTCTGGATGAAGAAAGCAATGAGTATTTATATTTTTCGTTTCATTATTATTGAATTCTTCTTATATTATAACGCAAATTCAGGAAAAAGGAAACTATTTCAGGGAAGAATTTTCTGCTTTCTTTTAGAAAGAGGTCATCAGCATGGAAAAAAGAGAAAACCTTAGAAACATCGCGATCATCGCACATGTCGATCACGGCAAGACCACACTTGTAGACCAGCTTCTGCGTCAGAGCGGAATCTTCCGGGAGAACGAGGAAGTCAGCGACAGAGTCATGGATTCCGGCGATCTTGAGCGCGAGCGCGGAATTACTATTTTATCGAAAAACACAGCGGTTCATTACAAAGGAACAAAGATCAATATCGTTGATACTCCCGGTCACGCTGATTTCGGCGGCGAAGTTGAGCGTGTCTTGATGATGGTTGACGCTGTTCTTCTTTTAGTAGATGCTTTTGAGGGATGTATGCCTCAGACGCGCTTTGTTCTGAAGAAAGCGCTGGCACTCGGGAAAAAGCCAATCGTCGTGATCAATAAAATCGATCGTCCGATGGCTCGGCCGGATGAGGTAATCGATGAAGTAATTGATCTTCTGATTGAACTGGGAGCAAATGAGGATCAGCTTGAATTCCCGGTTGTTTATGCGTCCGCACGCGACGGGTATGCTTCAATGTCGAAAGACAACCTCGAAGGCAGAGACATGACAGATCTTTTTGAAACAATTCTGCGCGAATGTCCTGCACCTCAGGGTGATCTTCACGGACCGACCCAGGTGCTCTTTTCAAATATCGATTATGATGATTATATCGGCCGCATCGGGATCGGTCGAGTGGAACGCGGTGAGCTGAAAGTAGGTATGACGGTCGCTCTCTGCAAACGTGACGGTACCGTTCGAAACGAGAGAATTACAAAGCTGTATCAGTTCGATGGATTAAAGCGAATCGAGGTTCAGAGTGCCGGACTTGGGGATATTGTAGCCGTTTCCGGAATCAGCGATCTCAATATCGGAGAAACAGCCTGCGATCCGGAAGTAATCGAACCGCTTCCTTTTATTAAGATAGACGAACCGACTGTTTCGATGATGTTCCTTGTCAATAACAGCCCCTTCGCGGGGAGAGAAGGAAAATATGTTACTTCTCGTAACCTGCGGGATCGTCTGTTTAAAGAAGTTGAGACAAACGTTGCCATGCGTGTAGAGGAAACAGATTCCACGGATACCTTTAAGGTCTCCGGGCGCGGGGAACTCCATCTGTCAATTCTCATTGAGCAGATGAGAAGACAGAACTATGAATTCCAGGTATCCCGTCCAACGGTTATTTATAAAGAGATTGACGGTGTCCGCTGTGAACCGATCGAACTGCTTATGATCGATGTGCCTGAGGATTACGTCGGAGTTGTAATGGAAAAACTCGGTACACGAAAGGCGGAGCTGATCAATATGGCTCCAAAGGAAGGCGGAAGTGACCATCTCGAGTTCAAAATTCCGGCACGCGGTCTGATCGGCTATCGTTCCGAGTTTATGACAGACACCAACGGAAACGGTATCATGAACCATGTGTTTGATTCATATGAGCCATATAAAGGGGATATTCCTGGCAGAACTCAAGGTTCACTGATTTCCTTCGAAACCGGTACAACTACCGGTTACGGTCTGTTCAATGCGCAGGATCGCGGCAGAATGTTCGTTGGACCTGGGGTTGAAGTATACGAGGGAATGATTGTCGGTGTTTCCCCGAAATCTGACGATATCACCGTGAATGTCTGTAAGAAAAAGCATGTTACAAATACCCGCGCCGCCGGCTCAGATGAAGCGCTGCGTCTTACGCCGCATACTGTTCTGAGTCTTGAGCAGTGCCTTGAATTCATCTCAGATGACGAGCTTGTCGAAGTGACTCCGAAGAATATCAGAATGCGCAAAACAATTCTTTCTCATGAAATGCGCATGAAAGCTGCGAGCAGAAAGAAAGGCTGATCTCAAGAGAAAAGTTCTAGCGGGAGGTGCGCTCATGGTTGCCGGGACAATCGGGAATATGGATCTTGAAAGAAGAGATGGTGTATCTTTTCTCCAGTTTTCAGCGTGGAAAGACTTGTATGGCTATTCACACGCTTTCTCAACACGGGAGGGCGGGGTGAGCGAAGATTATTTTTCTTCGATGAATCTGTCATTCTTCCTTGGTGACAGTGAAGAAAATGTCGTTGAAAACTACCGGCGTTTCTGCGGGGCGGCTGACTTGAGAATGGAGAGCCTGGTTTCCGGGGCTCAGATCCATGGGACACGCATCCGTAAAGTCGGACGGGAAAACTGCGGTGAAGGTGTGATCTTCCGTTCAAGGCGTGAAGAAGCCGATGGACTTTGTACAGATGTTCCGGGTGTAACACTGCTCACATTTCACGCTGATTGTGTTCCCCTGTTTTTTATAGATCCTGAACGGAAGTGCATTGCGCTTTCTCATGCCGGGTGGCGCGGTACGGTCGGGAATATCGCTGGAAAAACCATTTCCGCGCTTCATGAGTATTATGGAAGCAAACCTGAAAATGTGTTTGCCGGGATCGGTCCATGCATCTGCAAAGAATGCTATGAGGTTGATGAGACCGTCGCTTCGAAAGCCCGGACACTGCCTGTAAATCTTTCCGGTATCCTTTTTGATAAAGGGGAAGGAAAATACCTGTTTGATCTTGCACGCTGTAATCATGCACTCATGATTCATGCGGGAATGAGTTCTGAGAATATCATTCTCGGAGGAGTATGTACGATGGAGCATCAGAATCTTCTCTATTCTCATCGGGGGACAGGCGGAAAACGCGGTGTACACGGTGCGTTTCTCAGAATTGATGAAACGTAATTGATGATTCTGAACGATAAAGGAAGGAGAAAACCAATGAAAAGAGCTTCTGCTTTTCTGCTTTGTGTTCTTATGATACTGAGCTTTTGTGCCTGCAGTGACAGAAAGAACGGAGTTTCCTCTTCTTCTGTTGCACCGCCTCCCGCACCTGCGAAATCCGGATTTTCAACAAAGGAACTGATGCTTTCTGAGATCCCGCGAGCCCAGGCGGTATCTGATGATACGCTTGCTGCTGTTTCTCCAGGAGGAGGAAAATGGGGATATATCGGAAAAGACGGTTCTTTCGCAATTGAGCCGATATACCTTGATGCCGGCGATTTTTCATCCGGAGTCGCGGCTGTTGCTGTAAACGATACGGAAAAAGGCATCCTTTACGGTTATCTTACTAAAGATGGAGAATTCGCTTCATATCTGCATCCGAATTTTACAAGTGCATCCCGTTTTTCACACGAGGGTATCGCCCGTGTCCGAGAGGGAGAAAGCGAGTATTTTTATATCAACAAGAACGGTACGCTTGCATTTCCGGAGCGTATTGTAAACTTCGGGGATCATTTCTATGAGCCGTATGTAAATTCTTTCTCCTTCGCAACAGATTTTAAGAACGGGACAGCGGTTGTGATCGATCATGATCCTGTTTTAAACAAAGATCATGTTTTTCTTTTATCATGCGAAGGAAAAGCTATTTTTGAGTTTCCCGCAAAATACTGTAAGGATGATCTGTTTTCTGTGGCAAATTCAATACGTGATGAAGCCGGAAACTGTATCGTAGGTACGCAGAGCGGAGAGAAAGTCCTCTATGGCCTCATCCGGCCGGATAATGGGGAAGAGGTATCAGCTCCTATCTATGAGGAACTTCTGCCATGCTCCGAAAATCTCTACGCTGCAAAAAAGGACGGCCTTTGGGGCTACATCGATCATACTGGCGCTGTGATTCATGATTTTACCTTTGAAGACGCTCTTCCGTTTTACGGGGATGTTGCACCTGTAAAATACAAAGGAAAATGGGGCGTCTTTGGTAATGACGGCGCCTGGATGATAGAACCATATTTTGATGATGTATCAAGCACCGGTTTTTCTGAGGGAATCCTTGCTTACGAGAAAGACGGAAAATGGGGTTATCTGAAATCGGACGGGAGTGTTCTTTTAGGTCAGGCTTTCTCCTCAGCCGGTGATTTTTCTGAGGGTGCTGCTTTCTTCCAGGCCGGGAGCGGCCTTTGGGGTCTGCTTAATGAAAAGGGAGAAATCATACTGGAGCCTGCGTTTGCTGAAGTGCACTGTTTTCAACGTGTTGACGCGTAAAAAAACCTCCCAGAAAACGAAGATTTTTATTGACAAAGAGAAGAGAATATACTATAATATTTGACAGCGCTTATTTGAGGGCTCACTGTGCAACTGCAGAAGGTGTTCCGGGATGCTGCTTGATTTGAAAGGTTTTTTTTCCAGTGAAAATGAGAAGAAGGAGAAACCGTTCTCATTCTCTTTTTCGATGGCCGACGTTGAGATGGATGGGATTTATCCTTTTGTTTCTCCGATTGCGGTTACTGGTAAAGCCAAGACCGAGAATGGGGCAGTGCGTCTCACAGCCGAAGTCTCTTATGAGTTTAAGGCAGCATGCAATCGCTGCCTGACAGAGATTCATGAACTGAAGAAAGAGCTGTTCGAACATTTGTTGCTGCTTTCCGATGAGGATTCACCGGATGACACATATATCCGTGTCTCAGAAGAAGCCATCGAGCTTTCTCAGCTATTGCGGGAAGATATCATTCTGAATATCCCGACTGTACTTCTTTGCAGAGAGGATTGCAAGGGACTCTGCCCGAAATGCGGAAAAAACCTCAATAACGGTCCCTGTGGCTGCAGAGAGGATAGCGTAGATCCCAGACTGGAAATACTAAAGAACCTGATCAATCAGGAATTATAAGGAGGTGCTGACGACATGGCCGTACCGAAGAGAAAACAGTCAAGCGCAAGACAAAACAAAAGACGTTCAAACGTTTGGAAGCTGAATGCTCCGGCGTTGGTAACTTGCCCGAAATGCGGTGAGCTGAAGGCGCCCCACAGAGTTTGCCTCAATTGTGGTACCTACAACGGAAAGGAAGTTCTGAAGGTTTCCGAATAAGGAATCGATGAATTTTGCAAACTCGTTACTTAATTGAGAATAACTGCACAGATAGAGAGAATTCTTCGGGCGATTGCCTTCAAAGCGGTATTTGCGCTTTGACTTTGCAGCGAAATGATTCGCTGCGGGGAAGAATTTTTTGTGCGTTATAGGAGAGAATCGGGAAGGGAGACGGCAATTTTGGCGGTTCGGATTAAATCGGTAACACCGGGAAGTTCTGCGGATTCTGCCGGTATTTCTCCGGATGAAACACTTCTTGCGATTAATTCTCATGAGATTATTGACGTTCTTGATTACCGGTTTTACGAAACAAGTCCTAACCTGCGCCTTTCGATTCTGTCTGTCGATGGAAAACAGCGTGAAGTGCTGATTCGAAAGCGAGAGTATGATTCCATCGGCTTGAATTTTGAGACGTATCTCATGGACCGTCAGCATTCCTGCCGCAACAGATGTATTTTCTGTTTTATCGATCAGCTTCCGAAAGGAATGCGTTCTTCCCTGTATTTTAAGGATGACGATGCACGTCTTTCCTTTTTGTTCGGAAATTATATTACACTGACAAATCTGAGCGATCGTGAAGTGGAACGAATTCTGGCAATGCATATCAGCCCGGTGAACGTGTCAGTCCATACGATGAATCCCGAATTGCGTGTTGAAATGATGGGAAACCGGTTTGCCGGCAAAAAGCTTTCAATACTGAAAACACTGTGCGAAGGCGGTATCAACATAAACTGCCAAATCGTTCTTTGTCCTGGAATCAATGACGGACAGGAATTGTGTCAGTCGCTTGAAAAGCTTCTGAAACTGGGAGACAGAATCACATCAATTGCCTGTGTTCCGGTCGGACTGACGCGTTACCGTGAGGGACTGTATCCTTTGCGGCCGTACACTTCTCAGGAAGCAAGCGAAACGATCGAGATTATTGAATCCTACGCGGAACGATTCTTGAAGGCAAATGGCGCGCGGACCGTTTTTGCGTCCGATGAGTTCTATCTTCTTGCAGGAAAAAAGTTCCCGTCTCCTGAGTATTATGAGGGATTTCCCCAATTGGACAACGGTGTAGGACTGTTTGTAAACATGGAAGATGAATTCTCATTCGCTCTGGAGGATTGTCCGAGTCTTGATCAAAGCCGTGCGGTGACTGTGATTACCGGGGAAGGCGCGCAGAGTTTTATAGAATCTCTCTTGCGAAGAATCTCGGAAAGGGAGCCGAAATTCACGTACAAGTTGATTCCCGTAAAAAATGAGTTTTTCGGAGGCAATGTATCTGTTGCCGGATTATTGACCGGTTCGGATATTATACGTGCCGCGAAAGGAAACATATATGGTGAGGAAATACTGATTCCCGGCGTATCGCTGCGTCATGAGCAGGATGTTTTTCTTGATGACATTTCACTTTCAGAAGCTGAAAAGGAACTCGGAAGAAATATTGTTCCCGTCGGAAACAGCGGAGAAGATTTCCTCTTTGCAGCATTGGGTATTTCTGAAGAAAGAAAAGGCCTGGGCACTTATCCCACAGATTTCACCTGATGATTATTCTCATTATCATTTCTTTAAAAGGAGGCGTAGTATGGCAAAACCGGTAGTTGCGATTGTTGGAAGACCGAATGTTGGTAAATCAGCGCTTTTCAACAAACTGATCGGTCAGAGGCTTTCGATTGTTGAAGATCTTCCTGGTGTCACCCGCGATCGGATTTACGGTGAATGCGAATGGAAAAACCGTCACTTCACTCTGATTGATACTGGTGGAATTGAGACAGATACAAAGGACGTACTGCTTTCTCAAATGCGTTCTCAGGCACAGCTTGCGATCGAAACAGCTGACGTAATCATTATGGTTGCGGACGTCCGTTCCGGTGTTACGGCTACGGATGAGAATATTGCCGACCTGCTCCTGAAAAGCGGACGCCCGGTTGTTCTCTGTGTCAATAAATGCGATTCTCTCGGTGATGTCCCTGCGGACTTCTACGAGTTTTACAACCTTGGGCTGTCGGATCTTTTTGCCGTCTCGTCGGTCCACGGTCACGGAACGGGAGATTTGCTTGACAAAGTGCTCGAATACCTCCCTGAACAGGAAGATGAGGAAGAGGAATCCCTGGAAATCAAAGTAGCCGTAATCGGTAAACCGAACGCTGGAAAGTCCTCTCTGGTTAACAAGATTTCCGGCGAGAACCGCTGTATTGTTTCTGATATCGCAGGAACAACGCGCGATGCGATCGATACTACAGTTGAAAACGAATACGGACGCTTTACCTTAATCGATACCGCCGGCCTGCGAAGACAGAATAAAATAGATGATCAGATTGAGCGCTACAGTATTCTGCGTGCAAAAATGGCAATTGAACGAGCCGATGTATGCGTTATTATGATCGACGCATCAGAAGGTTTTACAGAACAGGATTCAAAAGTTGCGGGACTTGCACTTGAGTCGGGGAAAGGTTGTGTCATCGCCGTCAATAAATGGGACGCGATTGAAAAAGACACAAACACAATGAATGAATACCTTAAAAAACTGAAGGTCGACTTTTCATTCATGCCCTGGGCGCCGATCGTTTTTATCTCGGCGAAAACCGGGCAGCGTCTCGACAGCCTTTTTGAAGCAATTGTAAGAGCGGCGCAGAACAATGCAATGCGTATCACAACCGGAAGCCTTAATGATGTCCTTTCTGCCGCAATGCTTCGTGTTCAACCGCCTACAGACAAAGGGAAACGCCTGAAGATCTTCTACATTACACAGGCATCTGTTTCACCGCCTACATTTGTGTTTTTTGTAAATGATGCGGAGCTATTTCATTTCTCGTATCAGCGCTATCTTGAAAATCAGATTCGCGATACGTTCGGTCTTTCGGGAACTCCGATTCGTTTCATTATCCGAGAACGGGAAAAAGAACATTAAGGGGAGGTTCTTCGTTTGGATTTCGTAAAATATCTGATTCCGGCTGTCATTACTGCACTGGTTGCGTACCTGCTCGGAAGCGTCAGCTTTTCAATTATTTTTACTAAGCATTTCGCAAATATTGATGTCCGTGATGTCGGAAGCGGCAGCGCCGGTGCCACGAACGTGAATCGAGCTGCCGGCTTCAAGGCTTCGTTCCTGACATTTGTCTGTGATTTGCTGAAATGTATTGTGGCTATCCTTTTAGGACGGCTGATCTTTACGTTGTTTATGGGTGTTTTCGAATACCTGGATACAGTAACAATTCTGCGTTTCTACGGCTCATATATTGCCGGTTTCTTCTGTATGATCGGTCATATCTATCCAGTGTTCTTCGGCTTTCGTGGAGGGAAAGGCGTAACGACATATGCCGCTGTAATTCTCATGGTTGACTGGCGCATCTGTCTCGTGGAAGTTGTGATCTTTCTTGTCCTTTTCCTTACCTCCAAGATGGTTTCGCTTGGTTCGGTCACAGCTCTTGCATTACATCCGATCATTACATTCATATTTACCTATCTGATAGATTACCGTACACAAACTTCAATCTGGGGAGAGGTGCGAATCTATTACGTGATTACCTCATGTGCTTTCGCACTTGCTTTCGCTGCGGTAATTGTATGGAAACATCGCTCAAATATAAAGCGGATTCTGAATGGAACGGAATCAAAATATCATATGGTCAGGAAATAAGAATTCCGGCAGGGCAAAAAAGCCCTGCCGGAATCTGTTTTGAAAGACAGAAATGGTAAATGAAAAAAGGACTTGAGAAGCCTCAAGTCCCATTTCTTTTCAATTAATTTAGATAGCGCGGGTAACTTTTCCGGAACGCAAGCAACGGGTGCAGGCGTGAATACGCTTGGGAGAACCGTCAACGATCGCTTTAACCTTTACTACATTGGGTTTCCATGCTCTGTTGGAACGTCTGTGAGAGTGAGAAACTTTAATTCCGAAAGTAATGCCTTTTCCGCAGATATCACATTTTGCCATGTCTGCACCTCCTTTGAGCACATCTATTTCAATGCAACATTCGTATTCTATCAAATTTCTTTTCGAAATGCAAGTGTTTTTTGAAAGTTTTTAAGATTTCTTCGTATTTACCATAGCGGTTTTCTCTTGTTTTTTTTCAGAGGATAGGGTATAATTTACGAAACAGGAGGAAGATTTAATGCTGATTTCTACCATCCGAACGCTGCTTGCAGGCGGAAGATTAAACATCGTTTCCGTGCTTATGCAAATCGCAGCTGTTCTTTTCGTTATTTTCTGCATACTGCCGTTACATGAATACGCACACGGGCTTGTTGCCTACAAATTGGGAGACCCTACCGCTAAGAACAGCGGACGACTTACTCTGAATCCGCTTGCAAGCATTGATCCGATCGGCGCTCTGCTGATTCTTCTTTTCGGATTCGGATATGCAAAACCTGTTCCGGTCAATCCGTGGTTTTTTAAACGTCCGAAACTCGGTATGGCTCTAGTGGCTTTTGCCGGTCCGTTTGCAAATGTTCTTGCCGCGATTGTCGGCGGAATTGTATACAATCTGATCGTTGTCATATTTGGTACGATGCCATTTCTCCTTTATGTTTTCCTTTACTATTATATCGTTATCAACGTGTCATTGGCAGCCTTCAATCTTCTGCCGATCCCTCCGCTGGATGGTTCGAAAATTCTCGCGGCGGTGCTGCCGAATTCTGTTGTCAGCAAAATGTATCGGTATCAGCAGTTTTTTATGATCGGCCTGATGATGCTGCTTTTTACAGGAATTCTTGATATCCCGCTCAACTACCTTCGCGATGCCGTATATTCGTTTGCAATGTGGATTGCAGATCTTCCGTTTAAACTATTTGGTCTTGTATAAGGAGAAACGATGGAAAAGCTTACCTATAAGCTTCCGGATTTTGAGGGCCCTCTCGATCTGCTTTTGTACCTGATCTCAAAAAATAAACTTAATATTCTGGAAATCCGAATTTCCGACCTGCTTGATCAGTATATGGAACAGATTGATCAGATGCGTCGGGAGAATATGGAAATCGCAAGTGAATTTCTGGAAATGGCTGCGAGACTCGTTCATATCAAAACGGTCTCTTTGCTTCCGAAACACGAGGAAGCGGATGCGCTTGAAAAGGAACTTGCATCAGATCTTCTCCAGTATGAGGAAATGAAACGTTCCGCTAAGGAGTTTTCTGCTCAAATCTCATTTGACCGTTATGTTCGGGTACAGCAGAAAATCGATTATGACCCAACGTATCAGCGGGCGATTAATCCTTTAGCTATCTACAGCGCTTATCTGACGGCATTAGGAAAGAATAAAAAGATTCCTGAAAACCCAAAAGAAGAATCGTTTGAGGAAATCCTTTCCCGCCGTGAAAGCTACGTTTCAGTCACATCAAAGATCGTACGGATACTTAGAAAGCTTTGGGGTGGAGTAAAGATACGTTATAACGCACTTTTCAGAACGGAGAAAAGCCGCTCCGGAATGATTGCAACGTTTCTTGCGTTATTGGAATTGATACACGGTAAACGCGTTGCTGTTGAGGAAGAAAAGGGCGAGACGATTCTGAGAATTATAAACGGCGGTGAACGACATGCGAGACAAGATCAAAAGCGCGATTGAGGCTATTCTTTTTGCCTGCGGCGAACCAGTTGATATTTCTCGGATTTCCGATGTTCTGCAATTGAATGAGCAGGACGTCCGGGCGGCTATTTCACAGCTTCAGACGGAATACAACGGTAAGAGGGGTATCAGCGTACTCATTCTTGAGAATAGCGTTCAGATGACGTCAGATCCGGAATTTGCACCGGAAATTCGAGCGATCCTCGATCTGAGAAAGAGTCTTCCGCTTTCACAGGCCTCACTTGAAGTGCTTTCTGTAGTCGCGTATAACGAACCGGTTACAAAAGCATTTATTGAAGGTGTCCGCGGTGTTGACTGCACTGCGGTGCTTTCCAGCCTGATGACAAAAAACCTGATTGAAGAACGTGGCAGACTCGAACTCCCGGGAAGGCCTCTTCTCTATGGGACAACTCCGGCGTTTCTCCGCTGCATGAATATTACCTCACTTGATGATTTGCCTCCGGTAAAATCTGGGGAAAACGAAAACGGAGATATCGTTTCTTCGGAAAACAGTGATCAGAGCCCGGAGCAAGCGGAAACGGATGATGTCTTATGACGGCGTTGTGGATTATTCTAGGAATTGTTCTCTTTTTTGCGCTGCTGCTTTTTGTACCGGTACATGTGGCGGCGAAATACGATGATTCCCTGGCGCTTCGGATCCGCTATCTTTTTATCAGCCTGAAATTCCCTAAGCCTCCTCTTTCCCCGGAGCAGGAAGCAAAGAAAGCGGAGAAAAAGCGAAAGAAGCAGCAGAAAAAACAGGCGAAGAAGCAGAAAAAGGAAGAAAAGCGAAGGAAAAAGGCCGCAAAGAAGGGCGACAAAGATCATCTCTTCGGAGAGAAAAAAAAGAAGTTTGATTTTAAGGAAATCTTTGCGCGGCATGGAGTTTCCGGACTGATCAGCATCCTTAAGGATGCTTTGCGTCTTCTGAAAAAGCATTTGAAGAAACTGCGGCACATGAAGATTTCCTATCTTTCGATTGATCTGGTGATTGCAAAAGGCAACGCTGCAGATACCGCGATTGAATACGGAAAAACTTGTGCGGCAGTATATCCAGCCGTATCGGAACTTCTGAGCATTTGCCGGCACGGCCCCTATGAGCTCGCAGTATCGCCGGATTTCAATGGACAAAAATCTGTTGCTAAGGCGGAAATCCGTCTTTCCATCCGACTCTTCCATCTTGTTTCTCTGGCGCTTGGCATTGTTTTCGGTGCAATTGCGATTTACCTGCGTTTTCGAAAAGGCAAATATGAAAAAAAGAAAAAACCGGAAGAAAAACCGGATGATAATAATACTAAACAAATCCAAAATACAGAAATTCAAAAAGGCGGTGCAGTAAATGAGCAATCAGATTGAAGGCATGATGCAGAAAACGATCGAGCAGATCCGTCAGATGGCTGACAGCAATACCGTTGTTGGTTCACCGATCACATGCGGAGATACGGTTATCATCCCGATCTCTAAGATCAGTTATGGATTTGCTTCCGGAGGATCGGATCTTCCTACGAAATCCCAGAAAGATCTGTTCGGCGGCGGAGCCGGTGCAGGTATTACTGTTGAGCCGATTGCGTTTATTTCCATTCATAACGGCAGCACAACACTGCTTCAGATTGATCCGATGCATTCCTCGATCGACCGCATCGCAAATTCTCTTCCGAATTTGGTGGATAAAGCCGGAGAGGTACTCGGAAAAGTCAAAAACATGAAAAAGGAAAAATCCGAACTTGTTGAGAAATCTCCGCTTGACAAAACGCCGGATCCCGTTTGAATTAAAAAAAAACGGCCGTTATAAGGCCGTTTTTTAGTGTTATATGGAAGTGGTTTGAATGGATCATCTGATTTTGATTCTGGAACTATTTGGTACGGCTGCGTTTTCAGTTTCCGGTGCGATGGCTGCAATTCATCGAAAGCTCGATCTTTTCGGAGTCATTTTCTGTGCCTGCATCACAGCGTTGGGCGGCGGTGTTCTGCGTGATATGCTTCTTGGAATACTGCCTCCGAAGATGTTTACGAATTATCTTTATCTGGCTGTGGCAGGTGCAGCAGCGCTCATCACTTTTTTGCTTGCGAAGCCGGTTATTGAAGCGGAGAAGAACTCGCGTTCCATTTTCATCGCGGGATTTATTTTTGATACTGCCGGCCTTTGCGTTTTTACCATTATCGGGATGAATATCGCGATTTCAAGCGGCTATTTCAGCAATCCCTTTTTTGTGGTATTCCTCGGGATGACGACCGGATGCGGCGGAGGCATTCTGCGTGACATACTTCTGCGTCGGATTCCGCTCGTCTTTTCGAAACATGTTTATGCTGTTGCATCGATCCTGGGCGGAATAATCTATATGCTTCTGCTTTCACTGACCTCTGTTTCCGATACAGCAGCGATTGCGATTTCAATGGGTGCGATTTTTCTTATTCGTTCGCTTGCGGCGTATTTTCGCTGGAATCTGCCGAAGGCGGTATGATTGCTTGTTACTATGCTGTGAAGTATATCAACGATCCTGAATACTAAGTGAGGAACATATGAAAAATGTCAGAATTCAGAAATATTTAGCCGATTGCGGCGTAGCATCGCGGCGCAGTGCGGAAAGAATGGTTGAATCCGGTCTTGTAAAGATCAATAACGAAGTCGCAAGAATCGGCGATAAAATTGATCCGGAAACAGATGCTGTTTTTGTTTCCGGAGAACTTATTGAACGGCCTGAGGGTCTACATTATTACATACTATACAAACCGCGCGGTTATGTTACCACAATGCAGGATGAAAAGGGGAGAAAGTGCGTCGCGGATCTGATATCCGATATTCCATACAGGGTCTATCCAGTCGGGAGACTGGATAAGGATTCGGAGGGCCTTCTCCTTCTAACTGATGATGGGGCATTAGCCAACCGTCTGATGCATCCTTCCAGTCATATTGAAAAAACGTACCGCGTCACAGTCCGTCCCTCAGTTTCTGAAGCGCAGCTTGAAAAACTTAGTTCAGGAATCCTGATTGACGGTCTGAAAACGGCACCTGCCATTGTGTCGGTGATTTCCAAGGAAGAAGGAAGAGTCGTTCTTCAGTTTTCAATTCATGAAGGAAGGAATCGTCAGATCCGCAGGATGTGTGAAGCAGTGGGTTTAGAGGTCGCGCGGCTGAAAAGAACTGCGATCGGTTCCGTAAAACTTGGTATGCTTGCACCAGGAGCGTGGCGTGAATTGACCGAAAAAGAATTACGTGTGCTGCGAAGCGGAAAGAATACGAATCCGAGTGCTGAGAATACGATGCCGCAGGATACCGGGAAAAATAGAAAACAGACTGCGTCGAATGGCAGTCGGGATTCCAGAAAAAGACGCACATTCAGCCGAAAATAAAACCAAATTCAGAAACGGAGTAGTATAACTGCTCCGTTTTTATGCATTATCCGGAAAATAGCCATGTCTGATGCCGGTTTTTCACTGATAAAGTTGCAATTTCAAGCGAAAACTGTTACAATACTATATTGGAATACTGAGCGAACTAGTCATCAAAGGCTCAGAATCCGAATACTTAGATTGAAAGCAGAGTGAAAACCGTGATCAGAAGCATGACCGGCTATGGCCGCGCACAGGGCGAAGTTGACGGACGTGAAATCCTGGTTGAGATTAAGTCCGTGAATCATCGCTATTTCGAAATAGCCTCCCGTGTCCCGCGGGGCTATGGATTTCTGGAAGAAAAAATCAAAACATATCTTCAGAGCCGACTCTCAAGAGGAAAAATTGATGTTTATGTTGCTCTTGAGGCAGAGGAGGACAGTGAAGCCGAGGTTCAGATCAATCATCCGCTTGCGCTCGGTTATCTCAATGCGCTGAAAGAACTTGCGGAACGCTATGAACTGCGCAACGATGTAACTGTTCCCATCCTTTCCCGTTTTCCTGATATTCTGACTGTCCATAAAAAACCTGAGGATGAGGAAGCGGTCTGGTCTGCAGTGAAGACCAAGCTCGATGAGGCACTGGAAGGATTCCTTCTGATGCGGGAACACGAGGGCGACCGTCTGAAAGCCGACATTCTGTCCCGCAGCGACACAATTCTATCGATTGTCAGCGAGATTGAAATACGCTCCCCTGAAACGGTCAACGAATACCGCAACCGTTTGGAAAACAAGGTCCGCGAACTGCTGCAGAGTACAAGTATTGATGATCAGCGTATTCTGACGGAAACCGCCATTTTCGCGGACAAAATTGCGGTTGCGGAAGAAACGGTACGGCTGAGAAGTCATATTTCCCAGCTGCACAAAATGCTTGAGAGCGAAGAAGCAATCGGCCGTAAACTTGATTTTCTCGTTCAGGAGATGAATCGGGAAGCCAATACAATCGGCTCAAAAGCAACTGATGCGAAAATTGCCTATATGGTTGTCGACATCAAGGCGGAGATTGAAAAAATCAGAGAACAGATTCAGAACATTGAGTGAGGGAAATATGAAACTGATCAATATAGGATTTGGGAATATGGTTTCAGCTGGAAGAATCATCGCGATCGTCAGTCCGGAATCTGCCCCGATCAAACGTATTATACAGGATGCAAGGGATCGCGGCACGCTGATCGATGCAACATACGGCAGACGCACGCGCGCCGTGATTATCACTGACAGCGACCATGTGATTCTTTCGGCTATCCAGCCTGAAACTGTGGCCAACCGGTTCGATGTGGAAGATGATGATGAAGAAGAGATCGAAGAAGATGAATAAGGGAACGCTCTATATCTTTTCCGGACCTTCCGGTGTCGGGAAGGATACCGTACTTTCGCTGTTGCTCGGCCGCAGTGATTTGACAAAATCCATTTCTGCGACTACACGTGTTCCGCGTGACGGTGAAACCGACGGCGTAGATTACTATTTTGTTACGAAAGACGCATTTGAATCCCTCATCGAAAATGATGAGATGCTTGAGTACACGAATTATGCCGGCAATTACTATGGTACCCCGAAGGCACCAGTGGAAAAATGGCTTTCTGAGGGTAAGGACGTGATTCTTAAGATCGAAGTGGACGGATGTGCCCAGATTAAAAGAAAGATACCTGAAGCAATCGGCATTTTTATCCTTCCTCCTTCAGAAGAGGAACTCGAGCGAAGACTGCGTTCACGTGCGACTGATACGGAGGAAGCCGTTCAGAAAAGACTTGAAACAGCTTTAAATGAGCTCTCCTGTGCTGACAGCTATGATTACCGAGTCGTAAACGATGATCTCAGCAAATGTGTTGATGATATTCTTGAAATCCTAAAGAAGAATAAGAAAAAATCAAAATAAGGAGCTAGAAATACATGGATCTAAAACCTACAAGAATTCCGAAAGTCACCGGCGATCAGAGCCGCTATTCGCTTGTCATTGCAGTAGCAAAGCATGCTCGCGAAATTTCAGAAGAAGCCGCAAAAAAAGAAGAAATCCTGATTGAAAAGCCTGTGGATCTTGCAGTTCAGGATATGATTCAGCACCCATACAGGATTCTGACTGAGGACGAAGCTAAGCTTGAAAAAGAAACAGCGGAAAATACCGCGGAAGAAATCACTGCCCCTGAAGAGAAATGAAAACTCTCTGCGCACAGATCGCTGCGGAAAAAACACTTTATTCTTATGATCAACCCTTTGATTATAAGATTCCGGAAAGCCTTATCGATAGAGCGGTTCCGGGGATTCGTGTCATGATCCCGTTTGGACGGACCAATACGCTTCGTATGGGTGTAATCCTTTCTGTCCATGAGACAGAATCTTCCAAGGAACTCAAGGAGATTGTTTCTGTAATCGATCGCGATCCAATTCTTTCGGAAGAACTCATCAGTCTTGTCCTATGGATGCATGAGCGTTATTTCTGTACTCTTTATGATGCGGTTAAGGTAATGATTCCGGCTGGAATGCGCTACCGGATGAAAGAGTTATTCTTTCCGGGAGAGAATGTTCCGAATGATCAGACTGCCAAAGCCGTTTATGATGAATGCGCTAAAAGGCCGCGAGAAAAATCAGAACTTTCCAAACGGTTTTCAATTTCTGAAGAAACGCTGTCTGCGTATGTGCAAAACGGCTTTCTGGATATCCGTTCCGAACCGATCCGCGCAATGGGTGATGCGATTCGAAAAAAAATTCGGGCACTTCAGTATGACGGCAATCTGACCGAAAAACAGGAACTCGCATGGTCCTGTATTTCTGATCTTGGTGATGTAACCATCCGGGAAGCAGTATACTATTCCGGCGTCGGCGAAAGCGTTTTCAACACACTTGTTAAGAAAGGCGCCGCTGAATTTTTTGAGGAAGAGGTATACCGCAATCCATACCGAGATATTTCAAAATTTGGCGAAGAAAAGCCGCCGGTCCTGTCTGACGAACAGCAGAATATCTATGAAGGCCTTTCAGAAAAACTCGTCTCCGACAGCTATTCTGCCGCGCTTCTTTACGGTGTGACCGGAAGCGGAAAAACCTCGGTGTATCTAAGATTGATTGACCGTGCTTTATCTATGGGACGCGGTGTAATCGTCATGGTTCCGGAGATTTCCTTAACGCCTCAGACTGCAGCAATATTTTACCGGCGTTACGGTGATCGTGTCGCTGTTTTCCACAGCGCACTCTCTCTCGGAGAAAGACTTGATGAATTCAAACGTGTCTTTTCCGGAAAAGCAGATATCGCAATCGGAACACGTTCCGCTGCTTTTGCCCCGGTGCGCAACCTTGGGCTGATTGTCATGGATGAGGAGCAGGAGGGAACCTACAAATCCGAAATGGCTCCGCGGTATCATGCTGCGGATATCGCAAAATTCCGCTGCTCTTATCATAAAGCACTCTTTCTGATGACTTCAGCAACACCGCGCGTTGAAACGATGTATTTCGCGAAGAATTCCCAGAACTCATTATGGCGTCTTAATAACCGCTACGGCGAAGCTACAATACCTTCAACAACGGTAGTTGATATGAATGAGGAGCGCCTTGCCGGAAACGGATCAAACTACAGCCGCGCTCTTTACAGCGCTCTTTCAGATCGTCTGGAAAAAGGGGAGCAAAGTATTCTTCTATTGAACCGGCGCGGATATAATACATTCGCTGTCTGTAATAACTGCAAAACGGTAGTAACCTGTCCGAGATGCAGTATTTCATTGAAATATCACAGCGCAAACCGCCGGCTTCTCTGCCATTACTGCGGTTATTCGATTCCATATACGGATTCTTGTCCGACCTGCGGAGAAAAGAAGCTCAGTTATCGCGGATTCGGAACACAGCGCGCGGAAGATGAGCTTTCAGAGCTGTTTCCCACAGCGAGAATTCTTCGGGTCGATACCGATTCAGCAATGTCACGTTCACGTTTTGAAAATGATATGGAAGGCTTCCGGCAAGGCGAATATGATATACTTGTAGGCACACAGATGGTAGCAAAAGGGCTGGATTTCGAAAAGGTCACACTTGTCGGTGTTCTTTCTGCGGATCAGTCGCTTTACGCGGAAGATTTCAGAAGCAATGAGCGTGCATTCGATCTTTTCACCCAGGTTATCGGCCGTTCAGGACGTGGAAAATTTGAGGGTGAAGCGATCCTGCAGACATTTACTCCCGAAAACCCGGTTATCAGCCTGGCAAAAGCACAGGATTACGATGCGTTTTACAACTCGGAAATCGAATACCGAAGGGCAATGCTTTATCCGCCCTTCTCAGATTTCTGTGTCGTTTCCTTCATAGGGAAAACGGAGCGGACCGTTCATTCCTGTGCGATGGACTTTCTTCAGAAACTCGGAGAACTCGCTAAAAATGAATATCAGAAGCTGCCGCTGCGCGTTTTGAATCCATCTGCGGCAACTGTATCAAAAATCAATTATGAATATCGCTACCGCCTGCTTATCAAATGCAGAAATACCAGACTGTTTCGTGAGATGATACGCAGACTATTACTGGAGTTTTTAAAAAACAGAGCCTATTCTGAGATCCGTTTTACGGCAGACATCAATCCGGATCTGATCCTATGAGGAGGTAACTATGGCAACACGAACGATTGTAACTGAAGGGGACGACGTCCTTCTTAAAAAGTGCAGGACTGTTGATAAGTTCAATAACCGCCTTTTTGAACTGCTCGACGACATGGCTGACACCCTCTATGAGTCTGACGGGGTTGGTCTTGCAGCTCCTCAGGTTGGTGTGCGCCGCCGTGTCGTTGTAATAGATGTCGGTGATGAGAATGGTTTGATAGAACTGATAAATCCGGAGATCACTGAAAAGAGTGAAGAGACTGTTGCCGATATGGAAGGCTGTCTTTCTTTTCCAGGTCAGTGGGGGATTGTGGAAAGGCCTCTGCGGGTTAGTGCGAAAGCGCAGAATCGGGAAGGAGAATGGTTTGAAATTACCGGAGAAGGACTGCTTGCCCGGTGTCTCTGCCATGAAATTGATCATTTGAACGGTGTTGTCTTTAAAAATCTCGCGTCACATATGCTTACCCCCGAAGAAGTTGAGGAAATGATAAAAAAACAGCAGGAGGCCGCTGCCAAAGCTCAGCAGGAACAGGATACTGACGGCGGGGAGGATTCCAGATGAATATTGTATTTATGGGAACTCCGGATTTTGCCGTATCTTCTCTGCAGGCGCTGATCGATGCGGGCTACAATGTAAAAGCTGTATTTACCCAGTCGGATAAGCCTCAGGGCAGAAAACAGACAATTACTCCGCCTCCGGTAAAAGTCCTAGCTCAGGAATACGGAATTCCGGTTTATCAGCCCAGGACATTGCGTGACGGCTCAAGCGATGACCTTCTGCGTTCACTTGAACCGGATTTCATTGTTGTCGCTGCCTATGGAAAGCTGCTGCCTAAATCGGTACTTGATATTCCCAAAAAAGCCTGCATCAATGTTCATGGATCACTTTTGCCGAAATACCGCGGCGCGGCGCCGATCCAATGGTCTGTTATCAACGGCGATGAAACAACCGGGGTAACTACAATGCTGATGTCGGAAGGAATGGACGAGGGAGATATTCTCCTTCGTCTTGAAACACCGATCGGTCCCGATGAAACTGCCGGCGGCCTGTTTGATCGTCTTGCCGATCTCGGGGCCAGTCTGCTTCTTGAAACACTGGAACGCTTTGAAACAATCACACCAGTAAAACAGGATCCCGAGAAAGCTACGGTTGCACCGATTCTTCGGAAGGAAATGGCTAAAATAAATTTTATACGTCCGGCGAAGGAACTCAATGCGCTGGTTCGCGGAATGAATCCCTGGCCGATCGCCTGGTTTATGTATGATGGAAAACGGATGAAGGTCTTTGAAACAGAAATTCTGGATCAGGACGGCATACCAGGAACATTTTTCGAAGCAAACGGATGCCTTTCTGTATACTGCGCCTCCGGCGCCTTATGTCTTCTTGAGATTCAGCCTGAAAACGGAAAACGGATGAGCGGGGAAGATTACCTGCGCGGTCATCCGCTCAAATAAGTACGGAATGAAAAACAATGCTAGAAACGCCGCGGTTGAGGCTCTGCTTCATACCGATGAGCATGGCGGATATTCGAATCTTGTTATCGACAGAGTGATTGAGTCCTTTGCACTTCCTTCACGCGATGCGGCTCTTGCTTCAGGTTTATTCTATGGAGTTTTAGAGCGGAAGATAACACTCGATTACATCATTTCACAGTATTCCAGCAGATCTGTAGATGAAATGAATCCGGTTGTGCGTGAGATACTGCGCGTTGCATTCCTTCAGCTGCTATTCTTTACCCGAATTCCGGACTCTGCAGCCGTCAATGAGGCTGCTGAAAGCGCCAAGGCTTTTGAAAAAAACAGCGCTGTGGGCTTTATTAACGGTGTCCTTCGTTCATTTCTGCGCTCGGAAAAACGGTATAAACTTCCGAAAGCCCGTGAGGATTCGCTTTCTGTTGTTTATTCGCTCCCAAAATGGCTAATACGTCACTTTGAACGTGATTACGGAAAAGAAACGGCACTCAATTATTTTAAGAGCCTTGTCGATGCGCCGCCAGTCTATCTGCGTGTCAACACCTTTAAAACAAATTCCGATGAGCTTATCGAGATACTGGAAAGGGATGAAATTACTGCGCAGAAAACCTTGCTGCCGGGGGCTCTGGTCACTAAGAATCAGGGAAATCTGACTACAAGTGCAGCTTTTCAGAACGGATTATTCCATATCGAGGATCTGTCAAGTCAGCTTGCATGTTCTTTGCTGAATCCGAAAAGAAACAGTGTCCTGATGGATGTATGCTCTGCGCCGGGCGGAAAGGCTTTTACCCTTGCTGAAATAATGGATGGGACCGGAACAGTGTTTGCTCACGATCTGTATCCGCAGAAGATTCAGCTGATCGAAAAGGGAGCACAGCGGCTTGGATTGCTGAATATACGTGCTTCTGTCCGTGATGCCGAAAATTCGCGGGAAGGGGAGCAGTGCGATTATATTCTATGTGATGTACCATGTTCAGGACTTGGTGTTTTGCGCCGCAAGCCTGAGATCCGCTATAAGGATCCGATCGAATTCCGCGATCTTCCGGCTGTGCAGCTTGCCATTTTAAGCCGTTCTGCGTCTTTTTTAAAACCGGGCGGGATAATGGTCTATTCAACATGTACCCTCTCAAAACGCGAAAACAGCGCGGTTGTAGATAATTTTTTAAAAAGCCATTCAGAATTTAAAGAAGAAGCGCTTAAACTTCCTGACGGGATTAAACGTTCAATCGATGAACCGTCACATATGTTTACTATGTTTCCGCATGAAAACGGGACGGATGGTTTTTTTGTTGCTAAGATTCGTAAAATATAATGTATTATTTCAATCATAAAAGGTGAGACGGTGCAAAAAGACATTAAATCGATGACGCTAGAAGAGATTGAGGCCGATTTTGAGGAACTCGGTGTTTCCCGTTTTCGCGCGAAACAGGTGGCACAGTGGCTTTCAAAAGGCGTATCCTCTTTTTCTCAAATGACAAATCTCCCAAAAGAATTCCGTGAAACACTTTCGGAACAATATATTATCCGTTCGGCCGAAATAATTGAAAAGCAGGTTTCCAAAAATGACGGCACTGTGAAATATCTTCTCTCCCTTTATGACAGAGAACTGATCGAATGTGTTCTGATGGAATATCATCATGGGCTGACGTTATGTATCTCTTCACAGGTCGGTTGTAAAATGGGCTGTACCTTCTGCGCTACTGGAAAAAGCGGGTTCTCGCGTAATCTTACACCGTCAGAAATGCTCTCTCAGATTGATACCGTTGAAAACGACCGAGATGAACGGATTTCCAATATCGTAATGATGGGAATGGGTGAGCCGCTCGACAATTATGATAACGTCGTACGTTTCCTTCATCTGGTTTCATCAGAAGAAGGCCGCAATCTTGGAATGCGCCACATATCTCTTTCTACCTGCGGAATTGTTCCGAGAATCTATGACCTCGCAAAAGAAAAACTTCCGATTACTCTTTCAGTGTCTCTTCATGCGCCGAACGATGAAATCCGGTCCAGGACGATGCCTGTAAATCATACTTATCCGGTATCAGAACTGATGAAAGCATGCCGTGCGTACTACGAGTCGACAAAACGGCGGATTTCTTTTGAGTACGCTTTAATAGAAGGGGTAAATGATTCTCCTGAATGCGCAAGGCAGCTGTCCTCACTGTTTAAAGGAATCCTTGCTCACATCAACCTGATCCCGGTCAATGACGTCACCGGTACCGGATATAAAAAAAGCAGCAGAGTCTACGAGTTCCAGAAACTCCTTGAGAAATACGGCCAGAATGCGACTGTCCGGAGGACGCTTGGAAACGATATTGATGCCGCGTGCGGTCAGTTGAGAAGAAGACATCTTGATCCAGAAGGAGGAGAGAGAAAACCGATGCATATTTATGAGCGAACAGAAACCGGTTATCGTCGGACAACGAATCAGGACTGCTGTGAATCGGGAACTTTCTCCGATGGAGCGGTCTGGATGATCGTATGTGACGGAATGGGCGGAGCTAACGCGGGGAATGTAGCTAGCTTTGTAACCGTAAAAACAGTAAAGGAATATATTTCCGCACGATATGAAAGCTCATCGAAACCGGCTCAGATTGAATCGATGCTCTCCGGAGCGGCTGAAAAAGCGAATTCAGTTGTATTTGATCTTGCAGCTACGGATCCTTCCTATTATGGGATGGGAACAACAATTGTTGCTGCTGTCGTAAAAGATCGGTGTGCGTATCTGATCCATGTCGGTGACAGCCGTGCCTACCGTATTGGAAAAGAAAACGTTCAGAAACTGACAGTGGATCATTCCATGGTAGAGGAGCTTGTTATGCTCGGTCAGCTGACTGAGGAGGAAGCGCGTGTTCATCCGAAACGCAATATTATCACACGCGCGATCGGCGTTCGGGACGAGGTAGACGTGGAGTACGATTTTGTAGCGTTGGAAGAAGGAGACATTCTGATGCTTTGTACGGACGGACTTTCCAACTCTGTAGACGAAGATACAATGTTTTCTCTTCGTAATACCGAAACACTCGAACAGTTCGCAGATGCGTTGGTTGAGAAAGCGCTTGCAGACGGCGGATATGATAACATCACGGTCTCTGCGGTTAAAATCTAAGTTGAGAGGTTCTTCTTATGGAACAGAATGATAAATATCTGGGCAAGCGGATTGATTCCCGCTATGAAATACAAAGTCTGATCGGCGCGGGCGGTATGGCGCTCGTGTATAAGGCATATGATCTGATCGATGACAGAATTGTTGCGGTAAAGATACTGAAGGATGAGTTTGCTCAGAACGAAGAATTCCTGCGCCGTTTTAAAAATGAATCCAAGGCGATAGCTGTCCTGTCTCATCCGAATATCGTAAAAGTTTATGATGTCAGCTTCGGTGATGTGGTTCAGTATATCGTTATGGAATATATTGAAGGAATCACTCTAAAGGATTATCTGACGCGCAGACGCAGCATTATTCTTGAAGAGGCAATTCATTTTACGCTGCAGATTCTCAGCGCGCTTCAGCATGCCCACAACAAGGGAATTGTTCACCGTGATATCAAACCGCAGAATATCATGCTCCTGAAAGATGGGACCATCAAAGTTACAGATTTCGGAATTGCCCGTCTTTCACGATCGGATACCCGGACGATGACAGAACAGGCAATCGGGTCGGTTCACTATATTGCTCCGGAACAGGCTAAAGGCGAATTCACAGATGAAAAGGCCGATATTTATTCGCTTGGTGTGATGCTTTACGAGATGACGACGGGAAGACTTCCGTTTGAGGCGGACAACGCTGTTTCCGTTGCAATCATGCAGCTCCAGAACGATCCGACGCTCCCGAGCGAGATCAATCCCGAAATTCCGAAAGGATTAGAAGAAATCATTTTAAAAGCCATGCAGAAAAACCCATCAAAACGGTATTCTTCTGCAAGTGCGATGCTTCGTGATCTTGAAGCCGTCCGCAATAATCCTGAGACTGTTTTTGACTATGAATTACAGTCAGCTGCAGCAGCGGAAACGGAGATAGAAGACCCTGTTGCATCGGATTTTGAGGATGACGGCGGTTACGATTATGAGGAAGATGAAGAGTATTCTGAACTCGGCCGCAGAGTGCGTCTGGCAATCCGCGGTGTTCTGCTTGGCGTAATCATGATGGCTCTTGTCGCGCTTGCTCTGATTGGATACCGTGAATGGACGAAGCCAAAAGAAATCGATACAGTCGCACTACCGAAGTTTGTGGGTCAGAAGTATTCTGATATTCTGAAAAACGATTCCTATAAAGATTTCTTTAATTTTGAAGTTCAGTATGATGCCGTTCTTGACGCAGAGGAAGGCATTGTTCTTGAACAGGAACCAAGCGGAGTCAATGAGGTAAAAATCGGCGCAACAATCCTGTTAACCGTCAACGGAGGTGTGAAGAATACCGAAGTCCCGCCGTTGGCTGGTGAAGCCCGTGCAAGCGCGGAATCCATTGTCAGATTACGCAACCTGATTCCGAAATTTGTAACAGTAACGGATGAAAACACGGCAGAGGGGTATGTCGTGACTTCCAGTCCGGCTGCTTATGAATCTGTCCCGGAGGGGACAACCGTAACAATTTATGTCAGCGGAAATTCAAAAGGTGATGAGATACCCGTTCCTTCGGTAATCGGATATTCTTCCAACGAAGCCAAATCGATACTTATTTCCGCCGGATTTACTGTCGGAGGCGTAAGTGAAAAGGATGATACCGGAAAACAGCGCGATATTGTTGTGGAATCTGATCCGCTGCCCGGTGTTCGTCTTGATAAGGGAGAACCTGTTTATCTTGTTGTTTCTTCAGGAAAAATGACCAACCGTAAGGTTGAGGTCAGCGTTCCGCTTCCTGGAGATATTGATGAAGATCTTACATTAAGAGTTTACATTAAAGGCGCACTGTCTGACCAAGTGACAGTTCATCCTTCCATCTCCAACCATGCGGATTTCACCTATGAAGGAAACAGTGAAGCCGTAGAGATTCAGTATGTCCTTGAGGGACAGGAAATCTATGTGGTTAAGGTGGATTATACAAAAGGAAAATCGACTGTTGTCAGAGAATCACAGTATGTCCCGCCGGAGCCGGAACCAGAACCGGAGCCGGAGCCGGAGCCATCTCCCGAACCTTCTCCGGAACCTTCTCCCGAACCTTCTCCGGAACCTTCTCCCGAACCTTCTCCGGAACCTTCTCCGGAGCCGTCCCCGGAACCCTCAGGAGAATAGTCGATGAGAGGAAGAATCAGAAAAGGAATCGGCGGATTTTACTATGTTGAATCTGACGGTAGAATATATGAATGCCGCGCACGAGGTATTTTCCGGAAACGAAAGATAACACCCCTCCCGGGTGATTTTGTTGAGTTTTCACTTCACGAAGATGAGGACGGAAATATCGATGAGATTCTTCCGCGGAGAAACTATCTGTTGCGTCCGGCTGTAGCAAACATTGACCGGCTCTTCATTGTCGCTTCAGTTGTGGAACCGATGCCGAATTATTTTATTATCGATAAAACGATCGCGGCTGCAGAAGACCGTTCAATAGAACCGGTTCTTGTCATTACGAAAACAGACCTAGCGCCGGCAGATGATTTCTATTCGATTTACAGAAACTGCGGCTTTGAAACAGTCCTTTTTTCCTCTAAAACCGGCCAGGGAGAAAACGAGATTCGAAAGATTCTGAAAGAAGCCGGAGTTTCAGCCTTTACCGGTAATTCAGGAGTTGGAAAATCTTCAATGATCAATCGGCTGTTTCCTGATTTTTCACTTGAAACCGGGGAAATATCAGAGAAACTTGGCCGTGGAAAGCACACGACACGATCTGTTGAGCTTCTCGCGTTGCCGGATGGAGGATATGTTGCCGACACACCGGGATTTTCTTCACTGGAATTTGATCGTTTTGATTTGATTCGGAAAGAGAATCTGCCGTTCTGTTTCCGCGAGTTCGCTCCGTATCTTGGAAAATGCCGTTTTGCCTCTGACTGTTCTCATACAATAGAACCTGGCTGTGCTGTTATCGAAGCGGTGGAAAAAGGAGAGATACATCCATCGCGCCATAAGAGTTATGTTCAAATGTATAATGAAGTCCGCGATCTGAAAGACTGGCAGCTTCCAAGAGAACGATTCGAATAAATCTGATTGTTCTGATTTACCGAGTAGTTGATATCATCATTGAACATGAAAATTTAAGAGCCGTTTTTCCTGAATTTGTTATTGCAATACAGTGAAAAACGGCTTTTTTGTTCGTTCAAAAAAATGCTGTGTATCTAATCTGTAAAGATATATCAGTATTATAAATGCTTTTTGTTGAAATGAAAAATCTATTTGATTTCATATTATATAGAGAATGTAATGATCAAGGCGCCTTGTGGTCGGCATAAGTCTGAAATGATTCACAATATTGATCGAGATTCGAATAAAAATAAAGAAATTTCATGATACGAAGGTTGACAACAACATGCACCTGTGATAACTTTAAGTCAATAATATAATAGCCATGGTAGAGGTGCGGCAAAAATCAGTATCGATTAAAAACTCCGGGAAGAGCAGTCGGGAAAGGGTTTGCCGCCGAAGTCCAGAAAGAATTCCCGTTCTTGTTGGGCTGGGCCGCAGCAAAAGATGCTGCGGACTGTCACATTTTTTTGTGGAGCGCTATCGTGTTTCTCAGTCCTTTCCCAGGAAGTTCTGACCACGGTAAACGCCGTGGTTATTTTTTTTGGAGGGAGAAACATGAAAAAAAGAACGGTCGTCTCTATTTGCGTGATTCTGGCGCTCGTACTGGTGCTCGTGCTTTGCAGCCTTTTTGTTCGCGGACCGCAAACTCATGAATGCCATGCCTGCGACGGAACCGGTCTCGTGGATGATGTAGTCTGTGAAGATTGCAGCGGGAGCGGTGTTGTAGAATCGGAAAGCCTTTATTCTGAAAGCTTTATCGCTTTATTGCCACCTCTACTCGCTATTGTCCTTGCTTTGATAACTAAGGAGGTTTACTCATCACTTTTTGTCGGTGTAATTGTGGGAGGACTCCTTTTTGCAAACTATCATCCGCTTTCTTCGATGGATTCTGTGATCAACGGAGGTATTATCTCAGCGATTGCAGACAATGCGGGTATTTTTGCCTTCCTGGTATTGCTGGGCATACTCGTTGCCTTAGTCAATAAAGCAGGCGGCAGCGCTGCGTTTGGCGCATGGGCTCAGAAGCATATCAAGTCTCGTGTAGGAGCGATGCTTTCAACTTTCCTTCTCGGTGTCTTGATCTTTATCGACGACTATTTCAATTGTCTTACCGTAGGTTCAGTCATGCGTCCGGTTACAGACCGACACAGAATATCGCGGTCTAAATTAGCGTATCTGATCGATGCCACAGCGGCTCCTATCTGCATGATTGCTCCGATTTCTTCCTGGGCTGCTGCTGTATCGAGTTATGCTGAAGAAGGGCAGGGGCTGCGTCTCTTTATCAGTGCAATCCCATTCAACTTTTATTCCATCTTAACGCTGATTTTTATCATTGCGATAACATTGATGAAATTTGATTATGGCCCGATGAAACTTCATGAGGACAATGCGGTCGAGAAAGGAGATTTGTTTACTTCCGGAGAACGTGTTGAGGAAACCGAAGAAACGGTGTCTTCAAAAGGAAGAGTTATCGATCTGGTACTTCCGATTCTTTTCATGATCGGCATCTGTGTCTACGCATTGCTTTATATCGGCGGTATTCATGATGGACTTGGTTTTATTGACGCATTCTCTGAGACAGACGCCACCGTCGGACTGCCATGGGGCGCATTGATCGCACTGGTTTTTGCGATTGCGTATCTGCTTCTGCGGCGTGTGATTACTTTCAAAGACGCCATGGAATGTGTTCCATCCGGTTTTAAAGCAATGGTTCCGGCGATCCTGATTCTCACACTTGCGACATCTCTGAAGAATATGACCTCGATGCTCGGAGCGAAGTATTTCGTCAAGGGAGTAATGGAAGGTGCCGCCGCCGGATTAAATATGTTCCTGCCGGCCATTATCTTCCTGGTAGCGTTGGTGCTTTCTTTCTCTACCGGTACATCCTGGGGAACTTTCGGTATTCTGATTCCGATTGTGACGGCGATTTTCCCGGATTCCTCCACTCTGATGATCATCGGTATTTCTGCGTGCCTTGCAGGATCGGTCTGCGGCGATCATTGTTCGCCGATTTCGGATACAACAATCATGTCTTCGGCTGGCGCACAGTGCAATCACCTGAATCATGTATCCACGCAGCTTCCTTATGCGCTTACAGTTGCGGCAGTTTCCTTTGTTGGCTTTATCGTTGCGGGACTCTCAGAGAGCATCTGGCTTTCACTCGGAGTTTCAGTCATACTGCTGCTTGGCGTGCTTTTCGTGATTCGCTCTCTTTCTGCAAAGAAAACTTCCGCTTGAGTGTC
>ONSY01000125.1 GCA_900320605.1 uncultured Eubacteriales bacterium | reverse complement strand
GCGGCTGCGCTGCTCGATCTCCTTGCGGATCTCGTAGCCGTACCGTTCTTTTTCCGAAAGCAACGTAAGGATTAAAAGATCCGAAGCGCCTTTTCGGATAATATCGGCTGCGCTGTTTGCCATTCGATTTTCTCCCTTTTTTGAACTGATTTTATCATACACCAATTATTTGAAAACGTCAATGCATAATACATCAGGTATTACGTTGACAAGTAATAATTTCTGTGGTATTTTGAAATCAAGGCAAGAGGAAAGCGGCTTTGGAAAACGCCCTGAGGACCCGGCAGCTCTCGAGCGCTCCGCGGCCGCCTTGCCCCCCTGCCGGTTCCTTTGGACCGGCAGGCCGACGAGATGCTTTTCCAGAAAAACATGATGAACCGATCATAAGGAAGAAAGAAGAGGTGAGTCCGATGTTTCATTTATGGTTTTGGAGATTGAAGAAATCCTTTACTTTAATAAAACAATAAGTATTGAAAAAAGGATGGATAATTATGAAAAAACTAATTTCTTTGACTATTCTTCTGGTTTTCATGTTACTTTTCGTCGCTTGCTCTTCCGAAAAGCCAGTGCAGATTTCTGAACTCCACCAAACAAAGGAATATGAAAAAAACCTGGTCAATTATCCGACTCTGTTTGTTTCGTTCGGAATTGAAAACGACTGCAGAGTACTCGACGTAAACCATGATCTCTCTCAAGAAGAGCTTGAGGAAAGAACGAGAAAATACAGCAAGGGAGAGGGAACCCTTTCTCAGTATGAGATTTACAAAAGCGACGATCCCACACCTATCTTTGAGATGAACATCACCGAACAATTCATCGAAAATGAAGAACAGGAAATGCTGTTTGGCTGGGACTCCACTGTCTCGAAAATCGAATCGTGGAGTAAGGATCCCGAGGCACGCCATAGGCGCTATGTGGTAATCGAGAAGGGCGAAAACGAATGGTGTGAATATATTTTCTATAAAGACTCGCAGCTAGAGAACGATGAATTCACATACACGTACGAATGCAAGATGAAAGCGACACACGGCGAACTCTCCGGCAAAGACACAGAGCCGTCGGAAATGAGGGTCACCGCCTTCTCGAGAGTTTCAGAGAAATATGCGCAGGAGTATTTCAAGGCGTTGAAATTTCACTTTGAATAAACTGCAACAGAATCAAAAAATTGTGGTTCTATAAATAATGTTGGGGTCAGGTGACAAACCTGGCCCCAACATTTATTATAGAGTCTTATTTTATGCGGCATTATTTGTTCCACAATTCATTTTGCCAAAAGATAAGAAGCCAAGGTGTCTTTTTCAGCTACCTTGGCTTCTTGTTTTTAGGGTCTTTTGCTAAAAGTCTCTTTTCTGATAAAGGATTTCCCGCAAAAGATTATGCGAACGGATTCTCCGTCGGATACGGAAGGCTCTTCGGCTGGTTGTACGCAATATCCTTAACTCCAAGGAATTTGAATACCTCAAAGAGGAGTTTTCCGTAATGGCCGAAAGCAACAGCGCCGTGATGCGGATAGCCCTTCTGAACGAGGACATGACGATAGAATCTTCCCATTTCAGGAATAGCGAAAACACCGATACCACCGAAGGAACGTGTCTTAACATCGAGAACTTCACCTTCAGCGACATAGGCACGCAGAACTCCCTGGCTGTCGCACTGGAGGCGATAGAAGGTGATGTCGCTCGCCGCGATATCGCCTTCAAGGGTGCCGCGGGTAAAGTCAGGCTCTGAGCCGGCTGGTTCAAGCAGGCGGTGCTGGATGAGCTGATATTTAACGGCTCTGTCAGCGCACATCTTGCATTCCGGAGTATTGCCGCAATGGAAGCCCATGAAGGTATCGTTCAGCTTATAATCATATTTGCCCTTGATATCCTCGTCATAAATGTACTGCGGGACGGAGTTGTTGATATCGAGCAGGGTAACGGCGTCGTAGGAAACACACGCTCCGATGTACTCGGAAAGCGCACCGTAAATATCAACTTCGCAGGATACCGGGATGCCGCGGCTCGCAAGACGGGAGTTGACATAGCAGGGCTCAAAGCCGAACTGCGACGGGAATGCCGGCCAGCATTTGTCAGCGAACGCCACATATTTGCGGGCTCCCTTATGAGCTTCCGCCCAGTCAAGCAGGGTGAGCTCAAACTGAGCCATACGCTCGTTGAGATCCTTGAAATAACGGCCTTCGCCCATTTCTTTTTCCATCTCAGCGCAAACTTCCGGGATACGCGGATCGTTCGCGTGTTCTTTGAAGGAAACAAGCAGGTCAAGCTCGGAGTTTTCTTCGATCTCTACGCCGATCTCATAGAGTCCCTTGATCGGAGCGTTGCAGGCGAAGAAGTCCTGAGGACGCGGTCCGAAGGTGATGATCTTAAGGTTTTTAACGCCGATAACCGCTCGTGCGATCGGAACAAAGTCCGCGATCATCTTTGCGATATCATCCGCGGTTCCTACCGGATACTCGGGGATATATGCCTGAATGTGGCGCATTCCGAGGTTGTAGGAGCAGTTGAGCATACCACAGTATGCATCGCCGCGGCCGTTGATCAGGTCGCCGTCGCCTTCCGCAGCCGCTACAAACATGCAGGGACCGTCGAATTTCTGAGCGATCAGTGTTTCAGGTGTTTCCGGACCGAAATTGCCGAGGAATACGACCAGCGCATTGCAGCCGGCTGCCTTAACATCTTCCACAGCCTTGAGCATATCCAGCTCATTTTCAACCGTTACAGGGCACTCATAGAGATCGCCTTTGAAAGCGGCTTTGATTGCTGCACGGCGGCGTTCGGAAAGTTCGATTACGAAGCAGTCACGGCTAACCGCAACAATACCAAGTTTTACTTCTGGTATATTTACCATTTTTCTAAATCCTCCTTGTCATGATGGCTTATTATAATGATAGTATATTTCGGGCTGAAATTCAATAGTTTTTGTGCATTTATTCCGCAAAAACTGGTCCGCAGAAGGAAATATTACCCCTTTTTATCTAAAACTGAACCGGATTCGTCTGTCTCAAGGCTGTCTTCCATATTTCTATTATTACATTTTTATGCCGTTCATCCTCTTTCCCCAAGACCGACAGATCATGATCCGTTCCACTTGAAAAATATTCTAAAATATAAAGACGGTTCACAAAGTTGCGAACCGTCCTTCTGCTGAAGCAGCTGTATTATTTTTTCTTCTGGCCGTAGTACGCATTGGGTCCGTGCTTGCGCATGAAATGCTTGTCCATAATACACTGCGGAGCAGAGCTTACCTTCGGGTTGATCGCTTCGGTAAACATCGCCATTTTGGCAACCTCTTCAAGTACAACAGCGTGGTAAACCGCCTGTGCCGCATCTTTACCCCAAGTGAACGGACCATGGTTCCGGCAGATAACGCCCGGAACAAACATCGGATTGATTCCCTCAAAAGCCTCAATGATAACTTTTCCGGTATTCTTCTCGTAATCTTCTTCGATTTCTTCAGGTGTCAGGTTGCGCGCGCAGGGAATCGGGCCGTAGAAATAATCCGCATGGGTCGTACCGTAAGCGGGAATATCGCGTCCGGCCTGAGCCCACGCAACAGCATGCGGACTATGCGTATGAACAACGCCGCCGATTTCGGGGAAGGCCTTATATAATTCCAGATGCGTTTTTGTGTCGCTCGAAGGATTTAGATCTCCTTCCACCTGATTTCCGTTCAGATCCATGACAACGAGATCCTCCGGCTTGAGCTCGTCATACTCCACACCGGAAGGCTTGATAACAAACAGGCCCTTTTCACGATCAATTCCGGACACATTACCCCAGGTATAAGTCACGAGATTTCTTCTCGGCAGTTCCATATTGGCTTCATAAACTTTCTTTTTGAGTTCTTCCAGCATATTCAACTTCTCCTTCTCTTTCGTTGCTATTTTCATCTTACAATAGTTTTCTCAGCTTTGCAAGCGATCTTTTGCTTTTTTGATGCTCTGATCTCTCCGTCATGATAAAATATATCGAGAAGTTTTGTTGATAATGTCAATGTTTTTAGAAAGAAAAATAATTTATAATAAGTAAAGATCAACACTTATCATGCTTGAAAGGAGCTTTCCATGAAACGTTTCGTTGTCAATCCGATCAACAAAAAAAGCAAAATCAACAAGGAAATCTACGGCCATTTTTCCGAGCATCTCGGAAGATGCATTTATGAAGGCGTTTACGTCGGTGAAAACTCAAAAATCCCGAACGTAAACGGCATGCGCTGTGATGTTGTCAATGCATTGAAAGCCATGAAAATCCCGGTACTGCGCTGGCCGGGCGGCTGCTTTGCCGATGAATACCATTGGAAAGACGGAATTGGTCCGAAGGAAACGCGCAAAAAGATGATCAACACCCACTGGGGCGGTGTTGTCGAAGACAACAGTTTCGGAACCCATGAGTTTATGGAACTCTGCGACCAGCTCGGCTGCGAACCCTATGTCAATATGAATGTCGGCAGCGGCACCGTGCAGGAAATGAGTGAATGGGTCGAATATCTGACCTTCAACGGTGTTTCCCCGATGGCGGATCTCCGTGCGAAAAACGGACATCCCGATCCGTGGAATGTTAAGTTCATCGGAGTCGGAAATGAAAACTGGGGCTGCGGCGGCAACATGACGCCGGAGTACTATGCTCATCAGTATCGCAACTATGCAACCTACTGCCGGAGCTATGACCGTAAAAATCCCCTCTTCAAGATTGCCTGCGGCGCGAACGCGGATGACTATTCCTGGACCGAGGGTGTTATGAAAACGCTCGACGGGACCAATAACGGCTACGCTCCGCTCTACAACGGCCTTTCGCTGCATTACTACACTGTACCGCGCGTCTGGCGTGACAAGGGATTTTCGACCGGATTCCCGATCGAGGAATACTACTCCACCCTCAATCACACACTCCACATGGAAGAGCTTGTCTCACGCCACAGCGATATTATGAATCAGTACGACCCGGAAAAAAAGGTCGGCATGATCGTTGATGAATGGGGCACCTGGTATAACGTAGAACCTGGAACAAACCCCGGATTCCTCTATCAGCAGAACACCATGCGTGATGCGATGGTCGCTTCGATCAACCTTGACATCTTTAACAAGCATTCCGACCGCGTCAAGATGGCCAACATCGCCCAGCTCGCCAACGTTCTGCAGTCCGTTGTTCTTACCGAAGGAGAAAAAATGCTCCTGACCCCGACCTACTATGTCTTCAAGATGTTCGCGATGCATCAGGAAGCGACCCTTATTGACAGCTTCATCGAAACCGATGAGATCGGCACGGATGAATTCAAGGTTCCCTCTCTGTATGAATCAGCCTCCCTTTCCGAAGACGGCACAATCAACCTCAGCGTCACCAATCTTTCTGCCACCGATGAAGCGGAAGTCGAAACAATTCTTATCGAAACAAAGGCCAGCAAGGTCGAGGCTGAAATCCTTACCGGTGCATGGAACGCTTACAACACCTTTGATAATCCTGAAGTCGTCAAATCGGCTCCGTTCACGGATTACAAAATTACCGAAAAAGGGCTCTCCTTCAAGCTCCCGCCCTGCTCGGTCGTCGCTATCAGAATTTCCTGATCTGTTGATCAGACACTTGAAAAAAGCCCGGAAATCCGGGCTTTTTTCATTTGAGTTTTTTTGTTGTTCTATGTTTTTGATGAAACAACAAAAGGTCTCCGCCGAAAAACAGAGACCTTTTCCTCTTTTATTAATCTGCGGATTCTCCTCCGGAAGTCTGATTGAGGAATGCCATACGCTGGCTCATGTAAAGCTCGT
>ONSY01000008.1 GCA_900320605.1 uncultured Eubacteriales bacterium | reverse complement strand
TCTGTGAGGGGCTGTAAGACTGAACCTCTCACTCAAAACAAAAATTGGGGTAAAGAGAGGAGGCAGTCGAGAAAGTCTACTCGACGAACACGATGATCATAGAAGATTTGCTCTCAAAGCGGGATATGACGAAATATCGGCTTGCAGTACAGGCCAGAATCCCCCACGCAACGCTCAACGACATATGCAGTGGAAAAACGAAGCTCGAAAAGTGTTCCGCCAAAACTGTGTATAAGCTTGCAAAGGCGCTTGGCGTATCTATGGAGCTGCTGACGGAAGGCGGCATCCTGCAAGCAGAACGTGAGCGAGCATATGAATACGGTCTGCCGGACTACCTCCAGCATGATCTGGATGCCTATAAGAACGGACTGAAATCGCACAGCGGACTTATGGATTGCTTGTGGGGCGAGCTCTACGGCAGCATCAACATGGCGGAGATCAGCGACGGCGTCATTACGCCCGAACACGCGGATTATCTGCGTAAGAAGTATCTATATGGGGCGAAAGTATGATTGATTTTACAAATTGCCGGGTGATTCCCGGCAGAGCCTACAACGGGGCGAACGGCAGCAAGATCGCCGTGGAATACAACGGTGAAGCATATATGTTGAAGTTCCCGCCCTCTGCCGAAGGAAGGCCGACGGATTTATCCTATACAAATAGCTGCATCAGCGAACACATTGCCAGCAGCATCTTCAATATGATGGGTATTCGAGCACAGGAAACCATGCTCGGTACCTATACCGTCAAGGGAAAGGAAAAACTAGTCTGCGCCTGTAAGGATTTCACTGCGGGAGGCAAGAGGCTGCTCGATTTCTGCTCGATCAAAAACACGGTTCTTGACTCTGACAGCAACGGAAGCGGAACGGAACTTTCCAACGTGATGGACACGATTGACAAGCAGCAGTACGTTTCCCCGACGGTTTTGCGGGAGCACTTCTGGAATATGTTCATTGCAGATGCTCTGCTAGGAAATTTTGACCGGCACAATGGCAATTGGGGATTCCTCTACGATGACATCAAGGGAGAGGCGGAAATCGCTCCGGTCTTCGATTGCGGAAGCTGCCTGCTCCCGCAGGCCGATGACAAGGTGATGAAAAAGGTGCTTGCCAATAAAGCCGAGCTTCACGCCAGGGTCTTTCAATTCCCCACCTCTGCGATCAAGCTGAATGGTCGAAAGATCAACTACTACGATTTTTTGAGCCGTGCCGAGAATGAAGACGCTAAAGAAGCCTTAAAGCGGATTGCACCAAGAATCAATATGGGAGAAATTGAAAGCTTCATCGACCAAGTACCCGGCATTTCCGATCTGCAGAAGGAGTTCTATAAGGCGTACGTGAATGCAAGGTATGATCTGATGATTCGCCCCTCATTTTTACTTGCAACGGCCAAGGAACGGGACTAAGATGATTCTGCGCCTAGGATTGAACCTTTGTACAATGCTTTGATTCTTAATGACGCGAAACTAATGTTTGATAGTTTTGGAACAGTTAGACAACCTGTTGAAACAAAAAGGCAGAAAAGGCAATGGCAAGAGATACGGATTGCTCTGGGAACCGCAAGACAAGGAACAATATATGATGTTCTAAAAGTGGCATACCCGAAACTGTTCGTGGAAAAGAAACAGGGAGAAGTCAAGATCAGCCTGCTGATGCTGTTCTTTATGTTCGCCGCGGCAGTGGCCGTTTGCTGGGGCATTTTCGGTCAGCCGAAAATCGCGGCCGTATCAGTCTTCATGTGGGGAACCGGTGATGCCGCGGCGGCGCTGGTAGGCATTCTGTTCGGGAAGCATAAGGTCGGATTTAGGCTGGCGGACGGGAAAAAATCCCGGGAAGGTAGTTTTTCCATGTTGCTGGTTTCAGCCCTGTGCGGACTCGGAATGCTTCTGTTCGCGCAGAAAATGCCATTGCCGAAAGCGCTTCCCGCCGCGGTGACGGGAGCCGTGTTCGGCACGGCGGCGGAGCTTTTCACTCCGGGAGAATATGACACTGTGACGGTGCCGGCGGTGATCGCGGCAGTACTGCTGTTCTTTGTATGACAGACAGGGAATTCCCCCTTGTCTTATGTGCGACTGGAAAAAGAATTTGAAAAATCGGATCCGGGAGAGTATAATAGGTGCGATGACGCCTGAACGGCTTCAGACGAAAATCGATCCTGAAATTCATGATTTCGCATTTTCGTACATCTGTTTATGTTATAAGGAGTATCCAATGATCAGAATTTACGCAGACAGCACTAACGATCTCGGTCCGGAACTGATTGAACGCTATCATATCCGGATTATTCCTCTCTATGTCAATATGGGCGGGAAAACCTATACCGATTGGGCTGACATCACACCCGATGAGATCTACGACTGGTCCGACGCAAACAATACAACCCCGACGACGGCCGCGTTTTCGATCGGCGACGCGGAAGAGGCGATCGCCGAGGCGAAAGAGGCGGGAGACGACATCCTCTTTTTCGGGATTTCCTCCGAACTATCCGCATCCTGCAGCGTGTTCCGGATGGCGGCGGAAAATCAGGAGTATCAGCAGCACGTTTCCGTCATTGATTCGAGAAACCTCTGTACAGGTATAGGTCTTCTGATACTTAAGGCCGCGCAGCGGATTGAAAAAGGCGAAAAGAGCCTGATGCGCATCACGGCATATCTCCGGCGCTGGATCCCGCTTGTCCGTACGAGTTCCGTCATTTCCACGTTTATCTACATTCAGCGCAGCGGCCGCTGCAGCGCGGCGAAGGCGTTCGTCCTCGGATCGCTCCGGATCCGTCCGAAGATCATTGTCTCCGACGGAAAGCTGACCGTCGGAAAAATCTACCGGGGACGCCAGAACGATATTATCCGCAGATACTTTGAGGATCTAAAGCCTCAGCTGCTGACGGCCGATCCCGACGCGGTCTTTATTTCGCACACCGGCCGGCTCGATCAGGGCATCATCGATGAGATCGAGCAGAAAGTCCGCGCGCTCGGACGGTTCCGCAATGTGTATGTCACGCGCGCCGGAAGCGTCGTTACAATCCACTGCGGGCCCGGAACATTCGGCATCTTCTACATCGAGGGCAGGGACCGAAAACAGGAATCCTGAAAAGGAAAGCCGTGATTTTTCACGGCTTTTTTTGCATATTTCGCTTTTCAAGGAATGAATCCTGTGATATGATAAAAACAGAAAAAGAAGAGAGACCGTCCTTTTCGGACGGATAACTTTTAAGGAGGCTTGAAAATGGAAGGTAAAATGAAAACCGCTGTTATGACCGCGCTGCGGAAGATTGAGTTCGAGGACCGTCCGATTCCTTCTCCGAAGGCCGGGGAAGCTCTCGTGAAGCTTGAGTATGTCGGAATCTGCGGCAGCGACGTTCATTACTACGAGGCGGGCAGAATCGGCAATTTCATCGTGAAACCGCCGTTCGTTCTCGGCCATGAAGCGAGCGGAACCGTTGTCGCGCTCGGCGAAGGCGTGGAAAACCTGAAAGTCGGCGACCGCGTCTGCATGGAGCC
>ONSY01000051.1 GCA_900320605.1 uncultured Eubacteriales bacterium | reverse complement strand
TCTTCAGAAGTTGTCTCTTCTTCGGAAGCCGTCTCCTCTTCAGAAGTTGTCTCTTCTTCGGAAGTCATCTCTTCTTCGGAAGTCATCTCTTCTTCATCGAGGCCCTCGTCTTCTTCGAGATTCTCTTCTTCATCGAGATCTTGCTTCAGCTCTGATTCTTCTTCCAGCTGCACCTGCTCCGATTCCGCGCTCGGCGCAGCCGTCCCGTCATCTACCGCAAAAACGGTAAACAGCGGCGCGGACATATGGAACGCCAGCAGCAATGCGAGAAACAGCGCAGTGAAAGGGAACAAAGCCTTCTTGCTTTTTCTCATGATGTTTCTTCCTCCATTTCATCAGATAAGTCAAACCGACTGAATTTACGAATTATATAGGGAAAAAGGGCTATGTTGCCATATTACCCTATTTTCCATTTTATTATACCTTGCTCCCCGGTTTATTTCAAGTTTTTTTTGTATTATAATGCGATGATGCCAATTTTCAGAATTCTTAACAATTTTCATAACATCACTTTAGATAATATAACAGGGCATACAAACAAAGTTGTATGTCCTGTTCTTTTAGATTCATTTATACACCCGCTGCTTCCGGGCAATTTTGCTCAGCGTTTCACAAATCCCCTGATCAGCCGGATCAGCTTACACGCAAGCAGCGCACCAAGCGCATTGGAAGGCGCTGTATGCAGTTCGTTTTCCCCTGCGTTACGGTTTTTTCCTACGCTCAGAACCATCAGAAACGCACACAGAGAAAGATATAAATGGTACGCGATCCAGGCGATCAGCAGCGTGTAAAGCCAGGTTCCCTCAGAAATGCTTCTTTGCACTGCCGCAATCAGGCCCCAGGCGTTCAGGGCGGCTGCGATCGCAAAGGGCAAAAGCCAGAGCGCTTTCCATTCGCGCCGCCCGCTTTTATCCGTTACTTCAAAGTTTTTTGCGCCGTGTCCGAAGGTGGTGCGCAGCACCGTAACAAGCAAAAACGGCGTCAGGCACGTTTCATAAAGCATGCTCCAACCGACCGTTCGGGTATGCTCTGAGGAATACAGAACACCGAAGCTTGTAAGCAGGAACATCGGCAGCCAGAAAATTGCCGAAAAAAGCGGGTCGCAGCGCATCACGCTGAGATCACAGAGCGCGAAAAGCAGCGGCATCGCCATGTACACGATCCGTTTGATCGGGAAATACCAGAAGCTTACCGCGATCAGATACGAAAGACGCTGCGAAAGCGTAAGACCTTTTTGAAAGAGCAGCCCGGTGCGCTTGCCGGCCTGAATGCAGCCCGTTGCCCAGCGCTTTCTCTGGCGGATCAGTGCTCCGAAGCTCTCCGGCGCGAGGCCGTCCGCCAAGGGTTCAGCGATCGCGCATGTTTTGTACCCGCGCTTCGTAAGCTCGATTCCCGTTGCAAAATCCTCCGTTAAGGTTCCGGTCGCAAAACCGCCGATCTCCTGCAGCGCCTTGCGGCGCAGCAGCATATTCGAGCCTGCGAGAATCACAGCGTTGGAAGCGTTTCGCGCCGGCTCGATCGAACGGTAAAAGAAATCCTGTTCGTTCGGGATCGGTTTTTTCCCGGAAAACGCTTTCTGGAACAGATCGAAATTCTGAAAATGCTGCGGTGTCTGAACATAGGCGACGCCGTTTGTCATAAGCGCCGCGGTTTTCAAAAGGAAATCCGGGCGCGGGACCATATCCGCATCGAATACCGCGATCAGCGTTCCATGCGTTTTCGAAAGCGCAGCGTTGAGGTTGCCGGCCTTCGCATTTTCTCGGCCTTCGCGCGTCAGATAAGAAACGCCGAGCACTTGTGCTAATTCCCGCATTTCGGGCGTGGGCGCGTCGTCAAGCAAGTAGATGTTTTTCCTGCCCTGATATTTCATGGCGATGCAGCCTTTGAGCGTCTTTTCCAGCAGCGAAACCGGCTCGCCGCAGGTCGTAACGAAAACATCTACCTCGGGATGAACGCCCTTTTCGGGCAGCTTGCCGCGCGCGCCGGTATCCAGCCAGAAGAAAATCAGCAGCTCCGCCGCGCCGAAAAGCTCTGTCAACAGCAGCACCCAGCCAAGCACAACGGAGAGCGCACCGTGATCATAAGGAATCGTATACATGATTCGCCAGACGAGATACAGCGCCGCCGTTACCGAAAGCAGAATCGCCAAAATTCGCCTTACGGCGATGCTTTTTTTCATGTTCCGCCCCCCAATCCGTTAAAAACGACCGTACCCGTTTCGCTCAGATCCTCCGGCAGAAAGCCGCTGATCTTTTTGCAATCCGGCCGCAGCAGAGAATAGACCTCATCCTTCGAGCAAAGCGACCACGCGCACCAACTCACGCCGCGTGAATTGAGTTTATCGAGAAACTCTTTTCCCTGATCGATCGCGGGAGCTCCGTCGCTCCCAAAGCCGATCCCCCATTCGGAGACAATCACCGCAAGGCCCCGGTCGAGCGCTTCGATAAAGTTGGCGTAGCGGCTCATTTCGCCGGCATAATAATGGAAGCTGTAAAGCAGATTCTCCACCGGCAGCGGATCCGCCGCCGCTGCTTCGATGTTGTAAGAATATCCCGGCGTGCCTACGATGATGACCGCCTGCGGCGAATATTGCCGGATCACGTGGATCATCGCCCAGGAATATTCTTTGATTTCCTCCCAGGAAACGCCGTTCGGCTCATTGCAGATTTCGTAAATCACAGCCGGATCGTTCGCATATTCGGATGCGACCGCATCGAAAAACGTGATCGCCTCGCTGAGATGATCGTTGGGGTTGCCGTCGGAGAGAATATGCCAATCCACGATCGCATAGAGATCCAACGCGCGCGCGTCCTCAATCGCCTGGCGCACAAGGAGTAAATTGCGCTCGGGGTCGGCAAGGTATCCGTTTTCCGTATCGGTATACATCGCGATGCGGATCGCGTTTCCGCCCGCGTTTTTAACGGATTCGAACGCGCCTGCGTTGATATATTCCGGGAACCAGGCGATCCCGTGCGTACTGACGCCGCGAAGCTGGAAAGGATTCCCGTTTGCATCACAAAGCGCGCCATCACGAACACAAAGTGCTGAAATTCCCGCCGTATCCCGATTTTCCGGCGTACGTTCTGCGCGGCACCCGAAAAGACACGCAAGACAAAGTGCCAGCAAAAGCGTCGAAACGCGCCGAAACGCGCCGCGGAGCAAAACCGGTTTTCCCGTTTTTTCAAAACGCATTCGGGCCCTCTCCTTTCAGATAGAATCCGTTCGATCATAAAGGTGCTTTCTTTAGAGAAATTCCTTTGCTAAGACATTGTAACATCTTTCTTTCGTTCCTTCAAGATCGATTTTCCGCCTCTCCGCGCGCAAAAACACCGTTTCAGAACAAAAGCACACAAAAAAAAGCGCAAGAAAAAGCCGGGCTTTTTCCGTCACAAACGCCTGAAAGCCCGGTTTTCATTTTCTTTTTTATTCAAGCCCGTAGAGCTCAGCATATTTTTTCTCGAGGTAATCGGTAAAATATTTGGGATCAAACTCCTCGCCCGCCGCCATGCGGAAGAGTTCCGCCGGCTGATAGAGGCAGCCGTATTTCCAGATATGCTCGCGGTTCCACTCGTTGATCGGGGCGAAATCCCCGCGCCGCAGGCAATCTTCCACATCCACCTGTTCGCGCATTTTCGCAAGAAGCTGCGCGCCGTATGCGCTGCCGAGCGCGTAGGAGGGGAAATATCCGATCGCGCCGCCGGACCAGTGACTGTCCTGCAATACGCCGCTCTTATCATCCGGAACATCGATCCCGAGATACTCTTTATAGAGCCGGTTCCATTCGCTGGGCAGGTCATGGACAGATAGCTCTCCCGCCATAACGCGTTTTTCAAGCTCATAGCGTATCATGACATGCAGACAGTAGGTCAGTTCATCCGCCTCGGTGCGGATCAGAGAGGGTTCCGCGCGATTGACAGCCCTGTACAGGTCCTCCGCGGTATAGCAGCGCATCTGCTCGGGGAAGGTTTCCTCAAGGAGCGGGAAAACTCTCTCACAGAACGCGCGGTTTCGGCCGAGCAGATTTTCGTAGAACCGGCTCTGGCTTTCGTGAATTCCCATCGACACGCCGCCGTCAAGCGCCGTATAGGCGAAAGCGTCGTCGCTTCCGGTATCGTAGAGCGCGTGACCTCCCTCGTGGATGACGCTGTACATGGAGAAGGAGAAATCTTCTCTGTAGTAGTGGGTCGTGATGCGCTCATCAAAATGGGAACCGAGGCTCGTGGTAAAGGGATGCTCCGTTGTTGAAAGTCCGACATGATCGAGATCGAGGCCGATCAGTTTCATCAGCCTGTAGGACAGCGCTTCCTGCTGTGCCTCCGGGAAATCGCCGTGAAGCATTTCGTTTGAGATCTGCGGCTTTTTCTGAATCTTTCTCAGAAGGGGAACGATATGGGCGCGCAGTGTTGCGAAAAACTCATCGCAGCGCTCCATGGTAAGTCCTTCCTCGTATTCTCCGAGCCAGTAATCATACGGTGCCTTTTCAGGTGCGAGATAACCGGCAAACCGGCGGGTGATTTCGAAAATTTTCTCGAGCAGCGGCTCAAAGAGCGCGAAATCGCTTGTTTCCTTCGCCCTGTGCCAGACGTCATCCGCCTCAACCAGAAGCATCTGCATCTCGAGATATTCGTCCTGCGGAATTTTCTGAAGCCGGCGGATTTCCTTGAGCAGCAGTTCCACCGTTCTTTTCTCTTGAGAGGTAAGAGCGTCTTTCCCGCCATCGAGGAATTCGAGCAGCTCAACGGTTTCCGGACCGGTCGCGAGCTGATAGCTCTCAAGTGACAGAACAGAAAGCGTCTGCGCGCGGTTCGCCGCCGTTCCCTTCGGAGCGCCGGTAACCGCGTCGTAGAAAATCAGGCCGCTCGCGTGATTGAACGCGCTCATTTTTTTCTGCAGCGTATCCAGTTTTTCTCTTGCCTTTGTTAGATCCATTTCGTCTTCCTCCCGAAATTCAAAGGTCAGATGCGCGCTCTCCTGCGCCGCATCCTCAAGTACGCGCAGAAAGCGGGTAAAATAGACGCCGAGATTCTCCTCAAACGCTTCTTTGCCGAGAAGAACAATCCGGACCTGCTCCGACCCCTCGGTCAGCAGATCATAAAGCGCATCCAGATTTCTGCCGTAATACTGCGGAAAGGAGAGCTCCTCCGCAAGCGCCGCATGAAGCGCCGCGCGGTCCGGAATCTTTTTTCCATTCAGAATAACTGTTTTCATCTCAGGTCCTCTTTAATAGAGCTGTTCAAAACTCTCGTAGTGATCCTTAGTATAGTAAACCGTGCCGTCCTTTTTGTAAATCAGACGTTCGCTTCCGCGGTATCCGCCGTGGTAGTTGACATCACACTCATAATATTTCCCGCTGGGCAGCAGTCCTTCATAATTTCCGAATCGATCTCCGCCGATACTCTTTCCGGGAGCGACTTTCTGGAGATTTCCCCGGCTTGAATCCCAGCCGAGGGCCTGGGCATCAGACTTCGTGATAAAGTTTGAGGGCAGTTTATGAAAGGTGTTGATATACAATGCGACTTCCTCCGGAGAAGTGTATTCCCCGTTTTCGTCGATTCTGCTGCTTTCCGGCTCAGCCGGCGACTGCGCCGGCTCCGGTGTTTCAGAAGAGATTTCCTCCCCGCTGCTGTCGGGTGTTTCCGGCACCGAGGAAAGAAATGCGGATTCTTCCGAAATGGTTTGGGAATCCGGCAATCCGGATGTTTCCCTGCCTGACGTTCCGCTGTCTCCTGAATCCGGGATACTCGCAAGAGTTTCCGCCTCGCTGAGAGAGGCAAGTGATCCGGAGGGAAGAGCCTCCTTCTTTCTGCAGCCGGATAATACCGCAAGGAGCACCAGCAGCAAAAGCGCCAGCGCAGCAATTCGTTTCTTCATGTTTTCCCTCCGCGCTCAGCGTTTGAGTGTTCCGAACAGTCCGCGGATCAGATTCCTGCCGATTTCGCGTCCGATGGAACTCGCGGCGGAGTTCACCGTTTTCCCGAGAACAGAGTTCTTGCGGCTGGTTGCTTTCTTCGCTTTTGCCTTCTCCGCCGCGAGGCGCTCTTTTTCCTTCTTTTTCTCTTCCGCCTCACGGATTTTCTGCTCCTGTGCTTCGGCAAGCGCCTGCTGTTCCTGCTCGAGCTGCGCGGAAAGCATCTCGTAGGCAGATTCCCGGTCGACCGCCTCGTCGTATTTCCTGCCGAGCGGACTCTGACGGATCAGTGCGGCGACCTCATCCTCCGGCGCGATCTGCATCGAGCTGCGCGGAGGGAGAATATTTGCCCTTTCCACAACCGAGGGAACACCCTTGAGATCGAGAACGGATACCAGCGCCTGACCGACTTCAAGCTCCTGAAGTACCGTTTCCGTATCGAAAGACGGGTTTTCGCGGAATGAACGCGCCGCGTAGCGCAGTGCTTTCTGCTCATTCGGCGTATAGGCACGCAGCGCGTGCTGAACACGGTTTGAAATCTGGGAAAGAACGGTTTCGGGAATATCCGAAGGGTTCTGGGAGATGAACCAGACGCTTACGCCCTTCGAGCGGATCAGACGAACCACCTGCTCGATTTTCTGAAGAAGGGCTTTCGGCGCGTCGTTGAAAAGAAGATGGGCTTCATCGAAGAAAAACGCGATTTTCGGCTTCGGAAGATCTCCCGCTTCCGGAAGCAGCTCATACAGTTCGGAAAGCATCCATAGCAGGAAGGTGCTGTAAAGCAGAGGATGCTGGAACAGTTCCTGGCACTCAAGGATATTCATCATACCCCGGCCGTCGTCATCCCAGTCGAACCAGTCGGCGAGATCGAGCATCGGCTCGCCGAAGAAACGCTCGCCGCCCTCGTCCTCCAGTGTCAGCAGAGCGCGCTGAATCGCACCGAGAGACTGCGCGGAAACATTTCCGTACTGCAGCTTGTACTGTGCGGAATGTTCGCCGACGTAGACGACCATGCTGCGCAGATCCTTCAGATCCAGCAGCAGAAGTCCCTGATCATCGGCAATACGGAAAACGATGCGCAGAACGCCGCTCTGGGTTTCGTTGAGTCCCAGAAGGCGCGCGAGCAGATCCGGTCCCATATCGGAAACCGTTGTCCTGATAGGATGGCCTTTTTCCCCGTAGACATCAAAGAAACGGACAGGATAGGAAGTATAGGTGAAGTCTTCGATTCCCATCGTATCAATGCTGCGCCGGATGTGTTTGTTTTCCGTTCCGGGAACACACATTCCGGTAAGATCGCCTTTGATATCGGCGACAAAAACCGGAATCCCCATTTCGGAAAACGATTCCGCAATCACCTTCAGGGTCACGGTTTTTCCGGTTCCGGTCGCTCCGGCAATCAGTCCGTGCCGGTTCGCCATCGAAGGTTCAAGATAGATGCGGTTCTCGCCCGTCGCAAGCCAGATTTTCTCAAGATCGCTTATATACATCGTTTTCTTCCTCTTTTCTTATGGCTTAGTTCTCACGGGGAAGCGTCCAGTAATGCTGCTGATAGATATCGGTGAAGCGATAGGTAAACCGGACTTCACCCCTGCCGAAACTGAGGTTTGAGAGTTTCAGTTCGCCGTTTACCGTCAGCGCGTTGCCGAGGTAATAGCTGTCTTCGTATTCACCGTCATAGGTGTAGTAGTCACAGAGGAAATCGATCGTATCGCCGTCTTCAATCTGAATCAGGCTCTTCGCGACCGTTTCCGTCGTCTCCTCATCATAGACCGGACGCGCGCCTGTGATTCTGCCGTTCGGCGTTTCGGAATCGAACACCACGAGCAGATCAACACGTTCGCCGTTGAGAAGCGCCGGAATCCGTCCGGTAGTAACCGCTTCGCTGCCGGAACCGGTTGTGTACTCATGATAGAACGCGACTACCTGTCCGTTGACGCCGAGCCAGCTCTGATCGTCTCCGGCGAGAAGATTTCCGTCCTCGTCGAAGGAGAAGGTGGTGTCGAGGCCGAGGTCGATATATCCCTCGCCGTCATCATAGAACATATTGACTTCCAGGCTTTCGATCAGATTCCACTGTTCTTCCGGCATGGAGATCACGGCGTCGCCGTTCTTGTTGGTGGTCCATCTGAGATTCTGAGGATCGAAATAGTTCTTCGCGAGGTACGCAACGGTCTGATCGTTCGAAAGCTCACGATCCGAGAAGAAGGAGGTGTTTGAGCCGGTGAGGCCGGAGATTGATCCGAAATCGCCGCCGAGGAAGCCTCCGAGCAGCGAGGAGATCATATCCGTGTCTCCGGACGATCCGCCGGAAAGCGAACCGAGCAGCGAGGGCAGCGCCGTCGTGGTTCCGCCGGAAGCCACCTGACCGCTGACTTCGAGGCTTGCGAATTCGCGGATGCACTGAGAGTAGCTTGAATCAAGGCCGATCGCGTTGTAGGTGCTGACCGCCGCGTCGACTTTCGACGCCTTGCGGTACGGGAAGTAAATGGAAATTCCGTAGGCGCTCGTCATGTTTGAAGAGGTGCGGTTGTATTTTACCGCGCCGAGCAGCGCCTTGGAAAGCGCCTCGCCTTCGCTGTTTCCGAGAAGATTCGCGAAATGGACCAGATCGATCTGGTCGATCATCGTGCTCTGCGCGAACTCACGTGACCCGTTGCGGGCACTCGAAACGGCTTTGTAGTCGTCGTTCTTGATCAGAGTGCTGATCGACTGCGCGAAGGACTTGAGCGAGCCGGGCGCGGTATTGGAGAGTTCCGCGAGGTCCACAATCGAGAGCGTCGCGGACTGACCGCGGCACTGGGAATTGCAGGTCGTGACAAAATCATCTATGATCTTCTGACCGACCTCAATCGTCGGCATGGAAGTGTTCGCCGCGAACGAAGTCAGCCAGTTGGTGTAATACCAGCCGATACCGGGCTCGGTTTCCTCGGACGCGATCATATAATCGGCATAGTCGCTGAGCATCAGGCCGGTTTCAACGGTAGCCATCAGGCAGGCGTCGAAGCCGATAAAGTCGAACTTCATCCCGGCATTCTTCAGCGCTGTATTGATTCCCGCGAGGGTCATGGACCCGCTGCGGGCGTTTTTCTGATCATATCCGTAGCCGCTGACAGAACCGCCGCCGTGGTCCCAGAGAATCAGCTCGTTGCGGTTTGCGCCATAGTTCTGGGCGCACCACTTGATGAAGGAAGTCAGCGTGGCCGGATCCGTCATCGCACCGGTGCCGGCGTTCTGATTGACGCACCGGATCCCGCCGGATACGACTTCATAAATCTGGTTGACGTTCGCGCTGATATATTCGTTGTTCCATTTCGTGCAGCCGCCGGTGTACACGACGATCCGAAGATTGTTGGAAAGCGTCGCATTCGTCATCTCAATCAGGTCGCGTGTCGCCATACCGCTCTTCGACTCGAGATCGGTGCCGCAGAGATAGACCATGATCGTAACCTTATCCTGACCGCCGCCGAGAATCTTCGTATACTTTTCACGCGATCCGGCCGCTACGGTGCGGTCGAGCGCTGACGTGCTGCTCGGCAGAACGCTGCCCGAAGATGAAGAGGGCGATGAGGTAGTTGTGCCGCCGCCGAAGAAACTGTCGGAAATACCGCCGGATCCGCCGGTGATGCTGCCGAAAATATTCTCATAGCCGGTATTGTTGCCGGCGGCATTCTCCGAATAACTCGAGCTTCCGCCGCCGCCGAAAAGACCGCCCAGTCCGTATTTGGCGCCGATGATGACGACCGCCACGATAATAATGATCTTGATCAGCGATCCTTTCGATCCGAGGCCGGAGGTTCGCTGCGGATAGGCTCCGCCGTTCTGGTACGCCGGCTGGTTCGAACCGGAGACCGGACGCGGATTATTGTTCTGGGGGTTTACGGGGTTTGTTCCGTTATTCCCGCCGACCGGGCCGGTCCCGAGTCCCTGCCCGCGCCGGAATACCTTACCCGCGCTGCCGGTGACATTCTTTTCTCTTCCCTGAGGACGTTTTCGATCCATGATAACGCCTTCCTCTCTTTTTTATTTGAGAAACACTGTTCTGTTCTGATTTCCCTTCAGACGGATGTCGGATCATCCTTCCGAAAAAAACAATATTCATCTGTATTATAATCATTTTTGCCCTGCCTTGCAAGCATTTCTCACGCGAAGCGGCGGCAGGGCACAAAAAAGGCTTCCCGGGTTCCGGGAAGCCGCTTCCTGTTTCAGTCCGCCGTCTCTATATCTTCCTTTGTCAGCTCCATGAGCATCTCTTTCGTGATCTCATCGCACGCGGCGAGCCGGTTTGACTGGGCGACCAGGATTTTCTCGAAAAGGTTGCGCACTCCGCGCGCGTTTCCGAAATCCTCCGCCTTGCGTTCAAAGCGCAGCCGTTCGCGGAGCGTCTCCTCCGCCTCCCCGTCGCGCAGATGATAGCTGCTTTTCGCGCAGCGCATCTTGAAGATATCCACCATCTCGTCCTCCGTATAATCCTCAAAGTAGAGATAGCGGTTGAAGCGCGACTTGAGCCCGGGATTCGAATTGATGAAATGATCCATCAGCTCGTTGTAGCCCGCGACAATGACGATCAGATCGTCACGGTGATCCTCCATCGCCTTGAGGATCGTCTCAATCGCCTCCCGGCCGTAGTCGTTCTCGGCGTGTTCCGGCGCAAGCGCGTAGGCCTCATCGATGAAGAGCACTCCGCCGAGCGCCTTTTCGATCACTTCCGCGGTTTTGAGCGCCGTCTGGCCGACGTATCCGGCTACCAGACCGCTCCGGTCGACCTCGACAAGATGTCCCTTCGAGAGAATATCCAGGCTGTGATAGATGCGCGCCATCAGCCGGGCGATCATCGTTTTTCCGGTTCCCGGGTTCCCGGCGAACACCATATGAAGCGAAAGGTCCGGTGTCGGCAGATCGTGTTCGCGGCGCAGGCGGTAGATCTTGATGAGATTGATCAGGTCGCGCACCTCATCCTTGATCGCCTCGAGGCCGATATACTCATCGAGCTCCTTGAGAAGGTCCTCGATGTTCTCCTTCGGAAGATCGCCCTCTCCCTCCGGCGCGGCGGCTGGTTCCTCCTTCGGTGCGGATTCCTCCGGGGCAGTTTCCCCGTTCGGCGTACTCTCCTGCGGAGGTTTCGGGGGAAATCCCCAGAAGTCCTGATAGATGTTTGAAAAATTCTTGCTCGTAAGCTGATCGATCAGCTGATACTGCAGCTCAATGATCTCGTCGCGTTTATCCATTTCCGGTTCTCCTTTCTCTTCTCAGCTGATCCCGTAACCGCCGACTTTCTGGAAAAGAAGGCGGATTTCCGAGCGCAGCATGCGGTGTTCGTGTAGTTCGAGCGCGGGATCCGTTTCAAGAATTTCCCGCGCGCAGTTCTGTACATCGCTGAGTGTTTCCATATTCGTTCTCAGATCGGCGATCTTCATCTTCGGCAGGCCGTGCTGCTCGTTGCCGAAGAAATTTCCCGGACCGCGCAGCTTCAGATCCTCCTCGGCGATCGTAAAGCCGTTGTTTGTGGTGCACATGATTTTCATCCGCGCCGCCGCCTCCTCGTTCTGGGCGTCGGTTACAAGAATACAGGTTGATTTCGCCTTTCCGCGTCCCACGCGGCCGCGAAGCTGATGGAGCTGTGAGAGGCCGTACCGCTCCGCGTTTTCAATCAGAATGATGACCGCGTTCGGAACGTCGACGCCCACCTCCACGACGGTCGTGGAAACAAGCAGATCAATCTCTCCCTTTGAAAACGCGCTCATTACGGCGTTTTTCTCGTCGTTTTTCATCCTTCCGTGGAGCGTTCCGATCCGAACGCCTTCAAACGCCGGACTTTCGCGCAGAATCTGTTCATATTCCTCGACGCTCGCCATATCGCTCTCCCCCTCCTCAATCAGAGGACAGATGATATAGCACTGGTATCCCGCGTCAATATGTTTTCTCAGATAGCCGTAGGCGCGTTCGCGTTTGTCGCTGCCGATCGCGTAGGTCGCGATTTTCTGGCGGCCGGGCGGCATCTCATCCAGGACAGAAAGCGCGAGGTCTCCGTAGATCATCAGCGCGAGCGTCCTCGGGATCGGAGTCGCGCTCATGATCAGCGTGTGCGGGTGTTCGCCCTTTTCCTGAAGGCGCAGCCGCTGCGTTACGCCGAAACGGTGCTGCTCATCCGTGATGACAAGCGCGAGATTCCGAAACTCGACATCTTCGGTCAGCAGCGCGTGCGTTCCGATCAGCAGATCGATTTCTCCCTCTGAAAGCTTCTGGAGAAGTTCCTTTCTCGCCTTTCCCTTGACGGATCCGGTCAGCAGCGCGGTACGCACTCCGCTCCCCCTGAGAATATTCAGGAAGGATTCATAATGCTGTCCGGCGAGGATTTCCGTCGGCGCCATCAGCGCGCTCTGATAGCCGCTTTTCGCCACGCAGTAGCACAGCGCCGCCGCGACAGCCGTCTTTCCGCTTCCGACGTCTCCCTGGAGGAGGCGGTTCATGGCGTTTCCGCTGCGCATATCCGCGAGCATTTCTGAAACACTGCGCCGCTGCGCTCCCGTCGGAGCGAACGGCAGAAGACGGTAGAAATCGTCTTCGAAAGAACCGATACGGTAACGGCTGCGCACTTTGCTTTCGTTTCCGAGCTGAGCGATTCCCAGCTGAAGATACAGCAGTTCCTCAAATACCAGCCGCCGCCTCGCCGTTTCGATTTCGGCGATGCTGTTCGGCGTATGGATCATGAAAAGCGCCGAACGCAGGTCGCACAGGCCGTATTTTTCACGGATCTGAGGCGGAATCGGATCCTCAAGCGGATCCGGAAGGAGCGCGAGCGCCTGAGAGGCGGCGCGGGCGATCTGGTTTGATTTGAGTCCCTCCGTCTGGGAATAGACCGGACGGATCGGAATGTTCGCGCCTTCGCGCATAATCTGCGGGGAAACCATTTCACGCCGGAAAAAAGTACCGCCGATTTTTCCGCGGAACAGATAGGTGTTCCCCTGATGCAGCTGGTTCGGAATAAACCGGTTGTTGAAAAATGTCAGAATCAGATCGGTCTCTCCGTCAGTCACAAGTGTCTTGCACATCAGTCTTCCGCCGGAAAGGCGCGTGGTTTCAACCGGTGAGGCGACTTCCGCCTTTATGATGCTGATTTCACCGAACGGAGCCGAGGCGATCGGCACGGTCTCGCTCCAGTTCTCATAATCGCGCGGATAGAAACGCAACAAAGCGCCGACGCTCTGTAGCCCGAGTTTTGAAAACAACCCGGCTGTCTTAGCGCCGACGCCCTTTAATTGCGACAACTCCATTCGATATAAAGATGCCATACCCTTTTTCCTTGCGAAATCTGAATTTATTCGATGGAAATGATGAAATAGTATACCGGCTGTCCGCCGTTTACCAGCGTGATTTCAACGTCTTCTCCGAGTTTGTCCGAAACACGGTCCGAAAGGATCTGGGCCGCCTCGTCGGTAATATCGCAGCCGTAGATAATCGTGATATAGGAAGTGTTCCTGTCCGCCATCGAACGGATCAGCTTATAGGCCGATCCGACCGGATCCCGGCCGACGGAAACCAGTTTTCCGTTGTCGAGCGCGAGGATATCGTCCTTCTTGATCTTGAAGGAACCGAATTCGGAATCACGCGCGGCAAAGGTAACCTGACCGGTTTTCACATTCTCGCACGCCGCGAGCATCGCCTCGAGGTTTTCCTCCTCGGAAGTCTCGGGATCATACGCGAGCAGTGCGGAAATACCCTGCGGAATCGTCTTCGTCGGAACGACGATGATTCTGCGGTCTTCAGCCAGCGGAACCGCCTGTTCCGCAGCCATGATGATATTCTTGTTGTTCGGGAAAACATAGACGACTTTCGCCGGAGTTGCGAGAACCGCGGCAAGGATGTCATCCGTGCTGGGATTCATCGTCTGGCCGCCGCCGACAACATTGAGGCATCCGAGGTCATTGAAGAGCGTGACAAGCCCATCTCCCGCGGCTACGGCGACAAAACCGTATTCCTCCGTCGGATCGCATTTTTCAAGCGAGGAAACCTCTTTGGCGGCTGCTTCCGCCTTGAGGCGGGCGTTCTCCTCCGCGGCCTTGCGGTGCTGTTCCTTCATGTTCTCGATCTTTACCGTCAGAAGCTGGCCGAAATCGAGCGCCTTCTGCAGCGCCTTGCCCGGATTCTCGGTATGGACATGAACTTTGATGATATCGTCATCATCCGCCACGACAACGCAGTCGCCGATGGTCATCAGATAAGCTCTCAGATTTTCGGAATCCTTCGCTCCCTTTTCCTTGCCGACGATGAATTCCGTGCAGTACGTGAAATTGATTTCCTGATCGAACTCCGCCGCGGCGTTCTTGAAGAAGTCGTCATCCGCCTTCGCTTCGGTTTTTTCCTTTACTCCGACGATCTCTCCGCCTTTGAAGACCTGGCGCATTCCTTCAAAAATAACGCAGAGGCCTTTGCCGCCGGCGTCAATCACTCCCGCCTTTTTGAGAACGGGAAGCAGTCTCGGGGTATCTTCCAGTGCTTCCGCAGCGCCGGAGCAGACGGCGTCCCATACCGCGAGGAAATCGTCCGTATTCTCAAGTTCGGCGCGCGCCTTTTCCGCGGCGACGCGCGCGACGGTGAGGATCGTGCCTTCCGTGGGTTTCATGACCGCCTTGTAAGCGTCCTGGACACCGAGTTCCAGTGCCGCAACGATCTCTTTTCCGTCCATTTTCTCGAGATCCGCAAGTCCTCTTCCGATTCCTTTGAAGAGCAGCGAAAGAATAACGCCGGAATTCCCTCTTGCCCCGCGCAGCATCGCGGAGGCCGCCTTTTTGGAAACGACGGAAACCTCAGCGACGTCGAGCTTCGAGAGCTCCTCTTTCGCGGCGTTGATTGTCATGGACATGTTTGTTCCGGTATCGCCGTCCGGTACCGGGAAAATATTTAATTCATCAACCAGTTTCTTCTGGTTGATGATCGCGTTTGCTCCGGAAATGATCGCATCCCGTAAGAGTAACCCGTTGATCATATCTGAAATCCTCCGTAAAAACCACATTGATAAAAGGAGTATATCATAATTTGCGCGACAATTCAATATTATTTTATCCGAATTGCCTCGCACGAAACCGTTTTTCCGGTCTTTTCATCGATCGAGAAAACCGCGCCTTCCATCAGGCAGGGTCCCTCGGCAAAACCCACGCGCACGGGCAGATCCGTCGTAAACTTATGGATAACCGGTTCCTTCTCGAAGCCGATGACCGAATTCACCGGTCCCGTCATCCCGAGATCGGTAATATAACCGGTGCCGTTCGGGAGAATCTGAATATCCGAGGTCTGGACATGGGTGTGCGTTCCGAACATCGCGGAGATTCTGCCGTCCAGGTAGAACCCCATGGCGCGCTTTTCACTCGTGGTTTCGGCATGGAAATCCAGAATTCTGATTTTCGGCAGATCCTCCTTCAGAATGAGATCCATCCGGTCAAACGGGTTTTCGAGTGCGTCCAGATACAGCGTTCCCATCAGATTGATGACCGCGATCTGAATTCTTCCCTTGTCCACGATACAGAATCCGTGGCCGGGTGTCTTTGGCGAATGATTTGCGGGACGCAGCAGGTATTCCTCGCGATCCATCAGATCGTATACCTCTCTGCGCTGGAAACAGTGGTTTCCGGTCGTGATGACGTCCGCTCCGCTCGAAAAAAGGAACTCAGCGGAATCCGGGGTGATGCCGTTCCCATCCGCTGAGTTTTCTCCGTTTACAATGACCAGGTCAATGTGTTTCTCTTTTTTGAGAGCGGATAAATGTTCACGCAGAAACCGGCAGCCGATGCTGCCTGTGACATCGCCGATACACAGAATGTTCATTGATTGCCTCCGTATGAAGTTTATCTCTCTGTCTGTTTTTATTTTGCGTAGTCAACTGCCCGGCTTTCACGGACAATATTGACTTTGATCTGTCCGGGATACTCAAGATCGCTCTCGATTTTCTGGCAGATATCGCGGGCGAGAAGAACCATATCGTCATCACTGACCGCTTCCGGCTTAACCATGATGCGGATCTCGCGTCCCGCCTGAATCGCGTAGGATTTCTCAACTCCGCGGAACGAGGAGGCGAGTTCCTCCAGCTTTTCAAGACGCTTGATGTAGTTTTCGAGGTTCTCTCTGCGCGCACCGGGTCTCGCCGCCGAGATCGCGTCCGCCGCCTGAACAAGGCAGTCGTAGTAGGTCTTCGGTTCGACGTCGCCGTGGTGTGCGTGAATCGCGTGGACGATGACCTCGTTTTCCTTGTACTTGCGGGCCATTTCCACGCCGATATCGACATGGGAGCCTTCCATCTCATGATCAAGCGCCTTGCCGATATCGTGGAGAAGACCGGCGCGGCGGGCGATCGTCTGATCGATTCCGAGCTCTGCCGCCATGATCCCGGCGAGGTGCGCGACCTCGAGTGAATGCTTGAGCACATTCTGACCGTAGCTGGTGCGGTAACGCAGGCGGCCGAGCAGTTTGATCATTTCCGGATGAATTCCGTTGACGCTCGCTTCGATCACGGCGCGTTCGCCTTCCTGCTTGATCGTCGCCTCGACTTCGCGCCGGGCTTTTTCAATTGTTTCTTCAATTCTTGCCGGATGAATCCGTCCGTCGGCAATCAGTTTCTCAAGCGCGACGCGCGCGATTTCACGGCGAACCGGTTCAAATGCGCTGACGGTGATCGCTTCAGGGGTATCGTCAATAATCAGATCGACGCCGGTCAGGGTCTCGATCGCACGGATATTTCTTCCCTCGCGGCCGATGATACGTCCCTTCATCTCATCGTTCGGCAGCGGCACCACGGAGATCGCGGCCTCTGCGACATGATCCGCGGCGCAGCGCTGAATCGCCATCGAAATGATCTCACGGGCACTGTTTTCCGCTTCGTCACGCGTACGCTGTTCGATCTCGCGGACCTTGACCGCCTTCTCGTGGACAAGCTCGTCCTCGAGATTCTTGATCAGGTATTCCTTCGCCTGCTCGATTGTGAAGCCGGAAATTCTCTCCAGCATTTCGAACTGGCTCTTCTTGATGGACTCCGCCTCCTTCAGGCGTTCCTCCACCTGTTTTGTCTTGGCGTTTAGCGACTGCTCCTTTGACTCGAGATGATCCATCTTCTTGTCAAGCGTTTCTTCCTTCTGCTGGATGCGGCGTTCCTGACGCTGAACTTCCTTTCTCCGGTCGCTCAGTTCCTTCTCCGCGTCGCTTCTCATGCGATGGACTTCATCCTTGCCTTCCAGGATCGCTTCTTTTTTGCGGGCTTCCGCAGTCTTGATCGCGTCGCTGACGATCCGGGTGGCTTCATGCTCCGCCGAATCGATCATTGCTTCCGCTTTCTTTTTTCTGTGCTGGATTCCGAGGAAAAACGCGAGTACCGCGCTCAGAAGAGCCGCGGCTACCGCGATAACAATGCATAACCAAACAGGTATCAATCGCTGGACCTCCTTTATTTTATCGTTTCAGTACTATCACATTTGCACAAAGGGCGCATCAAACCCATCTTATACAAAATTCATACTTCGTTCATTATAGTATTTTTTGCACCTGATTGTCAAGAAAAATCCGTTTGTTTTGTGAAAAACAGATATCTGCCGTCCCTTTTTTCCATCAAAACACAATTATGACGCTAAGCCCTAATCCCGAAATCGAGTAGGAGGAAATTTCTCTGAATGAGGAATTTCCGACCTCTCACACCACCGTGCGTACCGTTCGGTACACGGCGGTTCAAC
>ONSY01000123.1 GCA_900320605.1 uncultured Eubacteriales bacterium | reverse complement strand
CGAAGTTTTTCTGATATTTAAACACCTTCAAATCAACAATTTCCCATATGTTAGTTGAATCGATTTTTTCCAAATGTATCATATTATCTTTCTCCATCATCAGTTTTTGTCATTAATACCACCGTCTCCACATGGTGTGTAAAAGGGAACATGTCAACTGGTTGAATTTTGTTGGCTTTGTAACCATGTTTTGAGAATTCTCTCAAATCGCGTGCAAGTGTTTCCGGATTGCAGGAAATATAAATGACTTTTTCCGGTGCGAGTACCGCAACAGATGAGATGAAGCGGGAAGTACTGCCGGCGCGAGGCGGATCCAGAAAAACAACATCTGCTTTTTCACCAGCGGATGCCATTTCCTCCAGGAAGTCACTCGCGTCTCCCGTGTAAAAGCGAGTGTTGCGGATCAGGTTGAGTTTGGCATTTTCGATTGCATTCCGAACTGCGGCACGTTCAAGTTCAATCCCGATTACGGATTTTGCCTTTTTTGCAGCACAGAGCCCTATTGTTCCGACCCCGCAATAAGCGTCGATGACGATTTCCTCTCCGGAAAGAGCTGCGAATTCAATTGCATTCGAATAAAGCTTTTCAGTCTGAATGGGATTGATCTGATAGAACGAACGCGAGGAAATACGAAACTTTAACCCGCAGAGCAAATCGGTTATAAAGCCGTTTCCATAAAGAATTTTCTCGTTTTCTCCAAGTACCAGGCTGGTGTTTCCGGGGTTGACATTCTGCAAAATGGTTGTTATATCGGGATGCTTCTTGCGTAAAGCCTCGACGAAATGATTGCGTGAGGGAAAAACCGCACTTGAGGTCACGAGAACGACCATTATTTCGCCGCTTTGAAATCCCCGTTTTACGAGTACATGGCGCAGGATGCCCCGGCCGGTATCCTCGTTATAGGGGAGAATTTTGAATGAGGGAAGCAGTTCACGGATAGTGACGATAATCTCGTCCGCTTTCTGATCCTCGATCATGCAGGAATCAACCGGGACGATGCGATGAGTTCCGGACTGATAGACTCCGGAAATGATTTTCCCTTTGCGGTCAGTGCCGAATGCAGCCTGTACTTTATTGCGGTAATGGTACGGGTGTTCCATGGGAAGAATCTCTTCGACATGGCCGAATGAGGAGAGCAGCCCGATTTCGGTTTTCATTTTCCAGTTAAGCTGTTTTTCATAGGAAATATTCTGCATCTGACAGCCGCCGCATTTTTTCGCAAGCGGACAGGGTGCGTAGCTGTGATTAATAGTCTCCATCTGTTAAGTTCCTCAGAGAATCGAATAGGAATAGTCTTCGAAATCAAGGCGAAGCCGGACGCCTTCTTCTATCGCCTCGGGAAGCAGTGCCCGCGCGACCAGAATCGTGTTTTCGGTTCCATCCTGAAGAAGGACCGCGTAATCTCCGTCAATTTTGATTACAGTATAGTCAATCGGATCCATCAATAACATTCCTTACGCGTTTGTTTTCTATATATTTTACCATTTTTTCGACTTGGATACAAGATGATTGCAATCTTCAGAGGAAAAATGTATACTAAAAAAAGAACCTGATGAGGAGGAAAAACAGATGTTGAGACACGTTGTCATGTTCCAGTTTAAAGAAGAAGCCGAAGGCCGTTCGAAGGCAGAAAACGTGGCGATTACGAAGGCAATGCTCGAAGCGCTTCCGGAAAAGATCTCCTGGATTCGTAGCTCGACTGTCGCAGTCAATGCCCCGGACGCGGATGAAGGTAATTTTGACCTCGTTCTGATCACGGACTTCGATTCGATGGAAGACTATCGCCGTTATAAGGTTCATCCGGATCATGTCGCCGTCGGAAATTTTATGCGTCCTGTACGCATTACCCGATCAAGCGTTGACTTCTACCTCTGATCTGAGAATACGGGACGTATCCTGTTTTCAGAGATGGACCGCATGATAACAGAAAAGGAGTACAGCCGCCGAAAAAGCGTGACTGCGGCCGGCGGCGAACTGGAATGAAAAAAGCTTTAGTTTTCTTCTTCTTCCTGATTTTTGCCGGATCATTGTTTGCGGGATGTTCGGGAAGTTCTTCGGTATATGAAAGCGGCGGCGTTGCCTGGCAGTACAAAAGCGTTTCCGGCGGAGCCGCGATCTGTCCGGCATATGAGAAGGTCGGAAACCGGGCCAGAAAATACAACTCGCCGCTCTCCGGAACAATTCGCATTCCCGCTGAACTTGACGGGAAAAAGGTAGTGGAAATTGATGCGGAGGCTTTTGTCGGCTGCCGTGAAATCACCTCGCTGATCATTCCGGAAGGCGTGACGGAAATCGGAGCGGATGCTTTTTCCGGATGTATACAGCTTTCCGAGATCGTTCTTCCGGATTCGCTGAAATATATCGGCGCCAACGCGTTTTACGAGACAAGTGTCAAGTCGCTTCTGGTGCCCGCGCAGGTGCGTTCCTTCGGCGAGAAGGATTCCGAGACTTTTTACGGGTGTCTTTCTCTGCGGGAAATCATGGTATCCTCGGACAATCCGAATTACCTTTCGGAAAACGGAGTGCTTTTTTCGCGGAACAAGAAAGCATTGCTCTGTTATCCGGCTGCGAAAACCGGAGCGGCGTATGAAATACCGGATACTGTCGAAACGATTGCAGCAGGGGCTTTTTCGCAGAATCCGTATCTTGAAAGGCTGTATGTTCCGGAAAGCGTCCGCAAGGTAGAAGACATCTTTTACGGATGTGATGCTCTCACGACTGTTGTCGTAACTGAGCGGAGGGCATCGGAATACGAGAAAAAAGGATTTTTCACTCCGTTTGATATGGAGATAGAGCCAGGTGATGAATAAAAATGGGCTACGCACAGGATCAAATCGAAACCGCCGGGCAGAGCGGTTATTCGCGGGAGGAACTGCTGGCGCTTTACCGGGAGAAAAGCGGCGCAACCGAAGAAATTGCTTTTTCACGGGAAGAGGTTGAGGATCTTACCCGTGAGGAGCTTGACAGACGCCGCGGAATTGTTCGCGAACTCGTTGTGTGCGCCCGTGCAGCCGGACATCCGCAGAACAACGTTTTCTCCGCAATCGGCCAGACGCAGCATACTTCATATATGCGCTTTGCCGCCCAGTCCATCTCATTTTTCCTTGATGCCGCCGAACGGACGGATAAGAAAACGAAAGAGCTCTGCGGCATCCTGAATGCCTCGGCGCCGATGACACAGGGGGAAATCAGCGGACTCTTCAACTTCTGCCGGATGATCGGCGAGGCAAAAAATCTGCCTCAGGAATGGATCGTTGAGAAGGATCTGCCGCAGTTTTCGGAAGAACTTCTGGAACTGTGCGCGCGCAGCGAGGAAAACGCCGGCCTGGATCAGAAACTGTTTACCTCCTGGAAACGGGAGTTCTTAAATGTTCCCGCTGAAGAGCTTCTCTCACGGTGGGACTACGCAATGCGGAAGAGCAGTCTTCTGCGTTCAAGAAGAATCGGCGCCATCTGCCGTGAAGCCGGCGCATACTGCAAAATCAGCGCCGAGCCGGATGAAATTCATACTTCGCTCGAACTGCTTGCGCGGTATCAGGAAAATCTCGGGAGAATCCGGGAAATCTTTGAAAAGCGCAAATCACTGCTGCCTGAAAACGGAGAATCGCTGCCGCGTGAAGAACTCCTTTCTCTCAAGGCTCAGGCTTTGCTGCTCCGCGGTTTCTGCGAAAAGGTGCGCGAGAGCGGATGTGAACGTTACCGCGCAAGGCTGACCGCTGAAAACCGGAGTGTGCTTCAGAGCTTCTACGGTACCTGGCGGACCTTCTGCGAGGTGCAGAGCGGGCTGTACAAGAATTTCCGGATCGATCCGGAAAAGCTTCCAGTCGCAGGCGATTACATGACTTCGCAGATTTACGTCTGCCGTCTCTGGCTTGAACATATCGGGGCTCTTCCTGAGTGGATCGATTATAACGCGGAGAAAGCGGTTGCCTGTGAAAACGGCCTTGAAAAGGTTGTCGCGGCCTATGAGGGAGGACTGCTCCACGAACAGGTTGAGGACGCTTTTGAAAAGGGTGTCTTTCACGCGATGTATCTTCTGTTTGATTCAGAGAAGTAAAACACACATAATAAAACCCTGTACCCGAAGATCACGGCTGAAATACCGTTTGCTGCGGGTACAGGGCTTTTTTTATGGTTTGTTTATTCTGACGGAGGGTCCAAATGAGTGATACGATAGCAAAGCGTCATAAGGCTGTCATTCAGATGTACATTTTCAACAACCGCATCGTCGCAGAGAAGGTCGAGCTCCCATCCGGTGCAGTTCCAGAAGTTCCTTACGCCGACTCCATAGAGATAGGACGCCAGGGCGTTGACAGATTGACGCGTTACGCACAGGATCGCTATATCCGGTTTTTCGCGGTGGCAGAATTCTTCGAGCGTATCCGAATCCAGCACGACAGAATCACGAATCTTCATGCCCACCACTTCCTGAGAGCCATCGAATACCCCGATAATCTGAAATCCGAAATCCTCGAAAGGAAAATGGTTGAGCAGTGCTTTTCCGACATTGCCGGCACCGATCAGAATCGCACGGTAATTGTTGGAAAGGCCGAGAATTTCCGCGATCGCGTTTTTGAGCTGGGGAACGGAATACCCGTAACCCTGCTGGCCGAAATCGCCGAAGCAGCTCAGGTCCTGACGGATCTGAGAAGGATTGACGAGCATATATTGAGCGAGATTCTTTGAGGAAATCCGTAAGATTCCGTGTTCTTCGAGCCGGCAAAGATACCGGTAATATCGCGGCATCCTTCGAATGACCGGATTCGCTATATTCTTTTTCATAGTTCAAATCGCTGGCCTGGCGCTGGACCGACCGGTTTTTCCTTTCCATAATGTATTAATATTATGCAGGAATTTCGCAATACTGTCAAGATTATCAAGGATCACTTTTTCACATAAGTCAGAAAACTTGCATTGAAGAAAATGGAGTGATATAATAAACCATGTATACATAATTATTTCCTTCGAAGGGAATGCCAACCATCGGAGGAAGCCGGCGCAATCATAGAATGATCATTCTGGGCGGCTCACAGCCGCTTTCATACATACGGAGGACACATGAGTTTTTTAGAAGCTATTATTGAAGGTATTATTCAGGGCGCCACAGAGTTTCTGCCCGTTTCAAGCAGCGGACATCTTTCACTGAGCAAACATTTTTTTGGCATTACGGTCGACAGTCTCCTGTTCGATGTGCTGCTCCACGTCGGAACGCTGGTCGCGGTGCTCGCTGTATACTATGACGTTGTCTGGCGTCTGATCCGCGCATTTTTCCGGTTCTGCAGACAGCTTTTTACAGGAAAGTTCAGCTTCAGAACGATGGACGATGACATCCGTCTTCTGCTGATGCTGTTTTTCGGCCTGATTCCGCTGTTCCTGTTATTCCTTCCGGTCCCCGGAACGGGAAGAAAAATCAAGGATTTCGCGGATATCTGGGCGACGGATCAGGACATCATTCTTGAAGGCTGCGCGCTGATTGTCACAAGTATTCTGCTGACGCTCGGGGTTCTTTCCCAGCGGCGCTATTCCGGCGCTCATACGAAAGCCGCAGGAAAAGAAAGCGGTTCCGGAGCCGGAAGAACGTTTCTGCGTCTGAAAGATGCGCTCACAGTCGGCCTGGTTCAGTGCGCGGCTGCGGTGTTCCCCGGGGTTTCGAGATCCGGTTCGACCCTTTCAACCGGAATGATGCTCGGTGTCAACCGCAAAACGGCGCTGGATTATTCCTTTGTTCTCGGAATCCCCTCCATTATGGCGGCGGCGGTGCTGACGCTGAAGGATGCTTCCGAGGCGGGAGAAGTGATTGATTGGGGCCCGATGCTTGCCGGAATGATCACAGCGTGCATCGTGGGATTCCTCGCGATCAAACTTCTGCGTTTTATGGTAACGACCAACAAGCTCCACGTGTTCGCGTGGTATACGCTGATTCTCGGCGTGATCTGCGTCATTATCGGTATCATTGAAAAAGCAACCGGCGCCAGCCTGTTCTCCGGCGCCGCGATCGTCTGATTCAGCAAGAGAGGAGGATGGCTTTTGGCGCAAACGAAAAAATCCCCCGGTACAAACAAAAGTACTGCTTCACGGTCAGGTCAGGCAGCGCGGACGAATACGCCGCGGACGGGTACCGCAAGAAACGCAGCCACACAGCGCACCCGCTCAGTTCCTAAACCGAAAAAGGAACTGACGCAGGAGCAGATTGAAAACCGTACACAGAAATTCGCGGTTGTACTTTTTGCCATCGCGATCCTGTCTGCGGCGCTGATCCTGATAGAAGGCGAATCTGTCTGGACCAGTTTACATAATTTTATTCTCGGACTGCTTGGCGCATGCGCGATTATTCTGCCGATCCTGATTTTCTACATTGCCATTGTGAGCGCGATGAAAAAGCTCGGCGGCCGCCTGCATATAAAAGTACTGATTACGGTGCTGATTGTCATTCTGATCAGTACGGCGATCTATGCTTTCCGTGCACGCAGCCTGCCGGAAAATCTGACCTATTTCGAAACGCTGCATGATCTCTATCTGCGCGGAGTCGATCACGAAAGCCTGGGCCTGGTCGGAGGAGTGCTCGGCTATCCGATGATCAAGCTTTTCGGAGTGATCGGAAGCCGGATCATTGTTATTCTGCTGCTGTTCGTCGCGCTGATGCTGCTGACGGGAACCACGCTGATCAGCCTTTTCAAGGCGGTGAAGAAGCCTGTCGATATTGCCACGGAGCATATTGAACAGAGCCGTGAGACCCGCCGCAGAAACCGTGATCTTTTAGCTTCCGACATCGATATTCCGCTCGGAGGAGAGCGGCCGGTGCAGCGCCAGGAAAACCCGGGCACGCTGCCTGTCGCCGATGCGTTTGAAGTAAGATCCGGCAACAGCGACAAGCTGGAGCGGCTTTACCGCGCGCAGAATGATCTGAGCGGAAAATCACCCGCGGTCTATCCCGCAGTGGAGGCCTCGGCGATGCCTCCGAAGCTTGTTTCCGATGTTACGATTGAAGACGTGGAACGCTCCATGCGTGAAGCGAATTTCCAGAATCAGCCGGGACCCGGTGAAACCCGTCCCGCGGAGCGTGAACCGATCCGTGTTGTCCGCAGAAGAAGAAGTTCGGATAAGGAACCCGTACCGCAGGAAACGCAGACTCAGCCCTCTGTGAAGGAAGAAGCAAAGCCGCAGGAGGAAAAGGCCGAAATACCGGAGATCAAGACGGATACGCCGCCGATTCCGGAATACGAGCTTCCGCCGACTTCGCTGCTTGTTTACAGCGCCTCGCTTGATCCCCGCAAGGATTCCAATGAAACGGAAATGACAGCGAAAAACCTTGTTGAAACGCTTCGGAGCTTCGGGGTCCAGACCTCAATCATCGGCGTTTCGAAAGGACCTACCGTCACCCGTTACGAACTCCAGCCCGCGGCCGGAGTCAAGATCAGCAGAATCACCAATCTGACAAATGACCTGGCGCTCAATCTCGCCGCTTCGGGAATCCGCATCGAGGCGCCGATCCCCGGAAAGGCGGCGGTCGGAATTGAGGTCCCGAACAAGACCAAGGCAATGGTCCGCATGCGTGAGATGATCGAATCCGAGGAGTTTCAGAAGGCGAAAAGCAAGCTGACCGTCACGCTGGGCCGGGATATCGCCGGAAAATATGTTTTCGCCGATCTCGCCAAGATGCCGCATCTGCTGATCGCCGGCACGACCGGATCGGGTAAATCGGTCTGTGTCAACTCGTTTATCCTGAGCATTCTCTATAAGGCAAAACCGAATGAGGTAAAGCTGATCATGATTGATCCGAAGATGGTCGAGCTTCCGATCTACAACGGAATTCCGCATCTGCTGATCCCGGTTGTGACAGATCCGAAAAAAGCGGCCGGAGCGCTCAACTGGGCAGTCGGTGAGATGATGAAGCGCTATAATATTTTCGCCGAAACCGGTGTCCGCGATATTGACGGATACAACAGACTGATTGAAATGAACAAGGAAGTCGATCTGGAAGGCAATCCACGCGAGAAAATGCCTCAGATCGTTATCGTAATCGATGAGCTCGCAGATCTGATGATGGTCGCCCCCAATGAGGTGGAAGACGCGATCTGCCGGATTGCGCAGCTCGCGCGCGCGGCGGGCATTCATCTTGTCGTCGCGACACAGAGACCGTCTGTTGATGTCATCACCGGCCTTATCAAGGCGAATGTCCCGAGCCGGATCGCGCTGACCGTTGCGTCGCTTGTCGACTCGCGAACGATCCTTGATACCGGCGGAGCCGAAAAGCTGCTCGGCAACGGCGACATGCTGTTCGCTCCGGTCGGTTCGGTCAAACCCGCCCGTGTTCAGGGCTGTTATGTCAGCGATGAGGAACGTGAGTCTGTCATCAATTTTGTCAAGCAGGGATTTGAGAACCGCGCCTACGACGAGAATATCGCGAAGGAGATTGAGAATATCGTCATCTCCGGCGGAAAAGGCAGCAAAGCCGGAGCCTCCTCCGAGGAT
>ONSY01000041.1 GCA_900320605.1 uncultured Eubacteriales bacterium | reverse complement strand
CCGATGCTTGAGGAAGCCATCGAACTCGCCGTGGATTCCGGTCAGATCTCTACTTCCGCGCTGCAGCGGCGTTTCCGTCTCGGATACGCGAGAGCCGGAAGGATTGTTGACATGATGGAACAGAAAGGCATCGTCGGACCCAGTGAGGGATCGAAGCCGCGCAAGGTGCTGATCACCAAGGCGCAGTGGCTCGAACGCAACATGATGAAATCTGACGAACCGGAGGAGTGATAGTAATGAGAACCCTGACAATCGATCGGATTGACGGAAAGTATGTCTTCTGCGAAGACGAGGAGAAAAAATACTACGCGATCGAGATCGACGAAGCCCCCGCAGGCGTTAAGCCCGGAAATATCCTTGAAATTGATGATGATGGGAACATTTCCGTTAAAAATCAGTAATAACAGTCTGCAAGGGGGAAGAAACAATGGCATTTTCGTATTTCAGCGCGAAAGAAGTCGGAGAGGGCATCTTTCAGATTACCAACGGAATATTTGACGACACGCTGCCGACGTTCTGCTATCTCGTACTCGGGGAGAAAGCCGCGATGCTGGTCGACTCCATGTACGGTGTCGGTTCGCTGAAAGAATTCTGTGAAACACTGACAGATAAGCCGATCATTCATGTCGCGACCCATTTCCACGGCGATCATACCGGAGGCTCCTATGAGTTCTCGGAGTTCTATATGAGCCCGAAGGATTTTGAAAGCTTTTACGCGGGCATGGGCCGTTCCGGCGGCAACGCGATGCGTACCGCGAAGAGACGCACGCTTCCGGAATATCAGGATCAGCTTCGTGAGCAGGATATGATCGAGCCGAAGGAAGTCCGCCTGCATCCGATCTTTGAGGGCGATCTGATTGACCTCGGCGGAAAGCAGATCGAAGTCATCGAAGTTCCCGGCCATACCGCCGGAGAAATCGTACTGCTTGACCGGAAGGCACGCTGTCTGTATTCGGGCGATACCTGCAATACCAATACCCTGCTGCAGCTTGATCCGAAATGCTGTGTCGCGGAGTATATTGAGAATCTCAGAAAACTCAACGGATACCGTTCGGCGTTTGATACGCTGTTTAACGGTCATGATATTCAGAACGCGACGATCATCGACGAGGGAATCGAACTCTGCGAGAAGATTCTCAGGCATGAAGACGCGCATCTGCCGGTGACTTCCTTCTCCGGTACTGCGAGCCTTGCCGCACAGCGCATCGGCAATACGATGAACCGTGTCGACGGAAAGCGCTTCAACGCCGTCTATAACGACGACCGGATTTTCCGGGCGGCTGACGGAATCCATACGATTACAGTTTAAAAACATCAGGGCCGCGGGGCAATGCACCGCGGCCTGCTGTGTTTTCCTCAATTCCCGAAAACAGACAGATTCTGAAAACAAGGAGCAAATCTATGAAACAACCAGCCTTCAATCCCTACCTTCCGGGTTACGAATACATTCCGGACGCCGAACCGCGCGCTTTCGGAGACAGAGTCTATATTTACGGAAGCCATGACTTCTTCGGGGGAGACAGGTTCTGCCCCGGTGACTACGTCTGCTGGTCCGCGCCCGCTGACGATCTCGGAAACTGGAGAAACGAGGGCGTTATCTACAGAAGAACGCAGGATCCGAACAACAGGGACGACAGGATGGATCTGTACGCTCCGGACTGTGTTCAGGGGCCGGACGGACGCTATTATCTCTATTATACGCCGAACAGGATGCCCAGCGTGTCGATCGCGGTTTCAGAACATCCGGCTGGACCTTTCGAGTATTACGGCACCGTATCCCATCCGGACGGAACTCCTTACGGATTTCCGGAGACCGATACATTCGGGTTCGATCCGGGCGTCCTCGTGGACGATGACGGCAGCGTCTGGATGTATGTCGGTTTTGCGCCCTTCGGAGCGCTGAAGGAAATGTTCAGAAAAAACGGCAGAGTATGCGACGGCATGGCCTGCGTAAAACTTGAACGGGATATGAAAACCGTGATCCGCCACAAGGCGAATCTGATCCCGGGTCACGATCTCGCGATCGGTACCGAATTTGAGGATCACGGTTTCTATGAAGCGAGCTCTCCCAGAAAGATCAACGGCAGGTACTATCTGATCTATTCCTCCGAACGCAGTCATGACCTGTGCTACGCGGTCAGCAGCCGTCCCGACGGGGAATTCCGTTACGGCGGGATTATTGTCAGTATCGGAGATATCGGCTATCAGGGCAATACCGAAGCGGTCAATTATACCGGCAACACGCACGGCGGCCTCGTGGAACTCGGCGGTCAGTGGTATGTTTTCTACCATCGTCAGACCAACCGTCAGAAATGCGCCCGTCAGGGCTGCGCGGAAAAAATCGAGATTCTCGGGGACGGTTCGATTCCGCAGGTTGAGATTACCTCCTGCGGCCTGAACGCGGGACCTCTGCCGGCTAAGGGAATTTACGAGGCGAGGATCGCCTGCAATCTGAGCAGCCGCGAAGGGACCTTCGCGTATCTTGAGACATTTGAGGATGATCCGAAGGGCATTCATCCGTATTTTACTCAGCTCGCCGCCGAAAGAGAGGAAGACTCACTTCAGTATATCGCGAATTTTACCAGCGGAGCACTCGCCGGATTCAAGTATTTCCGCTTTTCCGGAGACGAGACGGAGATCCGCGTTTCACTGCGCGGCAGCGCGAAGGGAAGAATGACCGTATCTGCCGCCCTGTCCGGAAAACCGGCCGCGTGCATAGAGGTCGCCGGTACGCCGGACTTCTCTGATTTCTGTGCCCCTCTGAGCGTACCGGCCGGCGATTTCCCTCTTTTCTTTACGTTTGACGGCAGCGGCGCGATGGATCTGATGTGTTTCGAAATCCGTTAGAGGTCCGGTCTGAAACGGCTTGACGCCGTATCTGTATTCCGTTATGACCTGTTGCAAAACAGGACCGATATGATATAATGAAGAAAAAGACGCACTGCAAGGAGGAAACAATGATGTATCCGAAGAAACCGCCCATGGGGTTTAATACCTGGAACACCTTCGCCCAGAACATCAGCGACGAAATGATCCGGGAAACAGCCGACGCGATGGTTGAGAAAGGACTTCTGAAAGCGGGCTATGAGTATCTCGTAATCGATGACTGCTGGAGCGAGCGCAAGAGGGATCCCCAGACCGACCGGATCATCCCCGATCATGAAAAGTTCCCGAACGGGATGAAGGCCGTTTCGGACTATGTCCATTCCAAAGGTCTCAAATTCGGCATGTATTCCTGCGCCGGAACGCGTACCTGCGCCGATTTCCCGGGCTCCTACGATCATGAATTCCTGGACGCGAAGACCTTTGCCGATTACGGCGCGGATTTTCTGAAATACGATTTCTGCTATACGCCGATGACCATCGAAGGGCCGCTGCTTTACCGGCGCATCAGCATGGCGCTGCGCGAATGCGGACGCGACATTCTGCTTTCCGCCTGCAACTGGGGCAGAGACAATGTCCACAGCTGGATCCGTTCGACCGGTGCGGGAATGTACCGTTCCACCGGTGATATTTTCGATAATTTTGTTTCTTTCCGTGATATTTTCACAAGTCAGATCGATCATTTCAGTTCTTCCGCTCCGGGATGCTTCAATGATATCGATATGCTTACCGTCGGTATGAGAAACCGCGGCAATGTTGCGGCTTCCGGCTGCACCGATACGGAATACCGCACGGAATTCGCGCTGTGGTGCATGTTCGCCTGCCCGCTGATGCTCGGCTGCGATGTCCGGAATATCGACGATGTTACTCTCTCGCTCGTCACAAATCCGTATCTGCTGCGGATCAATCAGGATGAGGACGGCAGAACGCCGTTTGCCGTGCGCAGAAGCGACGACAACCTCCAGAATATCTATGTCCGCCTTCTTTCCGATAACGAACTCGCGATCATGTTCGTAAATCTCGGTGAGAAAATGAACGATCATATGTGGTTCATGCTCGAAGAGATCGGCATGACGAGTTCCTGCGGAAAAGGACTCCAGCTGACGAACGCGTTCACAGGCAAGGATGAGGGGATCATCAAGGATTATCTGCGTCAGCCTCTCGAAGCGCACGACTGCGCTGTCTTCCTCGCAAAAGTGGTTGATGTCAAGTGAACTGCACCCGATGCCATAAGGAACTGACGCAGTATGATATCGGGTTTTACAAGAAACTTGTAAACCGCGGCGCGGAAAGCTTTCTCTGCATCCGGTGCACCTCGGAGCATTTCCGGATTTCCGAGGAAACCGCTTGGGAGATGATCCGGCGGTTTCAGAAGACCGGATGTCTTCTTTTTCCGCCGTCCGATCCGTCATGAATTCAACAGAAAAGCGCCTGTGCAGCTGACAGGCGCTTTTGCTTTATCCGCAATGCGGTGCTTATTCGGTTCCGGCGGCCTTCTTTTCCGCCTCGATTTTGGCAAGCTCCTCTTCCTCAAGCTCACGGTAGGCAACTTTGCCGACGAGTGTTTTCGGGAGAGAATCACGGAACTCGATATCGTAGGGCATCGCGTATTTTGCGATATTTTTTCGGCAGTATGCGAGAATTTCCTGCTTGCGTTCCTCACTCGGCGCAATTCCGGGCTTGAGGGTGACAAATGCCTTGACTTTCTGCATCCGGTAGGGGTCCGGCACTCCGATGACGCAGCTCATCTGGACAAGCTCATGGGCGTCGAGAATATTCTCAAGCTGCGAAGGGTAGACATTGTAGCCGCTTGTAATGATCATGCGCTTGATGCGCTGCTTGAAATAGACAAATCCGTCGTCATCCATAGAACCGAGATCCCCGGTATGAACCCATTTCCTCCCGTCCGGGTGTGTCTGAAGAGTCTGGGCGGTTTCTTCCGGATGATGAAGATACTCAAGCATTACGCTCGGGCCGCTGATGCAGATTTCTCCGTCTTCCCCGTAAGGAACTTCTTCCTGAGTTCCGGGTTTCACGATCTTGTAAAAAGTATCGGGGAAGGGGAAACCGATACTGCCCTCGCGGTATAGATTGACCGGCGTCAGGCAGCTTGCGGTGACACATTCGGTTGTGCCGTATCCTTCGCGCACCTGAACCGTTGCCTTATGATCATAGAGAAACTGGTCAAAACGTTTCTTGAGTTCAACGGAGAGAGAATCGCCGCCGCTGAAAACGCCCTTGAGGCAGGACAGGTCGGCGCCGTCCATCATCGGCAGGCGCAGCAGCGCTTCATAAAGCGTCGGCACGCCGGCGATGAAATTGCATCGTTCCTTAATCAGCAGCTTCGCGTAGCTCTGGGCGGTAAAACGCGGAACCAGAATGCAGCGTCCGCCTTTCGCGAGCATGGAGTGAATGCTGACGCCAAGTCCGAATCCGTGGAACATCGGCATGACGGCGAGCATCTTATCTCCCGGCCGGAACATGGGATTCGTCGCGACAATCTGCTCGGCAAGCGCGTTGAAATTGAGATTCGAGAGCAGGATTCCCTTCATAACGCCGGTTGTGCCGCCGCTGTAAAGGATGACGGCGGGATCATCCGGTTTCTTGTCAACGCGGTATTTCCAATGATAGTTTTTTCCGAGACGCATGAAATCGTTCCAGCGGATTATCGGCGCGTTTTTCGGAATCTTCGGAATTTTTCTTCCCTCGGTTAGGATATATCCCGCTTTGATCGGAACGGGGAGCGCGTCGCGGATGCTCGCGATGATCAGCTGATTTAAACTGACTTTGGATCGGATCGCCTCGAATTTTCCGTAGAACTGATCCAGCGTGATCGCGGCAACGCTTTCAGATTCCTCGAGAAAATACCGGATCTCGTTTTCGCTGGAAAGCGGATGAACCATATTGGCGATGGCGCCGACCAGGTTGACCGCGTAGAAAATGACGACCGTCTGGGGACAGTTCGGCATGCAGATTGTGAGCTTATCGCCTTCGCGGATTCCGATTGCCTTAAGCGCTCTTGCGCACACTTCCACGTTTTGGGCAAATTCGCGGTAGGTTGTCTTTTTTCCCATGAAATCATACGCGACATGATTGGGATATTTCTTTACAACGTCTTCAACCATGTTCCACATGGAACCGGTATGATAGGAGAGGGTTTTCGGGATGTCACCGTAGTTTCTGAGCCACGGCGCGTTGATTTGTGCCATATTCCGTTTCCGTCCTTTATATTTCTATTTCTGTTTCGATCGGCTCGTCCAGAAGATCCGGGCTTTCAAAAATTCTGCGGAGCACCTTGAGCGTGTTGGCAAAATAGAGACCGTCGGCGATTCGCTCGTCAATCGTGATTCCGAGCTCAAGGGTTTCACGCATTTCGTAGCTGCCGTCCTTCTCGTATTTCGGCGTCCAGTGCTTTTCGCAGATCAGCGCGAAGATGGAATTTGTACCCCAGTTCGCGAGATGATGGTAATTCGCGTTCATCTTGATGCTGCCGAGATTTGAGAAAAACACGCTCGTATAATACGGATCCGCCTCCATCAGGGAGACAGGATATTTTCCGTGATAATCGAGCCAGCGCAGGGTGCGCATCACGAGGCGCAGGATCGGACGCGGCAGCTTGTTCAGAAATCCGATTTTGTCGGTTGTGTCGTCAGTCTGCCCCTTTACGCGGACGGAGTAGACGACTTCCCTGACTTTCGAGTGAATCTGCTCGATGGGCGAGGCGCCTTCGGGGTCGATTTTCAGGATCGCGAGCGCTTCTTCACTGTCATCGGCGAACTTCTTCTTTACCACGAAGGAAAACAGGATATCCTTGCGCTGGTACAGCCTGTGACCGGCATAGAAGCGGTTCATCTTCGGGCGCAGCGCGATCGCTTTCGCGAACGCGGCGACGATTACATGAAAGAACGTGTATTTGAATTCGGTTTCTTCCGCGTTTTTCCTCTCGAGATATTCGTTGATCTTCGTCAGATCGACGATTTCCGTCATGGTTGCCTCGTTGTCCGCCCGGTTCGGCATCAGATAGGGCATAAAGGCGTGCATCGCGTCGGGGTCATGAATATAATAGCCGTCCTTGCGGTCGCGGCGGCTTTTCTTGGGCTGCTCCATCTGTAAACCATCCTTCAATTCTTTAAGAATTTGTAAACATTGATTTTACTATACATACTTTTCCTTCAATACGCAATAGAAATCTCTGATTTTTATCCGGTTCGGGTGCGGATTTTCCTCCGGAAGCCGCGTCTTTTGTATAGTACAAATCCGGGAAATATGATATAATGATCCTGTAAAAAAAGAACAATTGACTGAGGAGGCTTTTCATTATGATAAATCTACCGCTGATCCTTGAGAAAACCGATCACACCCTTCTGACGCCCTCGGCGCGCTGGGAAGAAATCCGAGCGATCTGTGACGACGGTATCAGATATCATACGGCGTCGGTCTGTATTCCGGCGAGTTTTGTCCGCAGAGCTGCGGAATATGCTGTCGGGAGAGTAGCGATCTGCACCGTGATCGGGTTTCCGAACGGTTATTCCACCACTGCTGCGAAGTGCTTCGAAGCGGCGGACGCCGTAGCGAACGGAGCCGATGAAATCGATATGGTCATCAATATCGGCGATCTGAAGGATCACCGTTACGAAGTGATTCTGGATGAGATCAACGCAGTCAAGAATGCATGCGGCGGGAAGCTGCTGAAAGTGATCATTGAAACCTGCCTGCTGGATAAAGATGAGATTGTCAAAATGTGTGAGATCGTCTCCCGCTCGGACGCGGATTTCATCAAAACCTCAACCGGGTTTTCCACAGGCGGCGCCAAGCGTGAAGATGTCGCTTTGATGAAGGCGCATCTTTCGAACGGAAAAAAGCTCAAGGCTGCCGGCGGTATCGCGAGCCTTGAGGACGCGATGGATTTCATCGCGCTCGGTGCCGACCGCCTGGGAACCTCGCGGATCGTCCGCGCGGTCAAAGCGCTTGAAAAGGAGGAATCCTGAATGTCCACGCCTCACAACAGCGCCCTGCCGGGCGATTTCGCAAAAACCGTGCTGATGCCGGGAGACCCGCTGCGTGCGAAATATGTCGCGGATCACTTCCTTGAGGAGCCGCGTCTTGTCAACAATGTCCGCGGCGTCCAGGGATATACCGGCTGTTTTGAAGGGACGCGCGTCTCCGTAATGGCAAGCGGGATGGGAATGCCCTCGATCGCGATCTACAGCCATGAGCTGTTTTCTGTATACGGAGTTGAGAATATCATCCGTATCGGATCTGCCGGTGCGCTCCAGGAGAACATCCGTCTCCGAGATCTTGTGATCGGAATGGGAGCCTGTACGAACTCCCGCTTTGCGCACACTTTTTCTCTGCCGGGAGATTTTGCGCCGATCGCCGATTACAGTCTGCTTTCACGCGCGGTAAATCTCGCGCGGCGGGAAGGATTCCGCTTCCATGTCGGCAATCTGCTTTCGAGCGATACGTTCTATAACGATGAGGAAGGGCTTCCCAGGGAACAGACCGCGGCTGAAAAATGGAGAAAAATGGGCGTTCTTGCGATTGAGATGGAAGCTGCCGCGCTGTACATGAACGCCGCGCGGCTCGGCAGGAGAGCGCTCGCGATCTGTACCGTATCCGATCATGTTCTGACCGGCGAGGCTTCCTCACCGATTGAGCGCCAGGAATCCTATGATGAAATGATCCGTCTTGCGCTGCTCTGCGCCAAAGATGAGGAGACAGTGAAATGATACGACGCGTTTTTTTGATCGTCCTTGACAGCTGCGGTGTCGGGCAGGCGCCGGACGCCGCGGAGTTTTCCGATCAGGGCGCCGATACGATGCGTACAATCGCGAAGAGCGGCAGATTCGAGATCCCGAATCTGCTGCGTCTCGGACTCGGTGATATTGAGGGGATTGATTATCTCAAAAAACCCAGCCGCCGCAAGGCCGCGGTCGGCAAGGCCGCCGAGCGTTCGCGCGGAAAGGACACGACAACCGGACACTGGGAGATCGCAGGCCTTGTCTCCGAGTCTCCGATGCCGACATACCCCGACGGATTTCCGCCTGAGATAATCAGCGCCTTCGAGAAGGCGACCGGCAGAAAAGCGCTCTGCAACAAAGTATATTCCGGGACACAGGTGATCCTTGATTACGGCCAAGAGCATCTTCGTACCGGCAATCCGATCGTATATACCTCGGCAGACAGCGTTTTTCAGATCGCCGCGCACGAGTCGGTGATTCCGCCCGCGGAACTTTATGAGATCTGCCGGAAGGCGCGGGCGCTTCTGACGGGAAAGCACGCGGTCGGACGGGTTATCGCGAGACCTTTTACAGGCAAATATCCGGATTTCGAAAGGACATCCCGGCGCCACGATTTTTCACTGACTCCGCCGCGCCCGACGCTGCTCGACGCGGTCAGTTCCGCCGGTCTCCAGTGTCTCGCCGTCGGCAAGATCCACGATATTTTCGCTGGCCGCGGCATTACGGAATATGTCTACACAAGCGGAAATGAAGACGGAATGGAAAAAACCTCCGCCTGGGCCGACCGCGATTTTCACGGGCTCTGTTTTGTAAATCTGGTTGATTTCGACTCGAAATACGGTCACCGCCGCGATATCGACGGCTACGCCTCCGCTCTTTCCGTGTTTGACCGGTGGCTCGGCGGTTTCATGAAACATCTCGGGGAAGAGGATGTGCTGATGATCACGGCGGATCACGGATGCGATCCGGGTTATAAGGGAACGGATCATACGCGTGAGTATATCCCGGTTATTGTTTACGGAAAGAAAATCCGCCCGGTAAAACTCGGCGTTCGGGAAAGCTTTGCGGACCTCGGCGCCACGGCGGCAGAACTTCTGGGTGTGCCGCTCGAGACTTCGGGAAAAAGCTTCGCAAAGGAGATTCTCAGATGAAAAAGTATGACGAGCTTGTCAGGAGAGCGCTTTGCGCGATGAAACAGGCATACAGCCCGTATTCCGGGTTTTCGGTCGGCGCAGCGCTGCTGAGCAGAAGCGGAAAAATCTATCTCGGATGCAATATCGAAAACGCGGCCTATTCACCCTCAGTCTGTGCCGAGCGGGTGGCCCTTTTCAAGGCGGTATCCGAGGGAGAACGTGAGTTTGAGGCAATCGCGATTGTCGGAGGCTCATCGGCAGACGCGAAGGATGAATGCCCGCCCTGCGGCGTGTGCCGTCAGGTCATGCGTGAATTCTGCGGGGATGATTTTGTAATTCTGCTCGGGAAGAAGGACGGGTCCTACCGGAGATTTACTCTTTTCGGGCTCCTGCCCGAAAGTTTTTCCCCGCGTCAGCTTGAAAAGGAGGAAGCGCAGAAATGAAAATGTACGATCTGATTGAAAAGAAAAAACGCGGAAAAAGACTGTCCGAGCGTGAAATCGGGTTCCTGGTTTCCGGCTACACCGGCGGTGAAATTCCCGACTATCAGATGTCTGCGTTTCTGATGGCTGCCTGTCTCAGAGGACTTGATCATAAGGAAACGCTCGCGCTTACGAAAGCGATGCGCGATTCCGGAGACCGGCTTGATCTTTCCTACCTCGGAGGGCTTGCCGCTGACAAGCATTCAACCGGCGGAGTCGGTGACAAGACATCGCTGATCGTCGGTCCGATCGCGGCGGCGCTTGGACTGAAAATCGCGAAAATGTCCGGACGCGGTCTCGGACATACCGGCGGCACGATCGACAAACTGGAGTCCGTGGAAGGTTTTGAGACGACGCTTTCGCCGGAGCGTTTCTCCAAGCAGGTTCAGGAGATCGGACTCGCGATCATCGGTCAGAGCAGAAACCTTGCCCCGGCGGATAAAAAGATTTACGCGCTGCGTGATCTGACCGCGACGGTCGACAGCATCGGACTGATTGCTTCATCCATTATGAGCAAGAAGCTTGCCGCGGGAGCGGATGTCATCGTGCTCGACGTCAAGGTCGGTTCCGGCGCGTTTATGAAAACGAAGGCGGACGCGAAAGCGCTTGCTCTTGAAATGACGGAGATCGGACGCGGCTGCGGAAAAAAGGTCCGCGCTGTCCTGAGCAACATGGACGTGCCGCTCGGCAGCGCCGTCGGCAACGCGCTTGAAGTTGCGGAGGCGGTGCGCGTTCTCAGAAACGAAGAGAAGGGAGAACTGCTTGAGCTGTGTCTGGAACTTGCGGCGAATATGGTTTCGCTCGCGAAAAACTGTCCGATTGACAAGGCGAGAATCATGGCGGCTGAAGCGGTGACTTCCGGGAAGGCGCTTGAAGTGTTCCGACGCTGGATGAAAGCTCAGGGAGCGAAGGATGTCTCCTTCATCGAAGCGCCGGACAAACTCTGCCCCGCAGAAAGACGCAGAACGGTTGTGGCACGTGAGAGCGGCTATATCGTTTCCATGAACGCGGAGACAATCGGAAAAGCGGCGGCGCTTCTCGGAGCCGGCCGCGAAACCCTGGACGACAGGATCGACCCCTCAGCCGGAATAATGCTTTTAAGGAAAACCGGCGATTATGTCAGGGCAGGCGATCCGGTTGCGGAACTGTATACTTCCTCCGCCGCGGCGTTTGAGGAAGCGGAAACGGCGTTCTGTTCCGCGCTCAGATTCGGTGCAAAAGAACCGAGAAAAAAGCCTCTTATTTACGGGATCGTTTGATTTTTGAAAATCGATTAAATCTTTTCATGATTTCCGGGGAGCGGCGCGGTTCCTTGACTTGACCGTTTTTTTGTGATAGAATGCATTCAATACCTTGAAAATGCGATGATCGGAAAGAAGTAAGCAGGAAAACGGCTCAAAGAGAGCTGCCGGACGGTGAAAGGCAGCAGCATCGGGCCTGCCGAATACATTCCGGGAGCTGCGCGCCGAACCGAAAACCTCTGTGTTTTCGCAGTAGACCGTGACGGGTCTGCCCGTTACAGCAGAAAGCGTCGGAGACGAATTCCGGCGTAAAAGCGGCCGGAGAATCCGGCAATAGAGGTGGTACCGCGGTATTCAATCGCCCTCTGCAGATAAGCAGAGGGCTTTTTATTATGTATTAAAGGAGTAATCGACATGACCATTATTGATCTGCTCGAGCAGAATCAGCTTCAGTACGGGAGTGAGACAGCCCTCGTTGAGATCAACCCGGAGTTTGAGCCGGAAAGCCGGATGACCTGGCGGGATTACGCACTCGTTCAGCCGGAGCCGGGTCAGCCTTTCCGCAGAGAAATCACATGGACAGACTTTAACCGCAAGGCGAATCAGTTTGCCAATCTGCTTCTGACACGCGGCTGTCAGCGCGGCGACAAGGTCGCGATTCTGATGATGAATTCAATCGAATGGCTGCCCATCTATTTCGGCGTACTGAAAGCCGGCGCGATCGTTGTCCCGCTCAATTACCGCTATACGTCCGAGGAGATCAAATACTGCCTTGAAAAAGCGGACTGCTCGATGCTGATTTTCGGACCGGAGTTCATCGGAAGAATGGAAGAGATCTGTGACCGTCTCCCGAAAATCCGCCATATGTTCTATGTCGGTGAGGACTGTCCCGTGTTCGCGGACAGCTATGACCGCATGATTTCCTATTGTTCCACACACGCGCCGAAGCTGACGATCAACGAGGACGATGACGCGGCGATCTATTTCTCATCCGGAACGACCGGATTTCCGAAAGCGATTCTCCATGCGCACCGCAGCCTGATCCATTCGGCCCGTACCGAGCAGAATCACCATAAACAGACCCATGACGATGTATTCCTCTGCATCCCGCCGCTCTATCATACCGGCGCCAAAATGCACTGGTTCGGTTCTCTGATGGTCGGAGGCAAAGCCGTTCTCCTGAAGGGTACAAAACCCGCGTGGATTCTCAAAGCCGCATCCGATGAGAAATGCTCGATTGTCTGGCTGCTCGTTCCGTGGGCGCAGGATATTCTCGACGCGATCGAGCGCGGCGATGTCAAACTGGAGGACTACGATCTTTCCGCGTGGCGGCTGATGCATATCGGCGCTCAGCCGGTTCCGCCGTCACTGATCCGCCGCTGGCTTTCGGTTTTCCCGAACCATCAGTACGACACCAACTACGGCCTTTCGGAATCGATCGGGCCCGGATGTGTCCATCTCGGAATGGAAAACGTCGCGAAGGTCGGCGCGATCGGAAAAGCCGGGTTCGGCTGGGAAGTCCGGATCGTTTCGGAAAACGCGCAGCCTGTCAAGCGCGGCGAGGTCGGCGAACTCTGCGTCAAGGGTCCCGGCGTCATGAAGTGCTACTACAGGGACGAGGAGGCGACAAAGGAAGTCCTCCGCGGAGACTGGCTCTTTACGGGCGATATGGCGATGGAGGACGAGGACGGATTCATTTTCCTCGTTGACCGCAAGAAGGACGTCATTATCACCGGCGGAGAGAATCTTTATCCTGTCCAGATCGAGGATTACATCCGGCGCTGCGACGCCGTGAAGGACGTTGCCGTGATCGGCCTTCCGGACGCGCGGCTCGGCGAAATCGCGGCCGCGATTGTTGAGATCAAGCCTGACCGGACGTTTACCGAAGAGAAGCTCGCTGATTTCTGCTCGGGTCTCCCGCGCTACAAACGCCCGAGAAAAATCATTTTTGATACCGTCCCGCGCAATCCCACGGGGAAAATAGAAAAACCGAAACTGCGCGAGAAATACTGCGGCGAGAGCCTTGTTGCGCAGCAGATCGAACAATAACGCTGGAAGAAGGGAATTTCAGATGAAAAAACTACTGCTTGGAAACGCCGCGGTCGCGCAGGGCGCCTATGAAGCCGGCGTGCGCTTCGTTTCCTCTTATCCCGGAACGCCGAGCACGGAGATTACCGAGACGATGGCAACCTACCCGGCGGACGAGGTCTTCGTGGAATGGGCTCCGAATGAGAAGGTCGCCGCGGAAGCGGTGATCGGCGCGGCGATCGGCGGCGCGCGCGCCATGACCGCCTGCAAACACGTCGGACTGAACGTCATGGCGGATCCGGTTTTTACCGACAGCTATATCGGTGTCAGCGGCGGCGCGGTTTTCTGCGTCGCGGACGATCCGGGAATGCATTCTTCCCAGAATGAACAGGATTCCCGCCATTACGCAAAGGCGGCGAAGATCCCGATGCTTGAGCCTTCGGATTCGGAGGAATGCAAAGAGTTTACCCGCCTCGCGTTTGAACTGAGCGAGACATTTGACACGCCTGTTTTTCTCCGGCTTTCCACCCGTGTCTCCCATTCGCAGAGTCTGGTGGAGATCGGACAGAGAGCCGAGATTCCGCTGCGTGATTATGAACGCGATATCAGGAAAAATGTTATGATGCCGGCGAACGCGATCGGCCGTCATGTCGTGGTGGAAGAGCGTACGAAAAAGCTTGCGGAATATGCTGAGACAGCGGTGTTCAACCGCGTCGAGGACAACGGAAGCGGAATCGGCGTCATCACCGCCGGTATCTCCTATGAATATGCGAAGGAAGCGCT
>ONSY01000159.1 GCA_900320605.1 uncultured Eubacteriales bacterium | reverse complement strand
GTGTCGATCAGCTCCTTCGACGCGTCCTTCGGATGCGAAGTCATGAACCGCAGCCGGAAATCCCCGTCATAACGGTCGAGCCTGCGCAGAAGCTGTGCGAAGGTAACCGGCACCGGCAGATTCTTGCCGTAGGAATTGACGTTCTGACCGAGAAGCGTGATATCCTTGTATCCCGCCCCAAGGATCTGCGAGAACTCGGCTTCGACCGCCTCGGGAGAACGGCTTCTCTCCCGGCCGCGTACGTAGGGAACGACACAGTAGGAGCAGAAATTGTTGCAGCCGTACATGACGGTCAGCCAGGCCTTCAGATTCCCGTCGCGTACGAGCGGCAGTCCCTCAAGGATTTCGGCGTCTTCCTTTTCGTTGCCGCGCAGGAATACCCGGCGGCTGTTCAGAAGCAGATCGCTCATCATCTGCGGGAGCAGATGGATCGCGTGGGTCCCGAAGATCAGATCCACAAACGGGAAGGATTTTCTCATCCGTTCGGCGGCGTGTTCCTGCTCCATCATGCAGCCGCACACGGCGATCATGACAGACGGGTAGCGCCGCTTGATGTTCTTGAGCGCCCCGACGTTTCCCCAGATCCGGTCCTCGGCGTGTTCGCGCACCGCGCAGGTATTGTACAGGATGAAATCCGCCTCTTCGGCATTCTGCGTAAAGGCAAAGCCCATCTGCGCGAGCTGGCCCTTGATTTTTTCGCCATCCGCCACATTCTGCTGGCAGCCGTAGGTGCGCACAAAGGCCATCGGCACGGTGCCGCGCGCGCGAACGCGCATGATTTCCCGCACCGTCCTGGCGCAGCTGTCCCGGTCCTGCATTGAGTACAGGCTCAGTTCGTTTTCGTTACTGATCATGAAATACTCCCGTTCTGATCCGTTCTGAAAGAAGACCATATTCGGATATATTATATCACGAAGCCAGGTCTTCTTCAAGTAAAAAACGAAACAAAAAGGGGCCGGCGCATCGCGCGTGTCCCGCGAGGCGTCAGCCCGTTTTTCACATGATATTTTCAGCTGTTATTCTTTCCGCTTCCTGCGGCGAAGGATCAGAATGAGAATCAGAGCCAGAAGCCCGAGCACGCCCGCAGACCCGAGCACGATCGGGATAATCTGCCCGCTCGCGGAACGTCCGCCGTCCGGTCCGGCCTGCGGAACGTCGATGTCCAGAATCTCTTCCGGCCCGGAGGGAACGGAAGATTCTTCGCCGGAGCTTTCGCCGCCCGGCGTACTGCTCGCTTCGGAGCTTTCGCCGGAACTGCCGGAGGATTCCCCGGGATTGCCGGAGCTTTCGCCCGGAGTACCGGAGCTTTCGCCGGGAGTGCCGGAGCTTTCGCCCGGAGTGCCGGAGGATTCGCCTGGGGTACCGGAGCTTTCGCCGGGGGTGCCGGAGCTTTCGCCCGGAGTACCGGAGGATTCACCTGGCGTCTGAGAGCTTTCCGGAGCGCTTACCGGAGTCGGCTCCACTTTGATGTAGCGGAACTCAAACACGTTTTCCGCCGCGTTTTCCTTGAGCGTACCGGTGATGTTGTAATAGCGGGGGAAGTAGCCGTCAATGAATTTGCACGCGACGACCGGCTTGTCCCCTACGTTTCCGTAGTAGGTTACGGGTTTTTCCAGTTCCTCTCCGTCGGAATCGCTTACAAAGCTGACCGTATAGGCAACCTGCCGGCCTTTGATGCCGTAGGCGACGACGAATTCAATATCGCGTTCCACGCGGATCGCCGCGCTCGAAACGGTCTCGTTGTCAAGGCCGCTTTCGCGGATGCCGCGGACATAGTACTTCGGATTGGTAATCTCCACTTCGGCGATATCGAAATTCCATTCCTCACCGTAGGAAATCGAGGTGTATTCCACCATGTCCTGTCCGTTGATCGTACCCATGTTGCCGGCGTAGACACGCACGGTATAGGTATATCCGCCCTCTGAAGCGAGCGCGGGAACGGAAAGAGCAAAGAGCAGCGCAAAAACGATCAGAAAACTCAGAATCTTTTTCATACCGTTCTATTTCCTTTCTTGCGCATGCGCAGGTCGATGATTCCCAGCGTAAGCACGCCGATTCCGGCTGCGAGAAGGATGAGATACCACGGCAGCAGGTTCGTTTCGTCGCCGGTTACCACCACGGTTTCCTTCGCGCGCAGTTCCACCGCGAAATTCATCTGCAGATCCGCGAGCGTATCCTGATAGCGGTTGCCCTGGCTCTCGCCCTCGAGCGCGACGAAGAGTGTGATCGTCGCCGTCTCGCCTTTTTCCAGGCTGTCGAGATAGAAATACTCCTTAAGCGCGTTCGTTGCTTCGTGGAGGCCGACGCCTGCGCTTTCTTCCTTCTCACCGCCGACGGTATCGCTTGTATAGAGCACCTTTTCTTCTCTCGGGCCTTTGTAGGTAAGCGTATAGGAATACGCGCCGCCGGTGGCTGAGCTGTCCGCATCCTCAAGGGAATGGAGTACCTCGTTGGTCATGTACCAGTCGGTGACGTCCTCGTATTCGCTTCTGAGCGTTACGGTAAAGGTGATGTCGTCGCCCGGTTCAAGGCCCTTTATGGGGTCGTTGTACTCACTCGTCTGGAAGTTGCTCTGAAGGCTGCCGTCCGCGCTGAAGGTTACATTCCAGCCTTCCTTGCCGTAGTAATGCTCGGCAGAGACCGGAAGCGCGAGACAGCAGAGGCACAGCACGATCAGAAGAATCGATCTTGTCAGTTTCATCCTGCCGCCTCCTTAACTGATGCTCAGCGTACCGTCGTCATAGACGGTTACGTCGCAGCCCCAGGCGGATTTGATTGCCGCCGCTGCGTTATGCGTCTGAACCGCGTCCACATGCACTTCGATCTGGAAGGTCACGTTTTCGTAGTCGTACTTCGTCGTGATCACGCCGTCCTTCTCAGTCTGCGTTACCTTGAACGGCAGCGTGCCGCTGACGGTCAGTGTATCTGAAAAGGCCTGCGTCTCCTCACCGATGGGGAGGATTTCCCTGTAGTAGAGAACCGTGCGCTCGGTGGTGGAAAGGGTTTCGTCCTCGATCCAGCCTGACCCGGTCACCAGATTCAGATCGATCATATCCGGCGAAAGAGTCGTAAGCTTTTTTCCGTTTTCGTCCATCCAGTATTTATATACCGTGGCACGGACATATTCGTCGATGTTTCCGGTGTTTTTCACGGTAAGGACTTCGGAGTAGGTCTGTCCCATATGGAACTGCTCTCCTTCGGGCACGATCGTCGCAAGCAGCGGCGCGTAGCTTTCTTCCGTGACATAGCGTTCGTTTTTCGTATAGTTCCGGCTGCTTACCGCCTCGCCGTTCTCGCACAGCGTAACGCCGATATCGTACATTTCAACGCCGCCGGAATAGTACTCGGATTTGATCAGCGGAGAAGCGGTCGCCGTGCCGATGCCGCCCACGACCAGCAGAACCGCGGCGAAAAGGAACAGCAGAACCGTACGGATTCCTGTGCGGGATTGCTTTTTCGTCATCACTGTTCCCCTCCTCTATCCAAAGTCTGCGAGAAATCATAGAACGGCGTTCCGTCGGCCGAATACTGAACGCGGGTCGATTCGTAAACGACCGCGACATTGAAGCCTGCGTCCATTTCGGCTTTCGGGATGTTCTCAATCTTTACGCTCAGCGGTGAAGCCGTTTTTTCTCCCGCGGCAACCGGTGAAGCGTAATACCACCAGCCGTCGCCGCCGTCGCTCCAGCCGTCGCCGGAATAAATCAGAGCGTAGGCGGAGCCGGCAAAAGCTCTGGCACGAACGTAAACCGGCTCGCCTTCGGTGTTGGTAACTGTTATGTTCTTCGTCCACTTGGAGAAATCTTCCTCAATTTTCGTCCGGCTCTCCTGATGGACTGTGTACCCGCCCTTCGCCCATGAGTACGTGGTAAAATACGCAAGGGCGGGTTTCAGCGCGGCGGAGAGGAGCAGAACCATCACCAGCAGCGGCAGAATCCATTTTTTCATCGCTTTTTTCATGTTCATTCTCTCTCCCCCTTTATTCGTTATTGTTCAGAACAGGCGTCTGAAGTTCCCACGTGAAGCTGCCCGGCTGATCCGGATCCTCAACCGATTTGAACTCGTTGAGAATACCGTGTCCGCCGCGGGCGTCCGGAGTGTAGTCGTTCGAGAAGCTTACGCTTGCCGCTCCCTTGCTGGGTTTCAGAACTGTAACCGTCTGAGGTCCGACCAGAGCCGTGTAATGAGCTCCGCTGTAAACCTCGGTAACGGTAACCTTCGCGCCGACGGGGAGACCCGTCAGAAGCGCGCTCTGCGTTCCCGGACCGGTAAAGGTCAGTGCCGTGACATTGGTGTAAACCACCTTCGGACTGCCGTCCTCCTCTGTCCCGAGCGTTGCGGTGACATCGAACACGAAGGTCGCCGCCTCAGAGCTTTCAAAGGCGCTGAGCGTCTTGACGATTTCCAGGCTGCCTTTCTTCATCGCGTTCGTGAATACCGGAGGCGTTTCTTTTTCCTCTTCGGTTTCGCCGCCGTAGACAACCTTTGCTGTCATCGATCCGTCACCGTTGTCGGAAATGGTAACGGCCACCTGTTCGCGATGGGTATCATAGATGATATCGGGATCCTCTCCGGGGATCTCCTCCACGTAGTAGGTAAAGCTTCTGCCGTCATCTTCCTGCGTGTACGCGAGCGCCGTAAAGGTGACGCTTCCGTCCGGATCGGCGAAAACCGTTTCGATTTCCTTGCCGGACCCGTCAGAGAGACGGAACTCGAACTGTTCCGGTTCGATGGTGCCGTTCTCAAAAACCTTCTTCGCTGTGATCACAGCTTCGATGTCGGCGGTATAGGTGTTTTCGAATGACGCCTGGGCTGTCTCTCTCGGAAGAATCATTCCCTCGGCGTTCTCGGATGCCGTCAGTTCGAAACCGGCGGCGGGCAGTTCCTCAACCGTATAGGTGCATTCGTTCGGAAGATCCTTTACGGTAAAGCTCTCTCCGCCTCTGATGCTTACGGTTCCGCCGCTCTGTACCGTTGTTTCGCTGCCGCCGGAAAGGATGACACTGTAGGTTCCGGTCAGTTCCTCTCCCTCGCGGTCAATGAAGGTCAGACGGAATTCGAAAAGCGTCTCGGCCGCTTTTCCGGTCGCGCCGGAAAGCGTCTTGGAGACCGTAAGATCACCGTTCTTCATTTTATTCGTGAAGACCGGCGGTTTCTTGAGTTCATCCTCGGAATCCGCCTCGTATTCCACTTCGGCGGTCATCGTTCCGTCTCCGTTGTCGGAAACGGCCACCGTCGCGCGTACGCGGCGTTCGTCGTAGAGAATGTCCGGATCGCTTCCGGGGATTTCCTCGACGTAGTAGACAAACCGTGCGCCGTTGTCTTCGAGATCATAATGGAGCGCGGAGAAAGCGACGCTGCCGTCCGGCTGAGCGTAAACCGTTTCGATTTCCTCTCCGGCGGCGTCGGTCAGACGGAATTCGAACTGTTCGGGTTCGATATCGCCGTTCTCAAAGATCTTTTCCGCTTCGATAACGGCGCCTGTGCCGCCTTCCTTATCCGTACGGCTGCTGTAGGCGTTCTCGAACTTCGCCTGCGCCGTTTCACCCGCGAAGATCTTTCCGCTGTCATTTTCGCGAAGGACAAGCTCAAATCCGTCCGCGGGCACTTCCGCGATCGCGTAGGTGCTCTTGTGCGGCAGGCCGGTTACGGTAAAGCTTTCACCGCCCTTGATCGCGACCGCTCCTCCGCTGCGGATGACCGTTTCCGTCCCGTTCGAGACAGTCACGGGATATTCCTCCCGGATCTCCGCTCCGTTGCGGTCATAGAGATAAATCGTGAAATAGAAACTCTGTTCGGCCGCAAGCTGTGTCGCGTTGCGGAGCGTCTTCGAAACCGTAAGATCACCGGTGCTCATATCGTTGCGGAAGACCGCTTTCGATTCGTCATAAATAACGTTCGTCACAAGACGTCCGTCTCCGCGGTCCGTCACGACAACCTTGACGCTCTCCACATGCTCATCGTAATCGATCGCGGCGTCGGTTCCTTTCTTCTCACGGATCTTGTAATGATAGATTCCCTGTTTCTCATAACGGATGGAATCGAAATAGACAGGAACACTGCCGAGGTACTCGTTATCGACGAGATCACCTTCGCTGTTGTAGACCTGCTCCATCGTATCGACCGGTCCGTTGGAAACCGTCTGGATCATGTTTTCGGCTGCGCCGAGCACCTCATAGAGCTCAAACGCGAACTGGCCGGATGCCATGTTCTCGCCGGGCAGATACTTATGCGCTTCGAGATCGGCGTAACCGTAGGCGCTGTAGCTGTTCGTCGCCGTTACGCTGACGCGCTCCGCGCTGAGAACCTCTCCGGAATCGTTCTCGATTCCCGAAAGCGTCCATCCGCTCGGCAGATCAACCTCTGTTACCGTATAGACGGTTCCGGCCGGCAGGCTCGGGAAAACAATCGTCTCATTCGCCTTGCAGTGAACCGTGTACTCACCGTTGGTCGGCTCCGCGGAATTCGCGTCATCAAGGTTGAACCACTGGGCATACATGGTCACGGTCTCTCCGTCACCCGCGATCGAGTTGACGCTCTGACCGTCGCCGTAGTTCGTGCCGCTGCCGTCGGGTTCTGTGTTCCAGCCGACGAATACGGAGTTCTCCTTTGTGAAGCGGTTCACCGGAAGTTTCGCCGGAACACCGCCTGTCATCTGGAGATCGTCCATGGTTCCTTCGCCGCCGTTCGGATCGAAGCTCAGTTTATACCGGGTTCGGTTGTAGTAATACCGTACCGTGACCCCGCCCTTCACAACTGTGATTGAGGTCCCGTCATCCTGAGACGTCGGAGTCGTCGCGGAACCCGCGAGGACATCAAACTTGTCCGGACCAATGAAGCCCCTGTATTCCTTTTTCTCCGGAGTCAGCGTCGCGCCGAGATCAAACGCGCCGAGCTGATCGGTTTCATAAAGGGTATAGCCGCCGAGATCCGCGTTCTGCTGGTAGTGCTCCACCGTCACTTTCGCGCGTCTGCTCGGATCCATGTACTGCGCATAGAGTTTTACGGTTGATCCGGGTTCGGCGTTGAAATCCGCACCGGTAAGCGTACCGTTGTAGCGTTCTCCGCCGCCGTCGGGCTGTGTTGTCCAGTAAAGGAATTCGTATTTATTCGGGTGAGTCGGGACCGGCGTCGTAACGGTATCCTCCAGGCCGTTAACGCGCTGCCACTGAACCTGGGAATATCCACCGTTGGCGTCATAGTTGATCAGGAAGCTGTCCGCACTCATCCAGAGGGCGTAAAGCGTAATAGTCTGGCCGCCTAACGCTCCTCCGGTGTACTTTGCTCCGTCGCCATACTCGGGCAGGATGTCGTCAGGGTTTGTAGACCAGCCGGCAAAGTTCAGATCACTTTCGAAAGTGCATTCCGGCAGTATCGGCGGGTTTGCGACACTTGCCGTCATGGGCTCCATGCTTCCCGTGGCGCCGTTCGGTTCAAACTTGATAGTATAGTTCGGGTTGTACCCGACGCGCACCCAGGTGGCATCCGTACCATTTCCGTTTTTATAAAGATTGAGCAGCTGGTCCATCGTATACTGCCCGCTGGGATTCCCTTCCAGCGTCTGCCAGGTTCCATTGGCGAAATAGCTGCTGGATAAGTTTTTAAAACGGATATCCTTGCTCAGTTTCAGTACTTTCAGGTCACCGTAGTGCCCGCTCGTGTACCAGACCAGCATGGTCATATCCATATCTGCCGGTGGGTGCCATGTACTGATATCGAGATAGCTTAATCCTCTTGCGTTATCAAAGAGCTCGTAAACGCTGGTGCAATGGCTTACGTCCATTCCGCGCAGATCAGCGTAGGTAATATAACAGTAATAACTACTGTACCGGTCAAAAATATGTCCCGCCGGTCCAACCGCGTAGCAAGTGCTCTTTACACCGACCCGTTTTACCTTCTGCAAGTTTGCGCCGCTGAGCATACTGTTGCTGTCGGTAAATTTAAACGATCCGCTGACGCCGTTCTTCGGCTCGATAATAAATGTACCGTCTGTATACAGAGTCCAGATGACATCACCCTGTTTTACGCCGTTGACAATCTGTCCGCCTCCGGCGAACGTGCCTTTTACAATGATTTCCGTTGTTGTCGGCTCGATTGTGACGATGCCGTTACTGCTGGAAGGCGCCCC
>ONSY01000121.1 GCA_900320605.1 uncultured Eubacteriales bacterium | reverse complement strand
CTGGCCTACGCTTAGACACCATCGTTGGCCTTTGGCGTCCCAAGGTCTCGATACCGGCGGCTTGCTGGGCCTTACCGGGCTGGGTTCACACCAGCTATATGTTCAGCACCGAACCGGCGCACACCCCTGATTTCAGTATAACTGATTTTTCACCGAAAGAAAAGCCTTTTACGCTCCGAGAAAGCGAAGAAGGCAGAAAGAGGCCCCGGACAGCTTCCGAGTCAGGCTGTCCGGGGCATTCGGGAAGGAAAAAAACCACTTTGTCAGATTTCAAACGTGCCTTCGAAAACCATAACGGCGCTTCCGGTCAGCAGGACGCGGTCATCCGTATAGTTGACGGACAGGTCTCCGCCCGGAAGGTGAACCGTTACATCCGTTCCTTTTTCGCAGTAACCGTTCTCCACTGCGGCGATCACCGCGGCGCAGGCACCGGTACCGCATGCCATCGTTTCGCCGTTGCCGCGCTCCCAGACGCGCACACGCAGTTCCGTCTTTCCGAGGATGCGGACAAATTCCGCGTTCACGCGTTCAGGGAACAAGGGAGAATGTTCAAACGACGGGCCGATTTCCGTAAGATCAAGCGCATCGAGCGCATCGCAGAAAACGACCGCGTGAGGATTTCCGACCGCAACGCCTGTTACGCGCCACAGTTCCCCGTTGACCGGTATCGGCAGATCAACGAAAGAGGATGTATTGGCCACAAGCGCCGGCAGATCCGCGGGATGGAGCGACGCTTTTCCCATATCGACCTCGACGGAACTGACTTTCCCGTCTCTCAGGTAAAGACGCAGGAGATGAATTCCGCTCGCGGACTCGATTGTCATATACTCTCCGCGGACATATCCTTTATCGAACAGATATTTCGCTACGCAGCGGATACTGTTGCCCGCCATCTTGCCTTCGGATCCGTCTTTGTTGAAGATACGCATCTTCGCGTCTGCCGTCTTCGAGCGTTCAATCAGGACAATCCCGTCGCCCCCGATCCCGGTATGCGGCGAACACAGTCCGACGCAGAGCGATTCCGGACAAGTCATCCGCCCGTCAAAATTCTCTATGAAGATATAGTCGTTTCCGCAGGAATGCATCTTCGCGAAGGAGATCTTTTCCCGCCAGCGGCGCATATGATTGATATCCACCAGTTCCGTGCTCTGCAGCGTGAGCCGGCTTTCCATGCTCTCAGCGAGCGCATTGGCCGTATCAAGGGAGGTCAGTGTCGGAATTCCGAGCTGCATCGCGCGCCGGTGCAGGATTGTATAATCCCCGACCGTCGCGTCCTTGACCGCTCCGGTATAGACAATCGCAGAAATCTTCCGCTCCTCCATCAGATCGGTCATTTCACTGCACTGCGTCAGATCCGCGACCGTTTCAACGGCAAGCCCGAGTCCGCGGATCGCGTTCGCGGTTCCAGAGGTCGCATAGAGCGTAAAACCGAGCGCCGCGAAACGCCGTGCAACGCCCGCCACTTCCTGATAATCGCTGTCGGCGACACTCAGAAGGACACCGGACTTCTTCTCCGATGGGCTTGGAATCGTGAATCCCGCAGCGGAAAGTCCCTTGTACAGCGCTTCCGCCACGGTCTTGCCGAGTCCGAGCACCTCGCCGGTTGATTTCATCTCCGGACCGAGGATCGAGTTCGCGTCACTGAGCTTCTCAAAGGAGAATACAGGAACCTTGACCGCGACGTACGGAGGCGTGCGGTAGAGCCCGACCCCGAAACCGAGACTGCGCAGAGACTCGCCCAGCATAACCCGGGAAGCGAGGTCCACCATGGGCACACCCGTCACCTTGCTGATATACGGAACTGTCCTGGATGCGCGCGGATTGACCTCGATCACATAAAGCTCGTTTTCGAAAATCAGGTACTGAATATTGACGAGTCCTTTCGTTCCGAGCGCGAGCGCGAGCTTTTCGGAAACTTCCGAAATCTTGGAAAGCTGGGGATCATTGAGATTGTACGGAGGATAAACCGCGATGGAGTCACCGCTGTGAACTCCGGCGCGTTCAATATGTTCCATAACGCCCGGAATCAGAACGTCCTTTCCGTCGGAGATGACGTCTACTTCCAGTTCCACGCCGGGCATGTACTTGTCGATCAATACGGGGTTTTCTATCCCGCCCTGCAGAATTCTCTGCATGTAGGCGGATGTTTCATTTTCGTTTCTGGAGATGGTCATGTTCTGCCCGCCGATCACATAGGACGGACGCAGCAGAACGGGATAGCCGAGTTCACCCGCCGCGCGGACGGCATCCTCGAGCGTTGTGACCGCTTCGCCGCGCGGACGCCGGATGCCGAAGTTCTCCAGAAGGGCGTCAAACCTTGCGCGGTCCTCCGCGATATCGATTCCTTCGGCGGATGTGCCGAGAATGCGCACACCGCGTGAATCCAGGAAACCGGTCAGCTTGATCGCCGTCTGTCCGCCGAACGCGACAACGACACCGATCGGTTTTTCAACCTGAAGGATGTTCCAGACATCCTCCGGCGTCAGCGGTTCGAAATACAGGCGGTCCGCCGTGTCGAAGTCGGTGGAAACGGTTTCCGGGTTGTTGTTGACGATGACCACATCGTAACCCGCTTCCTGCAGCGTCCAGACCGAATGGACGGAAGAGTAGTCAAACTCAATTCCCTGTCCGATCCGGATCGGTCCCGAACCGAGAACCAGGATCACGGGACGTCCGCTGCGCGGGAATCTGCGCGCGTCGCAGGCTTTATCGACGCAGGAATAGAAATACGGTGTCTGCGCGTCAAATTCCGCCGCGCAGGTATCCACCATTTTATAGGAAAACGGCATCGAGGGCAGTTCCTCCGCCCCGCTCAGACGGCGGATGGCCGCGTCTGTGTATCCGAGGCGTTTCGCTTTTTCATAATCGCCTTCAAGAAGCCCGTTTTTTTCGAGCCCGTCCTCAAAATCAGCCAGTTTCTTCATCTTGTGAAGGAACCAGAGGTCGATCATGGTAATTTCATGGATTTTCTCGAGCGCCATCCCGGCCTTGATCGCCTCAAAGACGGTAAACACTCTCCGGTCATCCTGCGCTTTCAGGCGCACTTCGAGCGGATCGTCCGAAACCGGAGGGGCGTTGAGGGTATCGAGGGAGATTTCCGCGCCGCGGACAGCCTTCATCAGAGCCGCTTCGAAACTCTGCGCGATCGCCATCACTTCACCGGTCGCTTTCATCTGGGTTCCGAGTCTGCGGCTCGAGCCCGCGAATTTTTCAAACGGCCATTTCGGGAATTTTACAACGACATAATCCACCGCCGGCTCGAAGCAGGCGCAGGTTTTCCCGGTGATATCGTTCGGAATCTCGTCGAGCGTATAGCCCAGCGCGATCTTTGTCGTAATTTTCGCGATCGGATATCCGGTTGCCTTGGAAGCAAGCGCGGAGGAACGCGAGACACGCGGATTGACTTCAATCACGGCATATTCAAAGCTGTCGGGATTGAGCGCGAACTGGCAGTTGCAGCCGCCTTCAATTCCGATGGCGGTAACGATATCCAGCGCGGCCGTACGCAGCATCTGGTATTCCTTATTCGAAAGGGTCAGGGCCGGAGCCGTTACAATGGAGTCTCCTGTATGAATTCCGACCGGGTCGAAATTCTCCATGGAGCATACGGCAATGACGTTGCCGGCGCTGTCCCGCATGGTTTCAAACTCAATTTCCTTCCATCCCGAGATGCATTTCTCGATCAGAACCTGTGTGATCGGCGAAAGATCCAGTCCGGTTTTGGCGATCTGGGCAAGCTCTTCCCTGGTGTCGGCAATTCCGCCGCCCGTTCCTCCCAGCGTAAACGCCGGGCGTACGATCACGGGGTATCCGATTCTTTCGGCGATTGAAAGAGCGGTTTCGACGTCCTGCGCGATATCCGAAGGAACAACCGGCTGACCGATCTCCCGCATGGTATCACGGAACAGCTCGCGGTCTTCCGCCTTGTCAATCGCGTCAATCCCGGAGCCGAGCAGCTTCACGCCGTACTTTTCGAGCACGCCGCTTCGCGTCAGCTGCATCGCGATGGTAAGTCCGGTCTGTCCGCCGAGTCCGGCCAGGAGTCCGTCCGGACGCTCCTTTTCGATAATGCGGGCGACCGTCTCCGCGTTGAGCGGTTCCAGATAGATCTCGTCCGCCAGATGTTTGTCCGTCATGATGGTCGCGGGATTGGAATTGACCAGAACGGTGTTGATTCCCTCTGCCTGAAGCACACGGCAGGCCTGAGCGCCGGCGTAGTCGAATTCCGCGGCCTGACCGATCACGATCGGACCGGAACCGATCACCAGCACTTTGCGGATCGAATTATCCTTCGGCATGCTCTTTCCCTCCCATCATGGAAATAAAGCGGTCAAACAGGAAAGACGTGTCGCACGGGCCGGCGCAGGCTTCCGGATGGAACTGTACCGTAAAACAGTTTTTGCCCGGGTACTCCATGCCCTCGCAGCTTTGATCATTCATGTTGACAAAAGACAGACGGCCGACACCCTTCAGGCTGTCGCTGATTACCGTGTAGCCGTGGTTCTGACTCGTAATGTACGTCCTGTTTCCGCCGACCTCTTTCACCGGCTGATTCGCTCCGCGGTGGCCGTATTTGAGCTTCTCGGTTTTCCCGCCCATCGCGAGCGCCGTCAGCTGATGCCCGAGGCAGATGCCGAACAGCGGTTTTCTGCCCATCAGTTTGCGGATCTGATCGATGCAGAACGTGTTCTCCTGCGGATCACCGGGACCGTTCGAAAGCATGATCCCGTCGGGATCCGCCGAAAGGATTTCCTCGGCGGATGTGTTCTGGGGAACCACCGTCACCTCGCAGCCTCTGTTGAGAAGGCTTCTGATAATATTCCGTTTTGCGCCGTAGTCAATCAGGGTTACGCGGTATTTAGCCTCTCCCTGCGGAAGGAAGACTCTCGGAGCCCTGCAGCTTACGCCTTCAACCGCTCCGCGGATCCGATAGCCGGAGATCACGGAAAGATCCTTCGGAATCTCATCGCAGATCATCGCGTTCATTACGCCCTTTTCCCGCAGGGTGCGGGTCAGTTCGCGCGTATCCACGCCGCAGATTCCGGGAATATGATTGTTTTTCAGGAACGTGTCCAGGTCATACTGGCTTCGGAAATTGGAAGGTGTGTCACACAGTTCGCGCACGACATACCCCACCGCGGCGCTTTCTCCTTCAAAATCCTCTTCAATCACGCCGTAGTTTCCGATCTGCGGAAAGGTCTGCATGACGATCTGTCCCGCGTAGCTGGGATCGGTCAGCGTTTCCAGATACCCGATCACACCCGTGGTAAACACCAGTTCTCCGAGGCTGTCCCCGGGCGCGCCGATACGCTCCCCTTCAAATACAGCGCCGTTGCTCAGCACTAAATACGCCATAGTTCCTCCTTAGAGAGTCGCCGCCATAACCGCCTTGATGGTATGCATGCGGTTCTCCGCTTCATCAAACACGATCGACTGTCCGCTTTCGAAAACCTCGTCGGTTACTTCCATACAGTCGATTCCGAATTTCTCATAGATGTCTTTCCCGATCGTTGTTCCCAGATCGTGGAACGAGGGCAGGCAGTGCATGAACCGGCACGTTTCGCCGGCTTGTTTCATGACCTGCGCCGTCACTCTGTAGGGAGTAAGCGCTTCGATGCGCTCCTTCCAGACGCTGTCGGGTTCACCCATGGAAACCCAGACATCCGTATAGATCACATCCGCCCCCTGCACCGCGCTCATCGGATCTTCGTCAAAAGATAGGACGGCGCCGGTCTTCTGCGCGATTTCCTCACAGGTTTTCACAAGTTCCGGATTCGGGAAATACGCGCTCGGCGCGCAGGCGGTGAACTGCATTCCCATTTTAGCGCATCCGATCATCAGGGAATTCGCCATATTGTAGCGGGCGTCACCCATAAACACGAGCTTTTTCCCCCTGAGTGTTCCGAAATGCTCCCGGATTGTCAGAAGGTCGGCCAGCACCTGAGTCGGATGATATTCATTCGTCAGTCCGTTCCAGACCGGCACTCCGGCGTATTTCGCGAGCTGTTCGACCAGTTCCTGTCCGTATCCGCGGTACTCGATTCCGTCAAACATACGGCCGAGCACACGCGCCGTATCGGCAATGCTTTCCTTTTTTCCGATCTGTGATCCCGATGGATCGAGATAGACCGGGTGGATTCCGAGATCCGCCGCCGCCACTTCAAACGCGCAGCGCGTGCGGGTGCTGGTTTTTTCAAAAATCAGAGCGATGTTTTTTCCCGTGTGGTACGCGTGCACCTCTCCGTTTTTCTTTTTTTCCTTCAGATCTGCCGCCAGATTGAGCAGATAGGTAATCTCATCGGGTGTATAGTCGAGAAGTGTCAGAAAGCTTCTTCCGGTAAAATTCATGTTTTCCCCTCTTTCTTACAGCGCCGCCGCTTCCCTGATGATTCCGGCAGCTTCAATGAGCAGTTCCTCTGGTATATTGAGTGCCGGCAGCAGCCGGACCTTGTCTTTCGCAGTGAGACAGAGCACGCCTTTTTCCATCGCCTTCTGCACGACTTCCCCGGCGGGCTTTACGGTCTTGATGCCGATCATCAGACCGCGTCCGGAAACCGCCTCGATGCCGCTCCCGGAAGCGAAGGCCTTTTTCAGCAGTTCTCCCTTTCTGCGTACCTGCGCGAGGAACGCGTCGTCAATCCGCTCAAGGATGCTGACTGCGCCGGCGGCCGCGATCGGATTTCCGCCGAAGGTCGATCCGTGATCCCCGTATCCGAGCACATTCTCGACCTTTTCATTCATCATGGTGGCTCCGAGCGGCAGCCCGCCCGCGAGGCCTTTTGCCGTGGATACGACATCCGGTGAAAGCCCGTAGCCTTCGTAGGCATACAGTGTTCCCGTTCTTCCGTTCCCGGTCTGGACTTCGTCGACCATCAGAAGGGCTCCGCAGCCGTGCGCGATTTCCTGCGCCTCTTTCGCAAAATCGGGATCAAGTTCGATCACGCCGCCTTCTCCCTGGATACACTCAATGAGAACCGCGGCGATTTTCTCAGTTTCGAAAAGCTTCCTGAGTCCCTGCGTATCACCCGGTTCCACATGAAGGAATCCCGGAGTCATGGGGCGGAACTTCTCATGATAATGCTCCTGGCCAGTCGCGGACAGCGTCGTGATCGTCCGTCCGTGGAAACTTCCCTTCAGCGTGATGATTTTGTAATAGTCCTCTCCGAGATTCTGGCAGGCGTATTCACGCGCGATTTTGATCGCGCATTCATTCGCTTCCGCTCCGGAATTTGAGAAGAAGACTTTCTTCATTCCGGTTTTTTCGCAGAGCAGCTGCGCCAGATCGACACAGGGCTTTGTATAGTAGAGGTTTGAGGTGTGCTGCACTCTGGAAAGCTGATCCGTGACCGCCTTGACCCAGAGTTCATCCGAAATGCCGAACGAGGTTACCGCGATACCGGACCCCATGTCGATGTATCGCTTCCCGTTCTCATCGAAAACGAGCGAGCCTTTCCCGGAAACGATTTCAACGGGAAAGCGTTTATAGGTATGCGCTATATATTGATCGTCGCGTTCTTTTAAATTCATCAGGTATCCTCCTTCGTATGAATCCAGGTGCCGGCGCCTTCATTGGTCAGAAGCTCCATCAGGATCGAATGCGGCACTCTTCCGTCGAGTATAACCACATTCTTGACGCCTTCCCGCAGCGCCTCAAGACAGCATTCCACTTTGGGAATCATTCCTCCGGAAATCACTCCGCTCTCGGTCAGCTGGGCGACTTCCTCCACCGTCAGCTCCGAAATCAGGGAAGCGGGATCGCTTCTGTCGCGGAGAATTCCGTCGATATCCGTCATCATGATCAGACGTTCGGCACCGAGCGCCCCGGCGATAAACGCCGCGGCGGTGTCCCCGTTGATATTGTACGCGTTTCCGTCATGATCGCTGCCCACGGTTGAGATAACCGGAATATATCCTTTCTCAAGCAGATCCGTGACCGGCTTGATGTTCACGTCCGTCACCCTGCCGACATATCCGAGACGGGGATCCCGGACCTGCGCCGTGATCATGCTGCCGTCCATGCCTGAAAGCCCGATCGCGTGCCCGCCGCGCGCTTCCAGAAGATTGACGAGCGTCTTGTTGACTTTCCCGGAAAGAACCATCTGGACAATATCGACCGTTTCCTTGTCGGTGACGCGCAGGCCGTCCACGAATTCCGGCTTTTTCCCGAGTTTCTCCATCAGTTCGCTGATTTCGGGGCCGCCGCCGTGAACCAGAACGATTTTCACGCCGATCAGCTGCAGAAGGACGATGTCTCCCATTACCTGTTCCTTAAGGTCCTCGTTGATCATCGCGTTTCCGCCGTATTTGACAACGACGATCTTGCCGACATACCGCTTGATATAGGGCAGCGCCTGCGTCAGGATCTCCGCCCGTTCCGCGTTTGAAAAATCTGTTTGCATATCTGTCTGACCCCTTTCTCCTACGAACGGTAATCGCCGTTGATTCTCACATAATCGTATGTCAGGTCACAGCCCCACGCTGTCGCCTGCTCGGAACCCATCTTCATGTCTGCGACAATACGGACCTCGGGTTTTGAAAGCAGCAGCGACGCTTCCTCCTCACTGTAATCCGTCCCGTGTCCGTCCTGATAGATCAGCATTTTTGTCCCGCCGTCCTCGAAGAACAGTTCCATGTTTTCGGGATCGAACGAAGCGCCGGAATAGCCGAGCGCGCAGAGGATTCTTCCCCAGTTGGCATCATGGCCGAAGATTGCGGCTTTCGTCAGACTTGAGGAAATGACCGCCCGAGCCAGAAGCCGCGCGTTCTCTTTCGTATCAGCGTTTCTGACCGTGCATTCGACAAGCGCCGTAGATCCTTCCCCGTCGCCGGCGAGCGCCTTCGCCTGATGCTCGTTGACCGCGTGCAGCGCCTGCGCGAACGCCGCGTATTCCGGGGTTCCCGGAAGGATTTCCGGGTTCTCCGCCATCCCGTTTGCCATTACAACAAACGTATCGTTGGTCGACGTATCCCCGTCGACCGAAATCATGTTATAGGTATCTTTCACGTCCGCCTTCACCAGTTTGGTCAGCGTCTCTTTCGAAATCACCGCGTCCGTCGCGACGAAGCTGAGCATCGTGCACATGTTCGGATGGATCATGCCGGATCCTTTTGAGATGGCGCCGATCGTAACCGTTTTCCCGCCGATCTCCAGCGATACGGCGAATTCCTTCGGATGGGTATCAGTCGTCATGATCGCCTGTGCGGCGTCGGATCCGTTCTTTTCGCAGTGCGCTTTTTCCCTGACCAGACGCGCGACGCCCGCCCTGATCCGATCCATCGGCAGCAGCGGACCGATCACGCCGGTCGAGCCGATCAGAACCGCCTCCTGAGGCAGTGAGAGCAGCTTCGAAGCCTCTTCGGCGGTCTGTGCGCAGCAGTCGTAACCGTCTCTTCCGGTCGCCGCGTTCGCGATTCCGGTATTGACAATCACAGCCTGAACGAACGGGCTCTCCTCGATCAGTTTTCTGTCCCACTGTACCGGAGCCGCCTTGACGACGTTGCTCGTGAATGTTCCGGCTGCGACGCAGGGCTTTTCGGAATAGATGATCGCCATATCCTTGCGGTTTTCATATTTAATTCCCGCTTCAATACCGGCCGCTTCAAAGCCGATCGGGGCAGTAATGCCGCCCGGGATGATTTTCATGTGCTCTCTTCCTTTCATCAGGTATTGAAACGAACGATATTCTCCTCGTTCAGAACGTAATCGTAGGTGTTCAGATCGTTTCTCTTTTTCCAGCCGATTTCCTTCCAGAACGCGTTTCCTGCATCGTTGTTCGTAAAGGCGATCAGCGAAATCTTGCTGATTTTTTCCTCTCTCAGCGCTCTGACGCAGAACAGAACCATCGCTTTGCCGATCCCTCTGCGCCGGAAATCCTCCCGCACGCAGACATGATAGAAGCAGCCCGTTCTGCCGTCGTGGCCGCACAGAACCGCGCCGACGGTCTCGCCGTTCACCCTAGCGACGACAGAGGTGGACGGATTGCGTCTGAGAAAGCGTTCGACGCCTTCATAGGAATCATCCACGCTGCGGATCGCGAATCCGTGTATCGTATTCCAGAGCTTGCTGACTTCGGGATAATCCCCGATTGTCATTACGCTCAGTTCAAGATTGTCCATCTTTGTTTCCTCTTCAGATTCCAAGATCGAGACCCTTGGTCTCAGAGACGCCGAGGACCAGATTCATATTCTGAATCGCGGCACCGGAAGCGCCTTTCCCGAGATTGTCAAAACGGGAGATCAGCAGAATACGCTCCGCGTTTCCGAAAACGGAGATTTCCATGTCGTCGCGTCCCGAAAAGCCTCCGGCGGAAAGGAAGCCGGATTCATCGTTATTCTCCCGGAAGGACACGAGCCCTCTGCCCGTTCCGTAGTATCCGTTATAGATGCGCGCGAGCCCTTTGATATCACATGGAATCTGATCGCGGAAAAGCGGCACGATCACTTCCATCCCCGCGTAATACGGAGCCACGACAGGGCAGAAAACCGGAGACGCGCGAAGGCCCGCGACCGCGGACATCTCGGGGAGATGTTTGTGGTTCTGCGTCAGGCCGTAAAGACGCGGCGCGTCAAAAAGCGGATCTCTGTTTTCGCTCTCATACTGGGCAATCATCGATTTTCCGCCTCCGGAGTAACCGGTCAGGGAAAACGCGGAAAGTTTCGTGTCGGGTTTCAGAGCGCCGGCTTCCACGAGCGGCGCGACAAGCGCGATGAAGCCCGAAGCGTGGCAGCCGGGATTCGCGATGCGCTTCGCGTTCTGAATCTCCTCATACCTCCCGCCGATCTCCGGAAATCCGTAAACCCAGCCCGGCGCGGTGCGGTGCGCCGTGGAAGTGTCAATCACAACGGTTTCCGGATTTTCGATCATGGCGACCGCTTCCTGCGCCGCCGCATCCGGCAGACAGAGGAACGCGATATCCGCCGCGTTGAGCGCCATTTTTCTTCTCTGAGGATCTTTGCGCGCTTCTTCCGGAAGAAGAATCAGGTCGAGATCTTCCCGTTCCTTCAGACGGTCATAAATTCTGAGGCCGGTTGTTCCGGCCGCACCGTCAATAAATACTGTTTTCATACTGATAATGCCTCCCTTGCATAGGCGATCTGAGATTCCACCGAACCCACGCTCGTGCCGCCGGTACTCGTGCGGCGCGCCACGCAGTTTTCGAGGTTCACCGCCTCAAAAACGCCCTCGTCAAAGAGCGGCGAAAAAGTCTGATATTCCGTTAAAGTCATTTCTTCAAGTGTCTTGCCGCTGTTCTGGGCGTAAGCCACGATTCCGCCTGAAATCTTATACGCCGTGCGGAACGGCATTCCCCTGCCGACAAGATAATCGGCGAGATCGGTCGCGTTGATAAATCCGCCGGCGGCCGCCGAGCGCATATTTTCACCGCAGGCTTTCATGGTGCCGATCATGCCGCCGAAAACCTCGAGGCATTTCTTCACTGTGTCGCACGCGTCGAAAACCGCTTCCTTGTCCTCCTGCATATCCTTGTTATACGCAAGCGGCAGTCCTTTCATCGTCGTGAGCAGCGCCATCAGATCGCCGTAGACTCTGCCGGTCTTGCCTCTTACAAGTTCGGCGATATCCGGGTTTTTCTTCTGAGGCATGATCGACGATCCGGTGGTGAAGGCATCCGACAGTTCGACGAAACGGAACTCGAAGGAAGCCCAGAGGCAGATTTCCTCGGAAAAACGCGAAAGATGCATCATCAGAATCGCGAGATCCGAAAGCAGTTCCAGAACAAAGTCCCGGTCGGAGACACCGTCGATCGAATTGAGGGCAATTCCCTCAAAGCCGAGCTTTTCGGCCTCGAAACAGCGGTCGGTCGGGTAGGTGGTTCCCGCCAGAGCGCAGCAGCCGATCGGGGAAACGTTGACTCTGGTGCGTGTGTCGGACAGACGGTCAAGATCACGCAGCAGCATCATGACGTAAGCCATCAGATGATGGCCGAAGGTCACCGGCTGCGCCCTCTGAAGGTGCGTATATCCGGGCATGATCTGCGACTTGTACTGTTCCGCCTTCTCCGTTACCTTCATCGCCAGATCCGCCGCCGCGGTTTTGATCTGATCGATCTCCCCGCGCAGATAAAGTCTCAGATCCAGCGCGACCTGATCGTTCCGGCTGCGGGCGGTATGAAGTTTCTTTCCGGCCTCGCCGACGCGTTCGGTCAGAACCTGCTCGACAAACGAGTGAATATCTTCCGCGTCCGGGTCAAACGAAAGCGAGCCGTTTTCCAGATCTTCCAGAATACCGGAAAGTCCGTCAATCAGGACACCGACCTCCTCCTCCGTCAGGATACCCGCTTTTCCGAGCATCGCCGCGTGAGCCATGCTTCCGGTAATATCCTCGCGGTAAAGCCTTTTGTCAAACGGGAGTGAGGAATTGAATCCGTCCGCGGCGAGATCTATCGCTCCGTCGGTTCTTCCCGCCCAGATTTTTGCCATCTTTTTCGTACATCCTTTCGTCTGGGATTCCGCTCTGTCCGGATAAATCCCGGAACTGCGGATTCTGCGAAAAAGCCGCCCTGACCGGGCGGCTTTCTCTCACTTTTTACCGTCCACTATTGCCTGTACCTTGATCGGCAAACCGTAGAGATTGATAAAGCCGGCGGAATCCTTCTGATCGTAATCGCTCTTCCCGAAGGTCGCGATGTCCTCACTGTAAAGCGAATAGTCGCTCCAGACGCCCGCCTTGATGATATTTCCCTTATAGAGTTTGAGTTTGACCTTTCCGGTCACTTTCTCCTGTGTTTTGTCAACGAACGCCGCGAGCGCCTCACGCAGCGGTGTGAACCACTGGCCGTTGTATACCAGTTCCGCGTAGGTGATCGAAAGCTTCTGCTTTTCATGCATCGTCATCTTATCGAGGCAGACCGACTCAAGATACTCGTGCGCCTTGTAGAGGATTGTTCCGCCCGGGGTCTCGTAGACACCGCGGCACTTCATGCCGACAAGACGGTTTTCGACGATATCAAGCAGGCCGATTCCGTTTTTGCCGCCGAGCTCGTTGAGCGCGAGGATAATCTCTTTCGCGCTGAGTTTCTGATCGTTGAGCGCTACGGGAACACCCTGTTCGAAATCGAGCGTCAGGTAAGTCGGCTCATCCGGCGCCATCAGCGGCGACACGCCCATTTCAAGGAAACCGGGCTTTTCATAGAGCGGCTCGTTTCCGGTATCTTCGAGATCAAGCCCCTCATGGGACAGATGCCAGAGGTTCTTGTCTTTCGAGTAATTCGTTTCACGGTTGATTTTCAGCGGTACGTTGTGAGCCTCGGCGTAGTCGATTTCCTCTTCCCTCGACTGGATGGTCCATTCTCTCCACGGCGCGATGATCGGCATATTCGGGGCGAAATGCTTGATTGCGAGCTCAAAGCGGACCTGATCGTTTCCTTTTCCGGTACAGCCGTGGCAGATCGCGTCGGCGTTTTCCTTGAGCGCGATCTCGACAAGACCCTTCGCGATGCACGGACGGGCGTGGCTCGTCCCGAGAAGATAATCTTCATACACCGCGCCGGCTTTCATGGTCGGAATGATATATTCATTCACATATTCATCCGTCAGATCAAGAATATACAGTTTCGAAGCACCGGTCTTAAGCGCCTTTTCCTCGAGTCCGTCAAGCTCGTCCGCCTGTCCGACGTTGCCGGAAACCGCGATAACTTCGCAGTTATTGTAGTTTTCCTTGAGCCAGGGGATAATGATCGACGTATCCAGTCCGCCGGAGTAGGCGAGAACGACTTTTTTAATATCTTTTTTATTCATAATATACGCTCCTATGCATTATTTATGCATACATTATAAAGAAATGTGCTTGAAATGTCAATAGCAAATCGTAAATTTATTCTATAATTATTTATAAAAATAAGCATCAGTACAGGGGACACCGCTGCTGCGGTATCCCCTGCTGCGTTTCCATGAAGCCGCGGGTCAGATATTTTTGATCATTTCCTGTGTCAGCGGTTCAAGTCCGCGCTTTTTCAGCGCCGCCTCGGCGTAGCCCGGCTGTGAAACACGGAAAATCATATACGCGTTGTTTTTGTCCGCGCTTCCGAGGAAGGCATACATATATTCAATATTGACCGCGGTATAGTTGAATTCCTCCAGAAGCCGGTGAAGTCCGCCCGGCGTGTTCGGCACCGCGAACGCCAGCACGTCCGTTTCCGTCGCGATGAATCCGCTGTCGCGAAGAACGGCGGCCGCTTTATCCGTATTATCAACGATCAGGCGCGCGATCCCGAAATCCGTCGTTTCCGCGAGGGAAAGAGCGCGCATATCCACCTGACCTTCCGCAAGAACCTTTGTCATCTCAAAAAGCTTGCCCGGCTGATTTTCCAGAAAAACAGATATCTGCTTGATACTCATATTCATTCTCCTTTTCGTATTTCGTCGGTTGACCGGATTGTCTGCAGAACTTTTTCCTCAGATTTTCCTGCGGTCGATCACACGGACCGCCTTGCCTTCGCTGCGCGCGATCGTCTTCGGAGCAACGAGTGTGACTTTCGGACGGATTCCAAGCATTGAAATCAGCGCGGCCTCGAGTTTCTTCTGATGTGTCTGGATCTCGCCGACGTTATCCGTGAACATCTCGGGCGTCAGCTCGACCTGGACATCAAAGGTGTCCGTATTGTTCACGCGGTCCACAATGATCTGGTAGTTGGCGGCGTAGCCCTGATTGAGCAGAACCGTCTCGATCTGGCTCGGGAAGACATTGACGCCGCGGATAATGAGCATATCGTCGCTTCTTCCCATCGGCTTGCTCATACGGACGTGCGTTCTGCCGCAGGAGCACTTCTCGCGGGTGAGCGAGCAGATATCGCGGGTACGGTAGCGGATCATCGGGAACGCTTCCTTGTCGATTGCGGTGAACACAAGCTCTCCGACGGATCCCTCGGGAAGCACTTCTTCCGTATCGGGATCGATGATCTCCGCGATGAAGTGGTCCTCGTTGATATGCATTCCGTGCTGTGCGGAGCATTCGAACGCGACGCCGGGACCGGAAAGCTCCGTAAGTCCGTAAATATCATAGGCCCTGATTCCGAGAGTATTCTGAATATCCTGACGCATTTCCTCACTCCAGGCTTCCGCGCCGAAGATTCCGGCCTTGAGCGGAATCTCATCGGGTCCGAGTCCCATTTCCTTCATCCGTTCTCCGAGATACGCGGCATAGCTCGGCGTGCAGCAGAGAATGGTCGCCGAAAGGTCCTGAATAAACATGATCTGGCGGTCCGTATTTCCGGAAGAAGTCGGCACTGTCAGGCACCCGACCTTATGGCTGCCGCCGTTGAGACCGGGTCCGCCCGTGAACAGGCCGTAACCGTAGGAAACCTGACATACGTCCTCGTCCGTTCCGCCGGCGGCGACGATCGCCCTGGCGCAGCAGTCTTCCCAGAGGTCGATATCATGCTGTGTATAAAAGGCTACGACACGTTTTCCGGTCGTTCCGGACGTGGACTGGATGCGTACACAGTCCTTGAGCGGTTTCCCCAACAGTCCGTAAGGATACGCTTCGCGCAGATCCGCCTTCGAGAGGAAAGGCAGTTTATGGAGGTCCTCAATCCCGCGGATATCATCCGGCGAGACGCCTTTCTCTTCCATCTTTCTGCGGTAATAGGGAACATTTTCCCATACCCGGCGCACCTGTTTTGCAAGGCGCTCACTCTGCAGCTTAACGATCTCCTCGCGCGGGGCGCATTCGATCTCAGGTTGATAATATCGTTCCATCTGGTATTCTCCTTTTCAGAAACAGTGAGTCTATGATTTCCCCGGCGGCGCCTGCCGGAGCAGTCAGCATAAAAAAACGCCCCGCCCAAATCGGACGAGGCGCATCGGTGAACAACATTCCCTGCGGCTTACGGTTCCAATCTGGGTACGACAAATTCACGGCTAAAGAAATAGCCGCCCGTAAAGCCGAAGAAGAAATCATAGCTGGAAATCTTCATTTGCCGTACTCCTTTCCCCAATTTGTCGCTATTATAGCACCGGGGAAAGTCTTTGTCAAACCAATCTTTTTAATTAAATTTCGATTTAGAATTAATAAAGTGAAACGACTCCGGCAGAAGCGTTTCCTCAATAAGAAAGTTTCTGAACGAGTTCATACGCTCCTTTGATCACCGTCTTCAGGCTTCCTACCTGATCGCAGTCGCCGATGAAGCAGATCTTCGGCTGTTTTTTTCCGTTCGTCTGCCGGGTGCGTTTCTGATCCTTATCTGGCGCGAACCGTGTATCCGGCGTATAGCCGACCGAGGCAATAACGCTTTGGGCGGGGAGTGTAATCCGGCCCTGCGGGGTCTTCAGAATTACCGAGTCTTCCGTGATTTTCTCCGCCGAGGAGCTTAAATATACCGGTACCTTATGATAACGCAGGAGCTCGCGGAGCATGCTTGAGTTTGCCATGCAGATTCCCTTCGCGCCGATAAGATGCTCCGTCATTTCCACAACAGAGGGATGTTTTCCCTTCAGGGCGAGCTCGTACGCGATCTCGCATCCGGTCAGGCCTCCTCCGATAATCACCACACTGTCCCCGACCTCGGCATTGCCGAGCAGATAATCCGCTGCCGTTACCGCTCTTTCCGCACCGGGCAGCCGCAGTGATTTTGCCTTCGCTCCGATCGCGACGACGATTACGTCCGCGTCGACAGTCTCCAGATCTGTTATTTCCGTATTGAGATGAATTTTCACGTCCGTCGCGTAAAGCTCCCGCTCAAACCAGCGAAGCAGAGCCTTGTCCTTCTCCTTGAAGGACATCGCCGCAGCGGCATTGAAGACACCGCCGAGACGGTCCGTTTTCTCAAAAAGCTCCACCTGATGTCCGCGCCGGGACGCTTCGATCGCGGTTTCCATGCCGCCGATTCCGCCGCCGATCACGGCGATTCTTTTCGGCTTTTTCGCGATCGCGCGCGAATATCTGGTTTCATTGTTCGTCCAGGGATTGAGAACGCACCGCCCCATCTCGAGATGGAACGGATCCAGATCTGTCCCTTCCCCGTTGAGGCCGTTGAACGGAAGACAGGCTCCGTGGCAGGCGATGCAGGGGCGTATTTCCTCTGTGCGGCCTTCCCGGATTTTCGTGATATATTCCGGATCGCAGAGCAGCTGACGTCCGACGCCCATCGCGTCGATTCTGCCGGCCGCGATCGACTCGGCGGCCGCTTCAGGCTGCAGTCTCCCCGCGCAGACAACCGGTTTGGAAGTATATTTTTTGATATGTTCCACATAGGAAAGATTCATATTGAGCGGAGCGTAAACCGGCGGATGCGCCCAGTACCACGCGTCATAGGTCCCGTTGTCGCAGTTGAAAAGATCATAGCCGGCTTTCTCCAGAATCCGGATCGCTTCCTGGGATTCCTCCAGACTTCTGCCGACTTCCCTGAATTCCTCGCCGGGAACCGCTCCCTGATTAAATCCGCGCGTCATCGAACAGACAGAATAGCGCAGCGACACGGGATAGTCCTCGCCGCAGACTTTTTTGATTTCACGGACAATCTCACAGGCGAAACGCAGTCGGTTTTCGAGGCTTCCGCCGTAGGAATCATCCCGGTGATTTGTATACCGCATTGCGAACTGGTCCAGCAGATATCCCTCGTGAACCGCGTGAATCTCGACTCCGTCCGCGCCAGCCTCCTTGCAGAGCTTCGCGCTCTGACCGAACGCGTAGACAAAACGGCTGATCATTTCGGAAGTGAACACATCCATTCTGACATCCGGAGCCCATACATTCGGCTCATCCGGATCCGGCGCGCTGTACCACCATTTTGTCATCAGCACTTTCGAGGACGCCTTTTTCAGGACGCCTTTTCTGACGAACGGCTTGAGAACCGGTGGAAGAACCATCGAGCGTCCTGAACCCGCGCTGATCTGAAAGAAGATTTTCACGCCGCTTTCGTGAATCTCCCTGATGATCGGTTTGACCGGATCAAACACCTTCGGGTGCTGATAGAGCCATTTCTCACCGATCACGCTGATCAGCGGAATCAGGCCAGGGATAAAAAGACCGATATTCTGATCCTTTCTCTCCCGGTAGAACTCTCCGATTCCCTTGACAAAACCTCTTTTTGCCTCCCACTGGATCATATTCGTTCCTTCCATCGGGAGCATGACAACGCGGTTTTTTATGGTTACGTTTCCGACTTTCCATGGAGTGAACAGCGGTTCGTATTTCGGATCCATAATGACCTCCTGGTTTCATATACATTGCGGTTTCACGTTTCTGCTTTTTAACGGCAAAAAGCCGGCGCTGCTCACCGGCTTGCTATCTTTTCAGATATTCAGAGGACACCGGAAATTCGAAATATGTGTCCGGATACGGCTCTTCCCGGAGCGAGAAGTGCCGCCATTCGCAGTCAATCGGCTGAAATCCCCCGCGGATCATCGCGCGCTGCAGAATCATCCGGTTTCCGTACTGCTCATCCGTAATCGTCCGGCAGCCGGGATGAGAAACCTCGCTGAACCGGTCATACGGGCTTCCCATATCGACTTCTTTTCCGCTCGCCATGTCGAGCAGCGTAAGGTCAACCGCGCTGCCGCGGCTGTGGCTCGACTGTCTGGAGATATATCCTCTGACAAAAAGCTCCTGTTTTTCGAGTTCCGGATAAAAATACGGTTTCATCCGGATATCCTGGTCCTCGATCCCCCAGAGCACAAAATGCCTTACGGCGCAGGCAGACCGGTAGGCATCGAATACTTTCAGACGGTAACCCTGTACGATCAGTTCGCCGCTGACCGCCTTGAGAGCGCGGCCTCCTTTGTCAGAAGCGCGCACGGTTCCTCATACCCGTCAATCCGTTCTCCGATAAAACTGCAGGTGGAACAGTACCTTATTTTCTGAACAATCTGCGGAACGAAATCCGCCAGCACCACAAAGCCGGAGAAATCCATCGCGGGATTATTCCTGTACTGTGTCCTTACGCCCCATAAAAGCAGTCCTTTTTCCCTCCGGCACGCAGGTATGATCACCGTGTACGATCCGCCGTGTCCCGGAGGAAACGCAGGAGACCTTCCGGATAATCGAGCGTCTGGTCAAGGCCGGTATCACCGAGTGCGATCATTTTATTCTTTCCGTGGTAGTCGCTTCCCGCCGTAACATAGAATCCGAAATGCTCGGCGAAGGAAAGCATCTGCCGGATCAGGCGGACCGTAAATCCGGAATAAAAGGCTTCCACTCCGCGCAGGCCGAATCCGCTCAGCGTCTCAAGCCTCGCCTTCATCTCGTCGCCGAGGATCAGCTGATCGCCGTCGCCGTAAAACGGATGCGCCAGTACCGGGATTCCGCCCGCGCCGAGAATCGCATCAATCGCCTGTTCGGGTCTGAGATAGGAAGGTCCGCCGATTCTGACCTTGTTGATATATTCCGCAATCGCTTCTTCCTTGGTTTTCGAGTAGCCGAGTTTTACCATCAGGTTCGCGATATGGGGCTTTCCGGGATTGTCAAGCGAGAGAATCTGAGAAAGCTCCCCGGGCGGAAAATCAAATCCGAAATGCTCCCTCAGATAATCAAGCCGGGCGGTGACCTTCTTCATTCTGAGCGAATGCCCGTAATCAACGGCGGACCGGATAGACTCCGACTCCGGATCATAGCCATACCCGAGGATATGGTACTTCCCCGCTTCATCCCTGCAGGAAAACTCTACCCCGGGCAGGAAGACAGGATCCCCCTGCTGCCGCAGCTGCGGAAGGGCTGACGCGGCTTTGACCGCGTCGTGATCCGTAACGGAAAAGATTTCGATTCCGGCTTCCCTGACTTTATCAAGCAGGACCGGAAGTGTATCCGTTCCGTCGGAGATCACCGTATGGATATGAAAGTCGATTTTCGGGCAGTTCATGTCAAGGCACCTTTTTTCCCAGCGCATGAAAGCGCTGTTTCGCGCTGCTGTTTTTTTGTTCTCAGAGATTTTTCCGCAGCGTCAGAATATTCTGTCCGTCCCTGTATTCATAGGCAACGTCATCCATCAGCTTCTTTGTCATAAAGATTCCGAGGCCTCCGATCTCTCTCGCGTCCGCGGGAAGAGCGACGTCCGGGTCATCTTTTTTCAGCGGGTCATAGGGAACGCCGTGGTCGATAAATGTGATGGAAACCGAAACCGGTGCCTCATTCACTTCCACCCGGACCGTCGCGCAGCCTTTGTCCGGCGCGTAGGCGTAATGCGCGATGTTGACGAAGATTTCCTCAACCGCGACACCGATCTGCATCTGCGCCTTGAACGGACAGTCGACTTTTTCGAGACGTTCCCCGATAAACGACTGAACGTCGGGAAGACGTTCGGTTGCCGCTTCGATTTCAAGCTCGTTTCTTGAGAAAACAAGCGTATCCGTTTTTTCGAGAAGTGAAAGGAGGCGTTCTTTCCAGAATTCGATCTCCTTCTTTCCCTCCGGAGTCTCAAGTCCGCCGCGGCGGATTGATCTGCGGATCATTCTCGTATATCCGAGAACGCGCGCCTTGTTCTCGACTTCCTGAAGCTTCGCCTCGCAGTTTGTCTCCAGATAGGCCGCGAGGGATTTTCTCCAGAATGTCTTTCCGGTTTCGAAATCGAATCCCTGGAACTTCAGGATCACTTCATGATCATATTCCGAATATCCCTGCAGCGCGTTGAACATGGAGGCAAGCTCGAAAATCGGATTGCCGACCGCGAGCGTATCCATATCGATCAGCAGCACCTCGTCGTTCTGAAGTTCGAGGTTTTTCGTATGATAGTCGCCGTGAATCATATGATCGTCATGGGGAACCGCTTCCACGAGCGAGACAAGTTTGTCTCCCGCTTCCTTCGGAAGGTAGTCCTTCAGAAAGCGCGCCCAGTCAAGCGCCGTCTCCTTCACATCCGGAAGCTTTCCGGCGGGAACAAGCGTCCCGTGAATCTTCCGGAGCATCTCGACGTACTCCCTGACGCACCAGTCAAGCTTTTCCGGCTGCGACGCCAGTATATGGGAGAAAGATCTCGCATTGAGCAGTTCAAACACGGATCCGTAGCTCTCCCCGACTCTGACGACGTCATAGGAAATCGCCGTCGGGATTCCGAGGATCAGCGCCAGCTTCGCGACTTCGCGCTCGTGCTGGATATCGGCCAGCGCGTCGGCGTTGTTGTAGACCTTGACCACATTATCCTGGTCGATCCGGTAGATCGTGCCGTTCGCGCCGCGTCCGATTTCCTCACAGCCCTCAACGGATACCACCCGGTAAGCTTTTTCAACGGGCATCATCTCGGTAAAACCGGTCATATCGAGAATATCGTAGACCTCGGTTCTGACATTCGAGATCCGAAGGTCCGGATGGCTCTTTTTCAGCCGAAGAATCACACGCAGGCCGGCCGAGGAAATATACTCGAGATTTTCCGCGTCCAGAACCACCGCGGCGTTCTCTGCCGAAGCGAGTTTCTCCGTAATATCCTGCTCCACGGCCGCCGCGTTGTTGGAATCGATTCTTCCGGAAAGTGAAATCGTGATTGGTTCCATAGTTTCTGTTCTCCTTTTTGATCTGTATATCATGTCAGACGCTTTCGAAGCGATTCTATCTGATCGGATGTCATGCCGCCCTCAAGCAGATACAGCTCTGCTCCTCTGGCAAGATCCGCCGATTTCACGTCGCCGTTTCCGCCTTCGGTCAGGACCTGAATCATGGGATTGAGCACGCTCTCAACGATCACGTCATATTTCTCTTTTTCCTTCGTTTCGCTGATCCCGTAATAGTTGTCATAGGTGATCATATAGTCGCGGACGAGTTCGTCATATCCGGCTCCGCAGAGCGCCTCAAGCAGCATGCATACAAAGCCGGTCCGATCCTTCCCTTCCGTACAGTGAACAAGATACGGCCCCTCGTTCTCCGCCATCACGCTCAGCCCGGCGGCGATTTTCGCCTTGAACCCGTCACTTGTGAAATTCATGTTCAGGGCGATCGGATCAACCTTTCCGCTCTGATAGAGCGAGAGAAAATACGGGCTGCCGAAATCCGGCTGCGCGAGGTATCCCTCTATTTTCTGGTCATTGTCGGACAGATTCAGAATGAATGATACGCCGGCGTTCTGAATCAGCGCATCAACGTACGGAGCCCGGTTATGCTGATTGTCGCAGGGGGACGCGGAACGGCAGAGAATCCCTTCTCTCAGGCCGCCCGCACGGATCACCCGGAAATTCGCGAAAATCTCATCGGACTCATAGCGTTCCCGCTCATCGTAATAATGAATATCCCGCGCGTTCTGAATCGCGGCGTACTTTCCGCGCTCGTTGAGCGTGATCGACGCGGTGCAGCTCTCCCCCGTGCTCGCGGAGGAATCATTCCCTTCCGGCGCATTTTCGGGAAGACCGGCGACGGTATACAGATCGTCCCCGTTATTGATCGCAGCCTTGATATACGGATAACCCGGGTAGGCAACCAGAAGCGGTTCCCCGTTGCGCGTGTAATATCCGTTGTAATAGGGAATATCCGAAAGTTCGTAGCCGTTGGAAAAGACAATTTTCACGCTGTCTCCGTAGGAAAAGCCCAGCGCGTTGAAATCGTCGATGGTCATGCAGATATATACCCCGCCGAACTCTTCTTCGTGAAGGACTTCCGCCGAGGTCAGCTGCGGCGGTTTTTCCCCGCTGCACCCGGAGAGGCTGACAAAACAGAAAATGACGCAGAGCAGAACCGCGGCAGCTGTCTTAATGCAGTTTTTCATGGAATTCTCCTGTTTTCCCGCTGATTCGATTTCTCATCAGATCTTCAGCGTCAGGTTGTTAAGGCCAAATGAGTTGACGTAGTTTGCCTCCCGGACCATCCCCATGACCATTCTGAGTCCGATATGCGCAGCGGGATCGTCCGTCCGGTGAAGCTCAAGATATTTCGTCGGGTCAAAATGCGTGCAGTTGTCCCGGATGCGGATTACGCGGTCTTCGTCCCCGACCACCAGACGCACATCGATATTGTGCGCAAGCCTGTCTTTTGTGAAACCGTGCTCGACGATATTGACCGTCATCTCTTCCACGCACAGGCCGATCAGCATCGAAGTGCGCGCGTCCATTCCCTTTTCCCTGCAGAAATCACAGAGGAGACGGGAAACCTCGGCCGCTTCGCCAACCGACTGCACCGTACGCTCAAAGCAGCGGTCCGGCGCGGCGTCGAAATTCTCATCGAGCAGGCTGTAGTTATCCGCGGTAACGGCAAAGCGCCGGCGTTTGATAAAGACAAACACGCTGATAAAGAGCAATGTCAGCGTCTCGCCGCAGAGATAGCCGAGCCAGACACCGGAAATGCCGAGGAATCGGCTGAGCAGGAACGCGGAAGCCACCGCAAAGACAAAATTCTGCAGGACGGAGATCAGCTCCGCGAAGCCGAGCAGGTTGATTCCCTGGTAATAGCTTTTCAGCGCGGAATTGATCGAGGAGGGAATCATGGAAAGAATAAACAGACGCAGACCCGCGACGGCAATCAGCGTCACGGAACCGCTGTCAGCAAGGAAAAGTGAAATCAGCGGTCTTGCCGCGGCAACGCAGATCACCGTCACAGCGACATCAAGCACAACCGCCCACCGGATCATCACCCGGATCAGTTCCCGGATGGAAGACCGGTCTCTCTCGGCGTGGAAAATCGCGGCGAGCATCATAGCCACGGAACCGACTCCCGAACCGAAGCAGTAGCAGATATTTCCGATGGTGGTAACAACGGAATACGCCGCAACCGCCACCGTCCCCTCAAGGCTCAGGAACATCTGGTTATAGCAGTAAATCAGAAGCACCAGACTGATCTGATTGACGACGGTCGGGAATCCGTAAACGAAGAGCTCCCTGCAGACCGCCGCGGAAAACAGACGACGGCGGAACCGGAACATACAGTCCTTCCTGAAGAAATAACCGATCCCGATCACCAGCGCGACATAATAGCTCGCCGTGGACGCGAGGCCCATCCCCAGCGTGCCGCCATGGAAGACAAACACGTTGAGCAGATCGAAAACAACGTCCGAAACACACATGACGCCGACCGCGGCGACAAGCCGTGTCCTCCGCCCGGCGAACTGCATGTACGGAACCATGACAAGCGCGAGCAGAAACGCCGGCGCGCCGAGAATAAATCCGACAATATAGTCCCTGGTCAGCGTGAACACCGGACTTCCCGGATCCGCTCCGAGCATGCGCGTCAGAGGATTCAGAAACAGGAAAACCAGCACGACGCCGAGAAGGGAGATTCCAAGACCGAGCGTCATGGAAACCGTAAAGCCGGCGTTTGTCCCCTCCCGGTCGCCTCTGCCCATGGTTTTCCCGCACAGGACCTGAACCCCCGCGGAAATCAGGCTTCCGAAAGCGGCGAACACAAGAAGCAGCGGCGTCGCGAGTCCGTACGCCGAAACAGAATCGACACCGAGGAAACGACCGATCATGATGCTGTCTATCAGCATGCATACCGTCACCGTCATCGAGGAGACGACCTGCGTAAGCAGCATTTCACGAAACAGTTTCTTGATCATTCTTTCTCTTCCTTTTCAGGTTGTCAAATCCGGCGAAACGGCAGGCAGCGCCGCACCGCTCGGATGACTCCTGTGTTATTCGATGGTCAGGATCTCCGAAAAACCGGTAATCTCGAAGATTTCGAGAATCGTCTCGTTCACACCGGTAATCTTCATCTCGCCCTGAGCGTTCATGCGCTTCTGCGCGCTCAGCAGCAGTCTCAGCCCGGCTGAGGAAATATAATCAAGTTTCTCAAAATCCAGCGTCAGGAAGCGGATGCCCTCCAGTGATTCCTCGAGTTCTTTTTCAAATTCCGGTGCTGTTACGGTATCGAGACGGCCTTCAAGCTGATAGACCGCAGAATCTCCTTCTATGTTTTTCGCAATATTCAGCATTCGTTTTTTCTCCTTTCTGTCGTCAGGCCGGTTCTCGTCCGTTTGGAGATTCCCGTGCCTGATACTCCCCGCAGAGCGTTCTTTCCTACAGATTACTCTAATGGATTCCGGGACGATTGTCAAGCGCACGGGGCCGATTCAGGCCTGTTTTTCAGGTGAACCGCCGCACCGGCCGGGACGTTCGGAATCAGGGCATAAAGGAAGGAGCCTCCTTTCCCGGGAAGCTCCTGCTTTCTGATTTTTTTACTTTGCCGCGAGCGCTTTTTCAAAGACGATTCCGAGACGCCGGATGCCTTCAACGATGCGCTCGTCCGTCATTGTGGAATAGTTGAGACGCAGCGCGCTGCAGGGTTTGCTGATATCCGCCATGAATGTGTTTCCGGGAACGAAAACGACCTTTTCCTTTACAGCTTCTTTTGAAAGCGCAAGTGTATCAAGTCCATGGCCGAGCTCACACCAGATGAAGAGTCCGCCGCCCGGTCTGGTAAAGGATACATCCTTCGGGAAATACTGTTCCATCGCGCTGAGCATCGTCGCGCACTTGTGGGCATAGTTCGCGCGCATCCTGACAATCAGCGCGTCAATATCATATTCTTTGAGGAATTCGGCAGCCAGGATCTGCGGCAGCATCGCGGTATGAACATCCGCGCACTGCTTCGCCACAACGACTTTCTGAACGATTTCCTTCGGGGCGCAGAAGAATCCGAGCCGCAGACCGGGTGCGAGGATCTTCGAAAACGATCCGCTGTACATCACGATCCCGTCTTCATCGAAGGACTTGATCGTCGGCGTTTTTACGCCGTCAAAGGCAAGTTCCCCATAAGGATTGTCCTCAAGAATCAGAACCCCGTGTCTTTTTGCCGTTTCATAAAGGCGATGGCGTTTTTCAACGCTCATGGTAACGCCCATCGGATTCTGAAATGTCGGGATGGTATAGATCATCTTGACGTTTTCATGTTCCGACAGCACTTTCTCGAGCGCGTCGATATTCATCCCGTCCTCTTCCACGGGAACGCCCAGAAGCTCCGCGCCATAGGAGCGGAACGCGTTCGTCGCGCCGATAAAGCTCGGCTCCTCGATCACAACGGCGTCGCCCTCGTTGACCAGGACCTTCGTCGCGAGTTCAATTCCCTGCTGACCGCCGGAAACAATGATGAGATCGTCGCCCTCCCGGCCGATGTTCTCTTTCGCGGCAAGGCGCGCCTTCACCGCTTCGCGCAGGACAGGATATCCCTCCGTAATACCGTACTGAAGCGCCAGAACCGGCTGTTCTCTCAGTACACGTTCCGCAATTTTCGAGAGTTCCTCGTTGGGGAACAGCTCCGGCGCGGGATTTCCGCCCGCGAGAGAGATCACTTCGGGATCCGCGGCGTATTTGAATATTTCACGGATCGCGGAGCCCTGAAGATCGCTCATACGGTTCGATATTTCATATTTCATCTGGAATCGTCCTCTTTTCTGTAGCGTTTGGCGCCGTCTGCTCTCAGGCGTAGTGATAGCCGAGATCAAACGCGCGCAGATTCATCTCGAGGTAATTCTTCGGAACCGTTTCACGAACGGTTTCGACCCATTCCTCATACGGGATCGAGGTGTTTTTCGCCATTACACCGATCAGAACGACATTGACCGTACGGATGCTGCCGGCTTCCTCGGCGAGCGTCAGCGCGTCGAGCGCGGTGACATCGGCTTTTTTTCCAAGTTCCTCAAGAACCCCTTCCGGGTACTGCATCGCGCCGGTAATAACAGGCATCGGATCGATTTTCTGGGAATTGACGATCATCTTGCCGCCCTTTCTGAGCCACGGCAGTGCCCGATAGGCTTCAAGCTGCTCGAAGGCGAGGATAATATCCGCTTCTCCCCGGTCAATAATCGGGGAATAGACCGCCTCACCGTACTTGACGTAGGTAATAACGCTTCCGCCGCGCTGGCTCATTCCGTGAACTTCCGAGACCTTTACGTCATAACCCGCACGGATCGCGACGTTCCCGAGAATCCGGCTCGCGAGCAGGGTTCCCTGACCGCCGACACCGACGATCATAATATTCGTAGTACGCATCCTGAATTCCCCCTTACCCTATCTTTTCGATTGCGCCGAACGGACATACGCCGGTGCACAGGCCGCACCCGTTGCACTGCGTGCGGTCAATGGAGACCGTGCCGTCGCTCCCGACGCTGATCGCCGGACATCCGAGTTTCATGCAGCGTTTGCATTTCCGGCATTTTTCCGGATCAACTTTGGCGAAACCGGTGTAACGGACGGATTTGAGCAGCGCGCAGGGCCGCTGTGCGATAATGACGGAAACGTCATCACGCTCGATTTCCGTCCGGACGACTTCCTCGAAATGCTTCACGTCGAACGGATCGGCTACCGTGACATACTCGACCCCGAGCGCATGGCACAGGGCGATCAGGTCAAGCTGCTTTGTCGCTTCCCCGCGGATTGTTTTTCCGGTCGCCGGGTTGTCCTGGTGGCCGGTCATGCCGGTAATGGAATTATCGAGAATAATAATCGTATTGGTTCCCTTGTTGTAAACGATATCCGAAAGGCCGGTGATGCCGGAGTGGATGAAGGTGGAATCCCCGATCACGGAAACCAGTTTTCTGCTGAATTCTTTTCCGCGGACTTTCGCCATTCCGTGCGCGGCGCCGATCGAGGCTCCCATGCAGATGGTCGTATCGACTGAGCTCAGCGGCGCGACCGCTCCGAGCGTGTAGCATCCGATATCGCCGCTGACTGTGAGGCCGAGCTTCGAAAGCACATAGAAGGTCGCGCGGTGCGGACACCCGGGGCAAAGCACCGGCGGGCGCGCGGGCAGCGGCTGCTGAGGCAGAATGCTCTCGGCCTTCTCTTTTCCGAGGACCGCCGCGGCAATCATCGAAGGAGTGTATTCTCCGAGAAGCGTGAAATTCTCCTTGCCGGCAACGTTGATGCCGAGAGCACGGCAGTACTCCTCAATAAACGGATCGAGTTCCTCTATGACGAACACTTTCCCGCATTTCGCCGCAAAATCCCGGATTGCCTTTTCCGGAAGCGGATAGACCATACCGAGTTTCAGATAATTGACGCTGTCCCCAAGCGCTTCCTTCGCATATTCATAGGAGATACCGGCGGTGATGACGCCGATTCCGCTTCCGTTGTCCTCGACGCGGTTGAACACCGCT
>ONSY01000134.1 GCA_900320605.1 uncultured Eubacteriales bacterium | reverse complement strand
CGGTCAAAATCATCGGAGAGAAGCATCATCGCGCCGGAAATAACCGCCGTGGTATAGCGGGCGCGCGCTTCTCCCTCAAGGGTGTCGCGGGGAATATTGAAGCTCTTGAGAAGGACAATATGATCGGGGTCGTTCAGGTCGTAAAGCGTCCGGTTTTCCCACCATCCGTAGGTCTGTGTATTGAGCACATATTCGATGTATTCGTTTGTTCCGAAAGCGTCGCAGCAGAAACGGCGCGCGTGACCGAAGCCGCAGGGGAAGAGCGGGGCGATGGAAAGACTCAGGAAGAACGGTTTTCCCATCTCCTCGGGCGAAATCAGCTCACGCAGGAACTCGTAGGCCTGCGTGATCGCCTGACGTCCCGTCCGTACGCCGGGATCGTAATGAACGCCTTCCATGGCGCCGTGGGAGAGAAAATCGATTTTCAGATAATCGTAGCCCCATTTTCTGTAATCTTCGAATTTACCGCGGGTATACTGCCGCCAGAGAGGATGGGTTACGTCCATCGCGTAAAGCCCGTCCACGGGTTCGAGCAGTTCTCCGAGCGAATCGCGGAGCATGATTTCCGAGAATTTGTGCCCGGGACAGCCGGGAATCTCACTTTCAAACCCTGTCTCGCCGCGGGGACGGAAGACAAAGGTTCCATCGTAGAGACCGACCTTCTGTCCTTTTGCCTTTATTTTTTCACGGATGCGCACCCGTTCTTCTTCGGGGAGCATCTGCCAGCCTCCGTCAAGGTTGAGATAGACGATGCCGTTGTTTCCGAACCCCTTCGGCAGGAGCGTATCGATCATGAAATCCGCGGTGCGTTCGAATACCTCGTTGCTCATCTTGCGCGCAAGTCCGGCAAAGGTGTTGAAACCGAAGGGAACACCCTCCTCCCAGCGAATCGGGGGATGGAGTTCTGAAATCAGACGGCCGTAATCTTCAAGCACCGAGCGCCAGTCGCTCCCGTAAAGGATCACGAAGCGTGCGGAAGAGACGCTTCTGCCGCGCAGCATTCCGTGTGGGCAGATATCCTTCGTTCCCTCATCCGCAACGCCGCAGGTGCACAGCAGGTGCCTGGTGGAAGCGTGGGAGCAGACGATCGCGTTCTTCCATACGTCAAAATCGATCGCTCCGAAAAGCAGACCTTCCCGGCTTTCCTCCTCAAGCAGAACGGTCAGATCATAGCTGTGTCTGCCGACGCGCAGCGGGACGGCTTCATAGCGGTTCCACTGGTCGTTATCATAGGGAACAAGCAGCATTTTCGAGAAAAGACTCGTGAAGCATGCGGGGGACGCGTCATCATTGCCGTTGGCGATCAGCGGCACAAGATGGTTGGTTTCCAACACACCGCCGTTTTTTTCGGAAAGAACGCACTGCGCGAAGGGAACCGAGCCGTTTATATATGAGAGTATTTCAGTGAGAATAAGGCCGTTTTGAGCCTCGTACTGAAGACGGAGCGTTCCGTCTTTTTCCTCTTCCGAGAGAAAGCGCGCGGTGCGCGTATCGATTTTGCGGCCGTCCGAGGCTTTTGCCTGTGCGTAGCCGAAGAAGAGAAACTGGCCGCCCGCCGAGAGGGAAAAGCCTCCTGTTTTGTCTGATTTCCAAAGCATTCGTATCGCTTCCTTTCCGTTTTCTAATGCATGTTCTTAATATAATCATATTACGCCTGACGGATGATTTCAAGTACGGTGCGGCATGAAGAAAAGAGATTTTGTTGAAATATCGAAATAAGCGTGATATAATACATATTCATGAAAGAGTGTTCCGGATATATTCCGGGATGACCTGATACCCGGCTGTAAGGAGCGAATACGAAGACAATGAACGCAAAACGCCTGATTTCTGTTTCCCTGATCCTCATGATAGCGCTGCTGCTTTTCGGCTGCAGTGCGTCTTCAGGCGCTTCTGAACCGGTCGATTTTTCAACGCTGAAGACAATCGGCACACAGGATGGGGAATATGTCAGTCAGATCGCATTCGAGAACCGCAGCGGTTTTTCGATCTCGGCGCTTTCGGTCAAACGCTCCCAGACGAAGGAGTTTACCGGAAATACCCTGAATAAGGAAGATCCGTTCGTCTACGGGGAAACACGTCTGCTCTGTTTCGCGTCAGCTGATCCCGCCGCGGATCCGGAAAGCTACGAGATGAGTCTTGTTCTCGGGCGCGATCTCTTCCGCACAATCCACAGCATACCGTTTTCCCTGACCGATCGCTGCACACTGTATTCAGACGGGGAATTCTGCTATCTGGAATATGTGAATCAGTCTGGGGAGAGGGTTTCGACAAGATCTCTGGAAAAAGAGTTTTACCATGAAGAAAAAGCAAGAATCGACAGCGCCGAAGGATGCATCGGCAGCGACGGCCTTGTTTACTGATAGGGAGGAACGATGAAACAGAAATATTACGCGAATCTTTCGTTCCTGCGCGCCGTTGCCTGTGCGGCGATTGTCATCCTGCATACGGTCAATTCCGCGGCGATTCTCTACAGGGTCAATATTTCCAAATCCGCCTACGGAATCTCCATGGCGGTCGTGGAGTCGCTTTCCTGGGCGGTGCCCTGTTTCCTGATGGTGACCGGAGCTTTGCTGCTTGACCCGAAAAGGGAGCTGCCGCTTAAAAAGCTTTTCTCCCGGTATATTCTGCGTGTTTTCCTGGCACTCGCCGTCTTTGTTCTCCTGTTCCGCGCTCTCGATATGCTTCTCAACGGCGAAGTGTTCCGTCCGGCGGTAGTCTGGCAGGGGCTCCGCAACATCCTTACGGGCGAAAGCTGGGCGCATCTATGGTATCTTTATGTCCTGATCGGTCTGTACCTTCTGCTCCCGCTCTTCCGCGCGGCCGCGGAAAAACTTTCCGTAAAAGTACTCTGGTATCTCTGCGGCGTCGTATTTCTTTTCCTGTCGTTGATGCCGCTTCTTGGAATGCTCGATCTTGAGAGCGGTTTCTCGATTCCGGTCGCGTCGGTTTATCCGCTGTATCTGTTCCTCGGGTATCTGCTTTTTCAGAAGCCTGTCCCCAGGCTGATTTCAGTTCTGATGGTTCTGATCGGCGCCGGCGGTCTTGCCTGCGCGGGGTACTTCAGATACGCCCTTGGATTCGGTTCTCTGAGTCCGCTTCTGAACTACGCCTCGCCGCTGACCGTTCTGCTTTCTGCCGGTATCTTCTCACTGTTCGCGCGTATCGACCCTGAGAGCGGGGAAAAGAATACTTTTACGAAAAGTCTTCTCGGGCTGGACCGCGCGTCCTTCGGGATTTATCTGCTGCATCTTGTTTTCGTACGCCTGATTCTCCGCTACTGGAATGTGAATCCCTACGCGCTCGGCGTCTGGTCTTTCGCGGTCATTCCAATCGCGGTTTATCTGGTGAGTTATGTACTGGTCTATTTCCTCTGCATGATTCCCGGTGTTCCGTTTGTTCTCGGCGCTTCGTCGCGGATTTCTCCTGAGAGCGGTTCCGCAAAGGGAAAAGGGACCGACGCCGCTATAAAGCTGTCCATTCTTCTGATTGCGTCCGGTGTCGTGGCCGCTGTTGTCTACGGATTCCTTTCGCATCCGGAACGGTTCGCGTTCCTGCCGGATCCGGTCAGTTCCGTACCGGAGCAGACGGTTTCCTCCGAGGTGCCGCCGGATGAAACGTCCGAACCGGAATCCTCCGGAGATTTTGCTTCCGAGATTTCCCAGGAGAGTGTTCCCGAAGAAAGCTCCGTGATTTCCGTTCCGGAGGAGACCTCTTCTCAGGAAAGCTCCGGGGAGGAAAGCTCCGCCTGGGAAACACCCGCGTACCAGGGCGTTGACAAGGACGAGGTTCGGGAAAAGAATCCCCAGGCCGCCGCGGTACTGGACGAAGTGGGCTGGGATCTTCAGAATGCCTTCAACTGGGTTGCGTCATTCCGCTGGGCTTACATGACCGTGGACTATTCCATGGGAGCCGAATGGTTCCGTGATTTCGGCTATGAGTACCATTACGGAAATTGCTATGTGATGGCGTCGACATTCTGTGATCTCGCGAAAGCTCTCGGTTATGACGCACGGCAGATGATCGGCGAAGTGCCTATGGAGCACGGAGGTTTCGGCCGGCATTCCTGGGTCGAGATCAGAATCGCCGGCGGGACGTATGTATTCGATCCGGATTATACGAGCGAGACAAAGAGGAACGGATTTCTTCTGACGTATGAGCAGGGGAATACGTGGGTATATATGAATATCGAGCCGATGCCGTAGCACATTCCTTCTTCGTCTGTAAAAGAGAGAACTGCGGAAATCTGATGGAAAAAGCGCCGTTTCGCGACGGCGCTTTATTTTGAAAAAGATGTTCAAAAATTCTTAAAATATAATTTACTAATCCGATACATTATGGTACACTAGCATAGAATGAATCTCTGATATTTTTAGGCGAATCAACGTATTGAAGGGAAGAACAGAAACTTGAATTTCACGTCCGTACCGTTTTTACTATTCTTCGCCGCATTCTTCGCGGTTTACGCAGTATGCCCGGTTAAATTCCGGGGGTACCTTCTGTTTGCGGGAAGTCTGTTTTTCTGTTTCTGGAATTCCGTGCTCTGCGCGGCAGCGGTCCTTTCGTTCGCCCTGGTCAATTTTGTGCTCGGATTTCTGATGCGCTCGGCGGGGAGTGTTTCCGCGCGCAAAGCACTGCTCTGGGGAGGCATCGCGCTGAATCTCGGAGCTCTGATCACCTTTAAAATTCTGAAAATTCTTCCGCTCGGAGTGAGTTTCTATACCTTCGCCTGCATTTCCTATCTCGCGGATGTCTACCGCGGAACCTGCGAAGCTGCGGTGAACCCTGTCCGGTTCGGCGCGTATGTGACGATGTTTCCGAAATTCCAGATGGGTCCGATTGCGCGCTACGGCGAGCTTTCCGAAACCATGGAGGCGCCGAAAATCAGCCTGGTGACGATTCAGGAGGGACTGCGGGACTTTATCGTCGGTTTCTGCATGAAAATCTTCCTCGCGGACCGGCTCGCGATCCTGTGGAACGAGCTTCTGACGATCGGCTACGCGAGTATCTCCACACCGCTCGCCTGGATCGGGATCATCTCCTTCAGCATGCAGCTTTATCTGGAATGGCAGAGCTATTCCAGAATGGCGGCCGGAATCGGCCGGATGCTCGGTTTTCGGTTCCCGCGGAACTTCGCGTATCCATATCTGGCGAAATCCATCAGCGATTTCTACCGCCGCTGGCATATCACGCTGATGACGTGGTTCCGGGATTATGTCTATATTCCGCTCGGCGGAAACCGCAAAGGGCTCGGCAGGACCGTTCTGAATCTTCTGATCGTATGGCTCCTGACTTCAGTCTGGCACGGCGTCGGATATAATTTTCTTCTGTGGGGAATGTCCCTCGGAGTGCTGATTGTTCTTGAGAAGCTGTTCCTCGGCAAATGGCTGAAAAAAATACCGGTTCTGCCGCATTTCTACGTGCTTTTCTTTATCATGCTCACCTGGTGCTGCTTCAAGATCGGCAATCTGTCCGATCTGGGGGTATATTTCTCCCGCCTGTTTGCTCTGCCCGACAGCGGGATCAACGTCATGGCGAAAGATTTCATCCGTGTCCTGAGCCGGTTCTGGCCGTACCTTCTGGGCGGCGCGCTGTTCTGCACGCCGCTGCCGGAAAACCTGATCCGCGCGATCCATAAGAACTGGATCGTTTCCATGATTCTTTCCGCTGTGTTTGTCTACGCGATCCATACGATGATCCGTCAGGGCAGCAACGTGATGATGTATCTGAATTTTTGATAAGGAGTATCCGAAATGAATCAAATCAAAAAAACGTTTCTGACTGTGCTGAAAAAAGCGCCGCTTCTGCTGTTCGCGGTTCTCTTCTGCCTGATCTACGCAGGGTGCAGGGCGGCCGCGCCGGCAAAGGAGGAATCCTCTTCCGCGCCGCATTCTTCCGCGCCTTCCAGTTCCCAGGTTTCTGAACCTTCGTCCTCTGTTCCTTCCGAGCCTTCGGTCTCGCCGTCTTCCGAGAGTTCCGTGTCTTCCGAGAGCGATCCGGAGAGCGTGTATTCCGATACCGAGGACAGCTCGAGCGAGGCAGAGCCGTCCGAACCGGAAAAACTGGAATTTACCAAGGTCGACGAGGATTATTTCGAGGACGCGCTTTTCTTCGGAAATTCCCGCACACGCCTGATGGGAATCTATGCCCCGATCGGAAACGCCTTTTTCTACGGCGGCGACATCGCCTCTGTCTATGACGCGCTCGAGATGAATATGGGCGTGGAAGGATACAGCAGCATCTACGACGTTCTCGCGACCCACGACTTCGGAAAGGTCTATATCAACTTCGGAATCAACGAATGCGGATTCGATGACGAGTCGTTCATGGAAAGCTACGAGGAAATCATCGACGTCGTAAGAAGATATCAGCCGGACGCTCTGATCTTCCTCGTGGAAATCATGTATGTTTCCGAGGAGAAATGCATCACGAGCGGCGTGTTTGAACCGTATATCATCGACAACAAGAATGAGCACATCAAGGCGCTCGCGGACGGGAAGACGATTTTCTATCTGCCCGTCAACGAGATCGCCGACGACGGACGCGGATATATGAAAGCGGAACTGACGGGTGACGGCGTTCACCTTACCGCCGCGACCTATCATCTCCTGTCGGACTATATCATGGAGCACGGAATCGTCGACAGGAACCATCCGGCACATCCGGCGAAAAGCAGTGAGTCTCAGTCATAAGTTTCAGAAATAAAAGGAAGCATCTGGGAACGGATGCTTCTTTTCATATTCGGGATCGTTTTTCATCGGATGGAGTCGCGTTTTACCAGACTGACGCTGATCAGCGTCTTTGTCGGCACGAAATGTTTCGTTGTCAGCAGTTCACGAAGCCGCTTGACCGCGGTCTGCGCCATGTATTCCTTCGGTACGTTGACCGTCGTGAGCGCGGGACTGAAGTAGCTTCCGATCGGCATGTTGTCAAAACCGATGACGGAAATATCCTCGGGAATCCGGTAGCCTTCCTCCAGAAACGCGCGGATCGCGCCGACCGCGATCAGATCGTTGTCCGCGAAATAGCAGCGCGCGAGATCCTGCTTCTCCCGGAGAATCTGCTTCATGTCCGCGTAGGCGCCTTCGATGGAAGGCGTCAGACGGTGAACGATGGATTTCGAGGCGGAAAGGCCGTTGAAACGCACCGCCTTATAGAATCCGTCCGCGCGCTCCGAGAAATTGCTGATCTCATAGGCGGAGCGAAGATATCCCGGCTGGGAATGGACCTTGGAGACGAGATAGTTCGTCGCGAGATACGCGCCCTGCACGTTGTCAATCAGCACGCAGTCGCAGTCCGCGTTCTCGATCGCGACGTCGAGAAGGACGATGGGGAAGGGAAGCGCCTTGAACGGGGTGAAATCGGAGGCGTGCATTTCCGTTCCGAGCAGCACCATCCCGCAGCAGTCGGAATAGCGCAGATCCTCGATCTGCTCGCTGCGCGTCTCGTCATCGTAAAAATAGCTTGTGTGAAGACGGATTCCCTCCTCGCGGCAGTACCGCTGAATCGCTTCGGAGAGTTCATTGAAAAACGGCGTATCCGAGACCACGGCTCCGTGTTTCTGGTAGATAATGAAGTAAAACGCTCCGGAAACGGCGTGCTTTTCGCGGACGCGCGTAAAATCGTATCCGTATTTCTCCGCGGCGGCGAGAATTTCCTTTTTTCGCTTGGCGCCGACGCCCCGCTTGTCGTTGAGGGCCATTGAGACAGTTGCCTCGGATATCCCGAGTTTTCTGGCGAGTTCTTTCGCGGTGATGCTCATGAGGTTCCTCCTTATCCGGATGACGTTTCAATCTGCTTCCATTATACCGGAAAAAGACGGCGATTTCAAGAATTAAGCAAGAAATTAAGTAACTTTTACTGAATTATTTAATGAAATTAAGTTCACGGCTTTATATAATTAAATCAAGAAAACGATAATTTGGAGGAAACGGTTTATGGCAATGGTAAAACTCGGCTTTGCTCCGACGCGCAGAAGCATTTTCTCGGCGCCGGACGCAATCAAGTACGCAAATCTTACCCGCGATCGTCTCAACGAACTCGGCATCGATTACGTCGATATCAACGATATCAACGCGGAAGGCCTGCTCTATGATGACAACGATCTCGACGCGATCGCAAAGAAATTCATCGCCCAGGGCGTAAAGGGTCTCTTTATTCCGCACTGCAACTTCGGTACGGAATATGTCTGCGCTCGCCTCGCAAAACGTCTCGGACTGCCGGTGCTGCTCTGGGGACCGCGCGATGAGCGCCCCGATGAGAACGGCATGCGTCTGCGTGACAGCCAGTGCGGCCTTTTCGCGACCGGAAAGGTGCTGCGCCGCTTTGAAGTTCCGTTTACCTATCTGACCAACTGCCGCCTTGAGGATCCGGAATTCGAAGCCGGAGTACGCAATTTCCTCGCGGTCTGCAACGTCGTCGACGTTCTGCGCCATACGCGCATTCTGCAGATCGGACCGCGTCCCTTTGATTTCTGGTCAACCATGTGCAACGAAGGCGAACTGCTCGAAAAGTTCAACGTCCAGCTTTCTCCGATCCCGCTGCCCGAGCTTTATGACGCGATGAAACAGGCCAAGGCGGAAGGCATCGAGGTGGAAAAAGTCGTTGAATACTGCAACTGCAACATGTGCGTCAACGTTACCGACGAACAGCTTCTCAACATCGCAGCGCTCAAGGTCGCGATGAAGAACCTTGTCACGAAATACGGATGCAACGCCGTCGCGATCCAGTGCTGGAACGCTCTTCAGGACGGTATCGGCATCATGCCCTGCGCAGCGAACTCCCTGCTCAACGAAGAGGGAATCCCGGTTGTCTGCGAAACCGATATTCACGGCGCGATCACCGCTCTGATGGCGGAAGCCGCCGGAATGGACAAGGCCCGCACCTTCTTCGCGGACTGGACGGTCCGTCATCCAGACAACGACAACGGCGAGCTGCTGCAGCACTGCGGTCCCTGGCCGATCTCCGTCGCGAAGGAAAAGCCCTCGATCGATATCCCGGTCGCATTTGACTATCCGGGTTCCGTCATGGCCGAAGCGAAGCACGGCCCGATGACGCTCTGCCGTTTCGACGGCGACGGCGGCGAGTATTCGCTCCTGCTCGGACACGCGAAGGGAATCGACGGCCCCTGGACGAAGGGTACCTTCGTATGGGTCGAGGTCGAGGATCTTCCGAAACTCGAATATAAGGTTGTAACCGGTCCGTATATCCATCACTGCGTCGGCATCCATATGGATATTGTCCCGATTCTCTATGAGGCCTGCAAGTATCTCGGAATCAAACCGGACCTTTATGACAGCACCAATGAGGCGGTTGAGCGTGAAATCTACGCTCCGAGCGCGAAATAACGAAGAAAGGAACGACGATTAGAATGAACCTGAAGAAACTTGCCTATGAACTCAGGCTCGATGTTCTCGAGCTGATCCGCAGCGCAAAGGCCGGCCATATCGGCGGCGACATGAGCGCGATGGAAATCCTGACCGTTCTCTACAACAAGGTCATGAATATTTCTCCCGAAAATCAGAACGATCCCAACCGCGACTATTTCATCATGAGCAAAGGCCATTCGATGGAAGCATACTATGCGGTTCTTTGCAAAAAAGGTTTTATGGACATCGATGACGTCGTCGCCAACTACTCCCGTTTCGGATCTCAGTATATCGGACATCCGAACAACAAACTGCCCGGAATCGAAATGAACTCCGGTTCTCTCGGCCACGGACTTCCCGTCTGCGTCGGGATTGCCAAAGCCTGCAAGATGGACAGCCGTCCGAGCCGCGTCTATGTCGTCATGGGCGACGGAGAACTCGCGGAAGGTTCCGTCTGGGAAGGCGCGATGGCTGCTTCCCAGTACAACCTTGACAACCTCTGCGCCGTTGTGGACCGCAACCGCCTGCAGATTTCCGGATCGACCGAGGACGTCATGCATCAGGACGATGTCGGTGTCCGTTTCGCGGCCTTCGGCTGGAATGTCATCACAACCGCGGGAAACGATACCGACGCGCTTGAGAAGGCGTTCGCGCAGGCAGAAAAGGTGAAAGGAAAACCGACTGTCATCGTCGCCGAAACCACAAAGGGATGCGGAGTCTCCTTCATGGAGAACCAGGCCGGATGGCACCACCGTGTTCCGACCGAAGAAGAATACGAGCTTGCGAAAAAAGAGCTTAAAGAGAAAGCGGAGGCGTGCTGATTATGAATAAAATACCGAACAGACAGGCAATCTGTGATGTACTGATGGAGCATGCGAAAGAGGACCGCGACATTCTCGTCCTCTGCAGCGATTCACGCGGAAGCGCTTCCATGGCTCCGTTCTTCAAGGAATTCCCCGACCAGGCGATTGAAACCGGTATCGCGGAGCAGAACCTGGTCAGCATTTCGGCAGGTCTCGCGAAAGCCGGCAAGAAGCCGTACGCCGCTTCTCCCGCGTGCTTCCTGAGCACCCGCAGCTACGAACAGGCGAAGGTTGACGTCGCCTATTCCAATACAAACGTCAAGCTGATCGGCATTTCCGGCGGCGTCAGCTACGGCGCGCTCGGCATGAGCCATCATTCCGCCCAGGATTTCGCGGCGATGAGCGCGATTCCGAATATGCGCGTCTACTGCCCGAGCGACCGTCACCAGACGAAAAAACTCATTGAGGCTCTTCTCTGTGATGAAAAACCCGCGTATCTGCGCGTCGGAAGAAATCCGGTTGAAGACGTCTATGATGAAGAGAATGTTCCGTTCGAGCTCAACCGCGCGACGGTTCTTTCCGAAGGCACCGACGTTCTGATCGTCGCCTGCGGTGAGATGGTTCTCGCGGCGAAAGAGGCGGCAGAAACGCTTTCCAGGGAAGGAATTTCCGCCGCGGCGCTCGACATGTACTGCATCAAGCCTCTTGACGAGAAAACGCTGATTGAGAAAGCGAAGAACGTCAAGGCGGTTATCACCATCGAGGAACACGCTCCCTACGGCGGACTCGGCACACAGGTCGCCGGTGTCCTCGCACAGAGCTGCCCGAAGAAAATGAAAATCCTCGCGCTCCCGGATTCCCCGGTAATCACCGGTGTTTCGAAAGAGGTCTTTGATTATTACGGACTCAACGCACAGGGAATCGTAAACGCCGCAAAGGAGCTTGTCAATGAATAAGTATGTCATCGGAATCGACCAGAGCACCCAGGGTACGAAGGCGATCCTCGTTGACAGCGAAGGGCGGATCCTCGCGAGGACCGACCGGAGCCACCGTCAGATCGTCAGCCCGGAAGGGTATGTTTCTCACGATTTGGACGAAATTTATACCAATACGCTCGCCGCGGTCCGCGAGCTTCTGCTCAACAACCGTGTCAGCGAGGAAGCCATCGCGGCGGTCGGCATCAGCAACCAGCGCGAGACGACGACTGCTTTCCGCAGCGACGGCAGCCCGATCGGAAACGCGATTGTCTGGCAGTGCGCGCGCGCGACGGCGATTGTCAACCGCATGACCGAGGAGGATCCCGCTTTCGCGGAAATGGTCTATGATACGACCGGTCTGCCGCTTTCGCCGTATTTTTCGGCGGCAAAGATGCGCTGGCTGCTTGAAAACCAGATCGGCACCGAGCAGGACTACCGTTTCGGTACGATCGATACCTATCTTGTCTACCGCCTGACGCAGGGACAGGTCTACCGGACCGACTATTCCAACGCGTCGCGCACGCAGCTTCTGAACCTCCATACGCTTTCATGGGATGAAGAAATCCTCAGCCGTTTCGGAATCCGGCGCGAAGCCCTTCCGGAGATTACGATGAGCAACGGAGATTTCGGAGAGACGACGTTCGGCGGATTTCTGAAAAAACCGGTTCCGATCTTCTGCGTCATGGGTGACTCCCACGCGGCGCTGTTCGCGCAGGGATGCCATGAGAAGGGAATGGTCAAGACCACCTACGGCACGGGCTCCTCAATTATGATGAACATCGGCCCGAAGTATCAGAAGAGCGCCTACGGTCTCGCGACGTCGCTCGCATGGGGCAGAGACGGCAAGATCGACTACGTTCTCGAAGGCAATATCAACTACGCCGCGGCCGTTATCTCCTGGCTCAAGAACGATCTTCACCTGATCGAATCCGCACGGGAAGTGGAAGCCGCCGCGTTCGCCGCGAATCCCGAGGACCGCTGTGTTCTGGTCCCGGCGTTCACCGGCCTCTCCGCGCCGCACTGGGATAACGACGCGCGCGCGATTATCACCGGAATGAGCCGTACCACCGGCCGCAACGAGATTATCCGCGCTGCGGAGGAAAGCATCGGATTCCAGATTACCGACGTCCTGCTCGCGATGGAGAAGGACAGCGGGATCAAGATCGAAGAGCTCCGTGTGGACGGCGGCCCGACGCGCGACAGATATCTCATGCAGTTCCAGAGCGATCTCGCGAACGCGAAGGTGTGTGTTCCGGACGCGGAGGAATTCTCGGCACTCGGTGTTTCCTATATGGCGGGCATCCGCGCGGGAATGATGGATGAAACCGTCTTCTCGGGAACACGCAGAACCGTTTATGAGCCGAAGATGAGCGAGGAGAAGCGCGCGGAGAAATTCGCGCTCTGGAATCAGGCGCTCAAGAAGGCTCAGTCCTGAAAAGAATGATTTGAAAGGAGCCAACCGATATGAACTGGCGCAAAAACATAGGCCCGCTTGATTTTTCCGCATTCCAGAACGTCCTTCTGGAAGATCCCTGGGGGGATATCCGTCCTCAGAGCGAACCGTATTTCCACGCGACAAAGGTCGCGGAAGGCGTTTGGCAGGTTCTCTCTGACGGTGACCACAGCTATGTCATCGAAGGCGATGACGAACTGATCGTGATCGACGCCGGCATCGGCGCCGGCAGCCTGCGCGACTTCTGTCAGTCGCTCTGTCCGGAGAAACCGCTCTACCGGATGCTTCTGACCCACGCGCACGGCGACCATATTCTCAACTGCTATCAGTTTGACTGCGTCTATATGTCCGAGGATACCTACCGTCTGCGCGCACACTTCGGCGAGTTTGCGAACATGGGCGTACCGGACGACTATCCGGTCGTTTTCCTCCATGACGGCGACGTCATCAATCTGAAGGGACGTCCGCTCGAGGTCCTCGCGATCGACGAGCACATGAAGGGCGGCCTTCAGTTTCTGGACCGCAAATCCCGGATTCTCTTCTGCGGAGACGAGCTCAACGGCAACTTCTTTGACAGCTCGGTTTCCGTGGAGCATTCCTACCGCAACCTGAAGCGCTGGGCGGCGCTGCGTCCGTATTACGACATTCTCGCCGCCGGAAACGATCTTCATGACGCGTCCTACGTGGAGCGTTATCTGGAGATCGCGGAATATATTCTCAACGGCCATCAGAACGAGGGCGCTGAGATTTACGAAGTGCATACGACGGATCCGATTGCCTCTGTCCGCGAAAAGGACGGCAAACGCGTATTCGCCCGCAGAGCGCCGAAAATGGTCGGTATCGGACTCGAGGAGAAAATGATCGAGGCCGGTTATGAGGAACAGCTCCGTGTAAACGGAGGAAACTTCAAGTTCTGCTTCATGCGCAAAATGGGTCCGAACGGTCCGTTTGACCGCGAACTTGTCCGCAACGGCGCACATTTCTGCTATTTCCTCAACCGTATTTGGGATAAATAAACCGTTTTCTGAAACGAAGAGACCGGAAGAAGCACTCCGTGCTTCTCCCGGCCTTTTCGTTCTTGCGGATTGATCGGAAGCGTGCTATACTGTAACTGGAGAAACAAAGCCGCGGATCCTTTTTGCTGACAGTATGAAAAAACAGCTTTGGAAAGGAAGTTGAGAATATGGCAAACGACAAGTCACTCAGGGATGACTGGAAAGAGGTAGGCAAAGGTCTGGGAAAATCCGTGATCGGACTCGGGAAATCCATCTACAAATCCGCGAAGGTCGGCGCCGGGAAGGTTGAGGAATGGGCGGATGACGACAAGGACGGGACGAAAATCCCGCAGGACACCGGTCTGCGTGAAAGCTGGAGCGAGGTAGGACATACGCTCGGCGCGACAGCGGCGGGCCTGGGAAAAGCGATCGTCCGTTCCGCGAAAGCAGGCGCCCAGAAGGCGGACGAGTGGGCGGAAAAGGATGAGGAACCGAAGACGGAGACTCTTTCCGATCTGAGCGGAGAAAAGAAAGAATGAATCTGCGACAGGAAAGCCATGCGCTTTCCTGTCTTTTTAGAATCCGGAATATAGGAAGAAAAGACAGGCGCTCCTCAAAGGGCGCGCAGAGGATGAGGTGCAGCATGGAAAGAAAAATAACGGTACAGGGCGGGGGAAAAATCCGGGTAAAGCCGGATCTTGTAGAGCTGACCCTGCAGATTGAGGGAAGAGACAGGAAGTATGAGACCGCCGCGCGGAACGCGGGAGATCAGATTGAGAAACTGTCCTCGGCGCTCTCCGGTCTCGGGTTCGGTGAAAAGGAGCTTAAGACGACGGGCTTCAATGTCCGGACGGAATATGAGAGCGTACGCGATCAGAACGGCGAGTACCGCGAACAGTTTGCGCGGTATGTCTGTTCACACAGTCTGAAGCTGACGTTTGATTTTACGCCGGAACGTCTTTCCGAAACGCTTTCGGGAATCGCCTCAAGCGGCGCGGAGCCTCAGCTCTTCATCTCATTTACGGCGAAGAACCCTGAAAAGATCTCTTCAGCGCTTCTCAGAGCCGCCGCAAAAAACGCCCGGGAAAAAGCCCGGATACTCGCGAAAGCGTCCGACGCGGCGCTTGGAGAGCTCGTATCGATCGATTACGGCTTTTCCGACCGCGCTTTCTACTCAAACACGCGCGTCGAGATGCAGCGCGATTTCGGCGGAGCACCGATGATGGCGAAGGCGGCGTTCGGCGCTTCCTTCGCGCCGGAGGAACTCGAACTGTCCGACCACGCGATGTTTGTCTGGAAACTGATTCCGAAGAATAAGGAGGAACAGAAATGAAAGTTCTGAAGTTTGATCTCAATGAGGAGAAAACCGCTTACCTGGTTGTAACGCTCGCCGGGGTTCCGGGACCGTTTTTCCGTCCCTCACCGGCGCTGATTCATGCGTCTGCGGGCGGATTCCAGCTCTGCAGCGAGTCCGACACGATCGGACTCGGAAGCCGCCTGATCGGAAAAGGCTTCAATGTGATCTGCAGCTATATGTATCCTGTCGGCGAGAATTACCGCTTCCCTCAGGTCGTGATCGATATGATGCGCGCGATCCGGCTGGTTCGCGAGCACGCGGATGAGTGGGGCGTTGAAAAGGATAAGATCGTGATTTCCGGAAACTCGGCCGGCGCGTTTATCTGCATGGCGACAGGCAATCTGTGGAACCGTCCGGAATTCATGGAAAAAGCCGGATGCGCGGGAGAAGAGGGCAGACCCGACGCGATGGTTCTCGGGTTCGGCCCGATGTTCTGCGGGCAGAAATCGGATGACGGACTTGTCTATGTACCGAACGGGGACCTCGTCGGTGATCAGACGCCTCCGGCATTCTTCCACCATGCCCGGGAAGACCGTCTCGTTTCCGTTTACCAGACGCTCGCGATGCTGGAGGCGTTCGAGCGCAGGAAACGTCCCTATGCCGTGTATATCTCCAGCGTGGGCGATCACGGCGCGTCCGGAATGCCGGACCGGATTCTGCATCCGGACGGAAAGATCGGCCCATGCATCGACGACTGGTTTGAGCAGTGCTGGCGTTTCCTGCAGAATCAGCTTGGCATATCGGCCAACGCGCAGCCCGCGAAGCCGATGGCGCCGCCGAAGAATCCCGCGCCTTCCCCGGAAGGCTCGCTTTTCGCACCGCTGCTGCCGCCGGAAAACGGAAAACCGGTGACGCCCGCGGATCTTCCGCTCGGCGGCCCGGATGAGATCCATATGCCGTTCAACGCCGCTTTCTTTGACCAGGATTATACGGTTTTCAAATAATGCTGCCGCGCGCAGAAAAAACGCTCCGGGACCGGGTTCCCGGAGCGTTTTTTTATCATCCGGAAGGAGCGGATAACTTGACTTTTCCGTGCCTGTTCCATATAATTAGGATGTGTTTTTTGATAATGACAGCCGTGTATCGGCGAACGATAGAGAGGGACGGAACTTCCGGTATCCGTCCGGTATATACGATCGGGGAATTCTATGAAAACAAGAAGGAAATGGCCGCGCCGCCTGCTGACGGCGCTCGGCGTTCTGATCATACTCGGCGCGGTTTTCGTGTTCGGCGCCGATCTTTATGTTAAAAACTCCGCTTCAGACCGGATCCTTTCCGGGGAGGAGCTGAAAACCGCGGGCGGATATGACTGCATCCTGGTTCTCGGATGCGGGGTGCGCGACGACGGCACTCCGAGTCCGATGCTGCGTGACCGGCTCGACTGCGCGCTCTCACTGTACCGCGCGGGGGCTTCGGAAAAACTTCTTCTGTCCGGGGATCACGGAACGAAAGGGTACAACGAGGTCGGGGCGATGAAGCGGTATATGCTCGAACAGGGTGTTCCCTCTGAGGACCTTTTCCTGGATCACGCGGGTTTTTCAACCTATGACAGCATCTACCGCGCCAAAGCAGTGTTTCAGGCGGAAAAGGTACTGATCGTGACACAGAACTATCATCTGTACCGCGCGCTCTATCTCGCGGACGCGCTGGGACTTGAAGCTCAGGGCGCGCCTTCCGCGGGAGAAAACTACTCGGGGCAGACGATGCGCGACCTTCGGGAGATCCTTGCGCGCGGCAAGGATTTTCTCAAGGCTCTCTTCAAGCCTGATCCGACGTTCCTCGGAGACCCGATTCCTCTGTCCGGAAGCGGAAACGTGACGGACGACGGGGAGTTTTCCTGAGATTCCGGCCGATCTGCTCTGAAAAATTCACATCTTCTTGATAAATCAGCGGAATAATCCGGTATAATAAAGATACACAGAACTTCGTCCGGGGAGGCGAGCGCATTGGCAAGAGAACGCTATCTGTTGGAAGTCGATCCGTCTGAGATTAAGCAGCCGGAGGAGAAAAGAGAACTGACACCGAAGGAAAAGCGCAAAAACTTTTGGTACTACAACAAATGGAAATTTGTCGTGGGAATCTTTGTAACCGCGCTGGCCGTCTATTTTATCTCTTCTGTCGTGTTCCGTGTCCGTCCGGATTACGAGATCGCGCTGATGAGTACGGTCAAGCTGAACGATCCCACGGTTGAACAGCTGGAAAACGCGTTCGCTGCCCTCGCTGAGGACCGCAACGGCGACGGAAAGGTTGTTGTCCGGATCAATCAGTACGGCTACGGCAGCGGTACCGAACAGACCGCGATGGTGGATACCGCGAAAATCGTGGCGGATCTGGACTCCTGCGAGAGTATGATTTTCATCACGGACGCGGTTTCGCTCGACAATCTGATTCCGTCCGTCGGAAGCAGCTTCTTCGTCAATCTCGAGACGATGGAGCCGATGCCGGACAATACGAATGACCTTACTCCGATCCGCATTCCCTATCAGCAGTGGAAAGCGTTCAGCGATTTTAAAATAGAAGACGCGTATTTCCATACCGATACGGACGAATATACCGAAGCGTGTATGGGACGCCTGCGCATCTCTCTGCGTACGATCGTGGACACGCGTCATGAGGACAGCAAGAGCAAGCAGGAATACTACGAATACTCAAAACGGCTTCTCGAAACGATTGTAAACGGGAAGTAGAACGATAACTGCAGCAAGGCAGAATCAGAAGGAAACATGCGGTGATTGCCGTATGTTTCCCTTTTTGCGGTCAGCCGAAAACACAAAGGGAAGGGAGGAACCGGCGATGCAGGAAGAAAAATCAGCATATTATCTCGGGCTCGATATCGGTTCCACAACCGCCAAGGCGATCCTGATGCGCGACGGCGAGATCGTTTACCGGAAATATCAGCGCCACTATTCCCAGGTGCGTCAGACCGCTCTGGAAATTCTTTCAGAGATGCGCGGGCAGTTCGACCCCGAACATCTCCGCGTGATGATTTCGGGCTCCGCGGGAATGGGTATGGCGGAAAGCGCGGATCTTCCCTTTATTCAGGAAGTGTTCGCGACGAGCGAGATGGTCCGGCGCGCAGCGCCGGATACCGGCGTTGTGATCGAGCTCGGCGGTGAGGACGCGAAAGTCATCTTTTTCGACGGCGGCGTGGACGAGCGCATGAACGGCTCCTGCGCCGGCGGAACAGGCGCCTTTATCGATCAGATGGCGGTCCTGCTTGATCTGAGCGTCGACGAGATGGATGAAGCGGCTCTGCGCGCGCAGAGAATCTACCCGATCGCGTCGCGCTGCGGCGTGTTCGCGAAAACGGATATCCAGCCGCTTCTCAACCAGGGAGCCTCGAAAGAGGATATCGCTCTGAGCATCTATCAGGCGGTGGTCAATCAGACAATTACAGGTCTGATTCAGGGACGCCGCATCCGGGGAAAAGTCATGTTTCTCGGCGGTCCGCTTTACTACTGCAAGGGACTTCGGAAACGTTTCTGCGAGACGCTGGGACTCGATGAGGCGAACGCTGTTTTCCCGAAATACGCGCTGTACAGCGTCGCAATCGGCGCTGCGCTGACCGCGGAAAAACAGGGCGCCGAGCTTTCGCTCAGCATGCTCTGCGAAAGGCTTTCAAAAAGCGCCGCCGCGGCGGGGATCGGCCGGAACCGGCTGGATCCGCTTTTTGAGAATGAAGAGGATTACGAGAATTTCCGCGCGCGTCATGAGAAAGCGACGGTGCGTACGGAGCCGATCGAACATTACCGGGGACCTGCCTGGCTCGGAATCGACTGCGGAAGCACCACGACGAAGCTGGTTCTGATCGGCCGGGAAAAGCAGATCCTGCATACCTATTACAGTTCCAACCGCGGCAATCCGGTTGAGATTGTCCGGGAACAGCTTATGAAACTGCGGACGCTCTGCGGCGGCCGGATCGAGATCTGCGGATGCGCGGTCACGGGTTACGGCGAGGATCTGATCAGAAACGCGTTCCGGGCGGATGAAGGCCTGGTTGAGACGATTGCCCATTATACCGCGGCGAAATATTTCCGTCCCGACGTTGACTTCATCCTGGATATCGGCGGGCAGGATATCAAATGCTTCTCAATCCGTTCCGGCGCGATCGATTCGATCATGCTCAATGAGGCGTGTTCCTCAGGCTGCGGTTCGTTTATTGAGACGTTCGCGCGTTCGATGGGATATGAGGTCGCCGAATTCGCGAAAAAAGGCATCTTCGCGAAGGCTCCGGTGAATCTGGGAACAAGATGCACCGTCTTTATGAATTCCTCCGTCAAGCAGTCCCAGAAGGACGGTGCGAGCGTGGAGGATATATCCGCGGGGCTTTCCGTCAGCGTTGTGAAAAACGCGCTGTACAAGGTCATCCGCGCGAATTCCCCGAAGGATCTCGGGGAGAACATCGTTGTTCAGGGCGGAACCTTCTATAACGACGCGGTGCTGCGCGCGTTCGAAAAGGAACTCGGCACCGAGGTTATCCGGCCTGCGATCGCGGGTCTGATGGGCGCCTACGGCGCGGCGCTGCACGCGATGAGATTCCCGAAAAGCACTCTGCTGACAAAGGAGGAACTGGAGTCCTTCCGGCACACCTCACGTTCTGCGACCTGCGGCGGCTGCGAGAACCACTGCCGCCTGACCGTCAATCTGTTTTCTGACGGAAGCCGGTATATTTCCGGAAACCGCTGCGAGAAAGCGCTCGGCCTCAGGAAAACCGAAGAGCTTCCGAATCTCTATGAGTTCAAGCGTAATGAACTGTCAAAGCTTTCTCCGGTTCCGGGAAAACGAGGAAAAATCGGTCTTCCGATGGCACTCGGGACCTACGAGCTCGCGCCGCTGTGGCACGCGCTGTTTACGCGTCTCGGATTTGAGACGGTTTTCTCGCGCTTCTCGGACCGTTCCGTCTATGAGAAGGGACAGTTCTCCATCCCGTCCGACACCGTGTGCTATCCCGCGAAGATCATGCACGGTCATATCGAGGAGCTGCTTTCACAGGGGATCAGAACGATCTTTTATCCTTCGCTGAGCTACAATGTGGATGAGAAGGCGGGGGACAATCATTTCAACTGCCCGATTGTCGCGTATTATTCCGAAGTGCTTCACGCGAATATCGATTCGCTTTCCGAAGTGCGCTTTCTCTATCCTTATCTCAATATCAACAACAGACGCGTTTTCGCGAAGAATCTGTTTGACGCGCTCTCTCCCACGGAACCGGATCTCAGGCTGTCTGACGTCCGGGCCGCGGTAAAAGCCGGATATGAAGCCTATGAGGCGCATATGAAGCGGATCCGGGAAGCCGGCGAGCGCGCCATTTCCTGGGCGCGTGAAAACGGGAAACGGATTCTGATTCTCGCGGGACGTCCGTATCATATCGATCCGGAAATCTGCCACGGAATCGACAAGCTGTGTACCTCACTCGGATTCGTGACGGTATCCGAGGACAGCGTCGCTCACCTCGAGCCGCCTCAGAAGGTACGTGTCCTGAATCAGTGGACCTACCATGCCCGTCTCTACCGGAGCGCGCGCTACGCGGCGGAACATAAGGACACGGAGCTGGTTCAGCTGGTATCCTTCGGGTGCGGTATCGACGCGATCACGACGGACGAGATCCGCTCGATTCTCGAGGATTCCGGAAAGTATTATACTCAGATCAAAATCGACGAGATCACGAATCTCGGCGCCGTGAGAATCCGTCTCAGGAGCCTGCTCGGCGCGCTGGAGGAAAGGGGGGACCAGGCTCTTTGACCGATGATTACATCTCCTTTACAAAGGAAATGAAGAAGGGCTATACGCTCCTGATCCCGACGATGCTTCCGATGCATTTCAGGATGATCATCAGCGTTCTCAAAACCTACGGATATAAGATGGAACTGCTCGAAACCTCCGGCCCGGAAATCGCGGAAACCGGTCTTCGCTACGTCCATAACGACACCTGTTATCCCGCCGTGCTCGTCATCGGGCAGTTTATCACGGCGCTGGAATCCGGACACTACGACCCTCACAAGGTCGCGCTGGTGCTGTTCCAGACCGGCGGCGGATGCCGTGCCTCCAACTATATCTCTCTCCTTCGCAAGGCGCTACGGCGTGCCGGATACGAGTATGTCCCCGTAATCGCCTTCAGTTTTGCGGGAATCGAGAAGCATCCCGGATTCAAGACAACGATCCCTCAGCTTCACGGCATGCTCTACGGGATTCTCTACGCCGATCTGATGATGTGGCTGTACAACCAGTGCCGTCCCTATGAAACGCATCCCGGCGACGCGCAGCGCCTCTGCGACCGCTGGACCGAGCGTCTCGGCAGGGAGCTCGGCGCCGGCAGGGCAGTCAGCTACCGGAAAGTAAAGAAAAACTACCGCCGCATCATCGCGGATTTCTCGGCGATTGAAATGAAACGCCGTGACGCGGTGAAAGTCGGCGTGGTGGGAGAAATCTTTGTCAAATATTCTCCGCTCGGGAACAATCACCTCGAGGATTTCCTGATTTCACAGGGAGCCGAGGTTGTGGTTCCGGGACTCGCGGATTTCCTTCTTTACTGTGTGTACAACAACATTCTGGACCGCAGGCTGTTCAGACGCAAGAGTCTGTTCAATTATATCCTCTGCCGGATCGGATTTTCTCTTCTCTGCGGCAAGAAAAACAAACTCTCCAGGATGATTTCCTCTGAAAGTGATTTTGAGCCCTTCCCGGATTTCCGTGATACGGTTACCCTGACGGAGGGATATATCCATCAGGAGGTAAAGATGGGTGAGGGATGGCTTCTGACCGCGGAGATGCTGGAACTGACGCACAGCGGCGTGAAGAATATCGTGTGCACCCAGCCGTTCGGCTGCCTGCCGAATCATGTCTGCGGAAAGGGCATGATGCGTCTGATCAAGGAAAAACAGCCGGACGTCAATATAGTTGCGATCGATTATGATTCCGGAGCGACGCAGGTCAACCAGCAGAACCGTCTGCGGCTTCTGCTTGCGAACGCTCAGCAGTGATATCTTATAATATGCTGACAGGAGGCGGTTATCCGTGGTTCTGCTGATCACCGGGGCAACGCACGCGGGCAAAACCGTGATTGCGAAAAGGCTGATTGAGAAATATCATTATCCGGCATTCTCAATCGATCATCTGAAAATGGGGCTGATCCGAAGCGGAAATACCGATCTTACGCCCATGGATGATGACAGACTGACAGATTATCTGTGGCCGATTGTCCGGGAAATGATCAAGACCGCGATAGAGAACGGGCAGGATCTGATCGTTGAGGGATGCTATGTTCCGTTTGAATGGCGGAAAAGCTTTGGGAAGGAATATCTGGACAAGATCCGTTTCTGCTGTCTCGCAATGAGCGAAGAATATATCAAAGATCATTTTGACCGGATTGTGTCTCATGCCTGTGACGCGGAAAAACGGCTTGATGATTCCGAACTGACGCCGGAATCCCTTCTGGGGGATAACCGGGCTGTCATAGAGGGGTTCCGGGAAGCCGGTGAAATTCCCTTGTTTCCATGGGAAAACCCGGATGGAATGCGTAAGCTCCTGGAACTCTGATCATATACGGATATGAAAAATCCCCCGTTTGCGAAAACGGGGGATTGTCTTTTGGAGAGAATTCCTATTTGCGGTAATGCAGGCGGGACCAGAGGAAGATAATGATCTGGGACGGAATTCCGATCGCGAACAGAAGCCAGAGGTTGTATTTGAGGAGTGTGAAGAAAATGGAAATCAGAACACTCCAGAGCAGGGCGGAAATGATGTAGTAGTTGTTGAAACGGTTTCCCCAGATGGAATTGAAAACGAGATAAACGATGCAGGTGACCGGCACCGCGTAGACGAACGCCATCCAGCTCGGAAACGGATCGGGTACCGTGATACGAAGAATCACGTAAACGATGGTCGCGATCAGCCAGACCATCGCGCAGCAGATCAGCGTCACCATCTTCTGATAATGACGGACGCGGTCTTTCTTTTCCTGAGGATCGGTTTCCGGTTCATGTACCTCGGTCAGAAGATAGTCAACGGAAACACCGAACGTCGAGGCAATATCGGCCAGGATATTGATATCGGGCGTGGAATCGCCGTGTTCCCACTTGGAAACGGCCTTGTCGGAGTAGTTGAGCTTTCCGGCAAGTTCAATCTGGGTCATCCCGGCGCTGCGGCGCAGTTCAGTGATGTTTTTTGCGATGATGGGTTTGAGATCGGTCATGGGATCACCTCTTCGTCTGTATTTTAACAGCCTGAAATCCCTTTGTCAATACCCGCGGAAACGTCTCTCCTGACAGTAGAACTGGTCATGAAATCATATATCCTTCTCTCGCACGAAACGTAGAGCCGTGGGAAACGAAATGGAGAGAATCAGATTTCAAAAGAGAATTCTGATAGAAAACAGCGAAAAATTCCTAGAAAACACTGGACTCTACGAATCGTAGAGAACCCTTTGACGGCTCTACCGCATCACTCTCCGCAGGAGAGACACGGCGGATTTGTTTAGCGTGACAATTCTACGGGAAAAGATTATTATATTAATGTAATAACGAGATTCCGGAATCCGCTTATTGAAAACCCTCTGGGGAAATATCGTTTCTTAGATGAAACCGAATCGAATTTTCAGGCAAGGTGAGGTCATTTATGAAGCTAGAAATCTTCGGCGATTCAATTTTGCGGGGCGTTATCTACGCTGAAAACTGCGGAAAGGCCAAACAGTACCGTCTCTGCAGTGATCATAAGTTTGAATCCTTTCAGAAAGACGAAATCAATGTTTTAAACCGTTCCAGAATGGGATTTACGATCAGCGACGGGCTCCGATCCATCGAAAGATCCGTCTCAGACATGAATTCCGATACGGTCGTGCTGCTTGAGTTCGGCGGAAACGACTGCGACTTCGACTGGAAGAAAATCTCGGAGAATCCGCAGGGAAGTTTCCTGCCGCATCTTCCCGAGGAAAAATTCGTTGCGGACTACTGCAGCGCCATCGACCGCATCCGGGAGACCGGCGCGAAGGTCATTGTCAGCAGCATAATACCGATTGACGCGGAAAAATATCTGAGTTTTCTGTCCCGCGGGCTGGACCGCGCCGCGATTCTTCGCTGGCTCGGTGATATCAGCATGCTTTACCGCTGGCAGGAACACTACAACCATCTTGTGGAAAAGATCACGCTTCTGAAGGAGTGCGCGTTCCTGGATCTGCGGCGGGCGTTTCTGACCGCGCATAATTTCAAGGAGCTTCTCTGCAGCGATGGGATTCATCCTACGGAACTGGGGCATGAAATGATCCGAAAACGAATCCTCGGCTTTCTGACTTCTCAGGATGCGCTGCCGGCTGTCTGAACAGCGCAGGCGTGTGAATATATTATCTATTGCAAAGGGGCAGTTCTCAAATGAGCGATTATGTAATCATTACCGATTCATCCTGTGACCTCTCCGAATCTTTCTGTGAGAAACTTGGAATCCTTGTGGTTCCGCTCTCCTACACGATCGACGGGAAGGAATATCAGAACCTTCAGAATATGCAGACGCTCGAGGAACATGAATTCTATGACAAACTCCGCGCGGGGAGCATTTCAAAAACTTCCGCTGCGAACGTGGAGCTTTTTGAGAACGTGATGACCGGTCTTCTGGAAGAAGGAAAGGATATTCTGTATATCGGGTTTTCCACCGGCCTGAGCGCGACCTACAATGCGGGCGAGATCGCCGCGCAGATGCTCCGAGAAAAATATCCGGACCGGAAAATCTTTACGGTTGATTCCCTCGCGGCCTCGATGGGCCAGGGACTTCTCGTCTGGTACGCGGTCCGGCAGAAAGAAGCCGGAAAATCGATCGAAGAGGTACGTGACTACACGGAATCCGTCAAGCTTCATATCTGCCATCAGTTCACGGTGGAAGACCTGAAGTTCCTTCACCGCGGCGGCCGCATCTCCAAAACGACGGCGATCGTCGGCGGTCTGATCGGGATTATGCCTTTGATGCACGTCGACAATGAAGGCCATCTGATCAAAATCGGGATCGCACGCGGAAGAAAGAAGGCGCTTCAGGCGCTTGTCGACGCCATGGAGAAAAAGTTCTGTGATCCTGACACTTCCGTCGCGTTCATCAGTCACGGAGACTGTCTTGAAGACGCGAAGTATGTCGAGAAGCTGGTCCGCGAACGGCTCGGCGTCAAATATGTCGAGATCAACTATGTCGGACCGGTGATCGGTTCCCATTCCGGCCCCGGAACGCTCGCGCTGTTCTTCATGGG
>ONSY01000119.1 GCA_900320605.1 uncultured Eubacteriales bacterium | reverse complement strand
GGCGGCGTCCTTGGCAATGTAGCCCTTGGCGGTCAGGTAGGCCACCATCTCTTCATAGCTGCAGGTATTGGTGTTGACGGGATCGGGATCCTTCTTGCCGCAAGCTGTGAAGCAGATCGTCAGCATCAGAAGGGCAAGGCTCAGGCAAAGAATTTTGTTCAGGGTTCGCATGGTCATTTCCTCCTTTGATTGATTTGGTTGTATGATTCAGGAATACAGGTATTCCGAGATCACTCGCTTGATCTCATTCGCCTGCATAACGCCGACGTGATCATAGACCATCGCGCCGTCCTTGTAGAACTGGACGGTCGGCACCGCAACGACGTCGTATTCTTCGGCCAACTCCGGATTGTCATCTACGTTGACCTTTACGATATCCATCATGGGCAGCTCCGCGGCCGTATTCTCCAGAATCCGGGAGAACGCCTTGCACGGGCCGCAGGTTGTTCCCCAGAAGTCCACCAGGACAAAGCCTTCAGATACGAGCTCCTTGAAATTCGCTTGATTTGCATTCTGAATTGCCATTTTATCAATCCTCCCTCAACAGCTGATCCATAACGTTTTTCTTCATACGGCTCACCGCATGGTCGACGTATTCCGAAAACACAAAGGCTTCCCAGGTATTCGCTTCCCTCGCGTTTTCTTCGGAAGCATGCCACGTTTTACAGTAGCTCTTTATGTCCTCTTCGTATTGCTTCCGCTCCGGCATAAACCCGTCGATCTCTGCCCAGTGCCGCCCCAGCAGATGGAGGCAAAGGTTTTGCCAGGCCTTTGACTGTTCCATCGCCAAAAGCTCATGGAAGCTTTGCACAGGGATCCGGCCGCGAAAGTCCTCGGGTTTTGCCTGCTCCATGTCAATGCCCTCTTGCCGGAACAAAATCCGGGATCGTTCGATCCGCATATGGACGACACTTTCCCAATCTTCCTTCCGGAGAACAAATTCAGAGCCTCCTATCACTACCCGGATCAACCTGCTCAACGGCTCCGGCAGCAGCTCTTCCGCCATATCCCGCCGCAGCTTTTCGGACAAATAGGACCGATAGGCTTCTACCGTAAAGATGCCGTCCAGACCGAGTTTGCAGATCATCTCATCATCAGGCTCCGGGATCTGCTGCCGGGAAAGCTCCAAAAGGGTGACGAGCACCTCTCCCTCCGGAAGCGCAACGTTTCTGCGGCTACCCGGAGTCATGCCGATCACGGCCTGCTCCAGCCCGGAGTGAAACATCCCGCTTCCGATCAGCAGCTTGATCCGATTCTTTTGAAAGCGCGGAACGTCTGATTCCATTCGACAGACCGCCAGATCTCCGGTCTGTGCTTCCTCTTCCGGTTCCCATCGGACGTATGGCAGAACGACACGCCGCATTTCTGCTTCCACCTTTTCCGGATCCGGGAAAACCGGCGCGATCCAGGCAGAGAGATCCACCTTGTCCGGTTCCAGAATCGATAAAACATATGAGCGCATCCCGCCGTCTCCTTGTTTATTCTGACGAATTAAAAAGTGTATATTATCTATGGTTGTAATATATCATTGAGATTATTCCATTACAATCCTTCACGCACATTATGTCCCCCATTCCGCAAAAACTGTCCTGTTTTGCTTTTTCAAGCCGAACCTCGGAACGTCCGGGACCCGAAGAGTTAACGGCATGACGTTGTCATACCCTTGATCAGTAAATATCTGCCGATATTGCAGCATCTATAATAACGGCGGCATACCGTCTTGGATATGCCGTCGATTCTTTTCAGCAATACATGCATAAAAAGATGATACTGCGGATGGCAATTTCAAGAAAAATAAGGTATATTTACATTAGTTTTTCAAATAAACAAATCGGAGTTTGCGAGGGCATAATGGAAAACAATCTGTTTGCGCTGGCGGCAAGACGCCGCTCCGTGCGTCGATACACGGAAAAACATATCGACGATGCCGTGATCAATGAGATCATGAAGGTTGCGCTGACCGCGCCGACCTCTTTCGGGCATAGGCCGGTGGAATATGTCGTCGTCCGCGACAAGGACATGATCCGCAGAATCGGCGCGTGCAAGCGAATGGGCGGTTCGCAGATCAACGGTGCGGATGCCGTGATCATTGTCATGGTCAAGACAGCGGATCCGCGTTCCGCCGAGTTCTGGATCGAGGACGGCGCGATCGCTTCGGCATACGTTCTTCTTGCCGTGGAACAGTACGGACTCGGCGCCTGCTGGGTGCATATCCGCAACCGCATGGGACAGCAGCGAACCTCGGATGAAGAGATCCGCTCGCTGCTCGGCGTGCCGGACGGCTATACGGTACTGAATCTGATTGCTGTCGGAGAAAAAGGTGAAAGCAAGAATGGGTATTCAGAAGCCGATTTCGATTTCCGTAAAGTACATCACGAATTGTTTTAATATAGACGGCATATGGAAACAGTTAGGCTTCTGTCATCGTGCTTCGCTTTATTCTTCGAGGAAATCATAGGAATAATCGCACTTCCCTGCCTAAGAGAAGCGGGAAGTGTTCTTCTGTGTAACGGACGAAAATCTCCCCTGCGACTAAATCGACACTATATGGACATATTGTCACGTAATGGACAATATGAACAAAAAGCTTCGTGTTTTGGTTGCGAATAGAGAAAAAGGCAAACCGTACTGTAATACTCCATTCTCTCGATCGCCGGGAATTCGCTGCAGCTGTGCCTGTTTGAAAGCGGCGCAGCCCCCATTCGATGCAGAACAGCCGGATCCGTTTTCGGATCCGGCTGTTTTTTGGTTTCTCTGCTTTGTTATGCCTTTTCGACGTCCATTTCAAAAGCGGT
>ONSY01000118.1 GCA_900320605.1 uncultured Eubacteriales bacterium | reverse complement strand
TGGTGCAGGTAACAGGACTTGAACCTGCATGAACTTGCATTCACATGGACCTGAACCATGCGCGTCTGCCAATTCCGCCATACCTGCAAAAAGCATATATATCATATCATCCTTTTCTCTGTTTGTCAATCAAAAAAAAACGATGCCGGAGAAAAATCTCCGGCATCTCTGTGTTCATATCTGAAATTCCAAGGCACATGTCAAGACTCGTTCTCTTCAATTGTTGTAGTTTCCGGGCTTTCAGCCGACTCAGGAGAAGATGTTTCTTCCGCGGAGGATTCCTCAGAAGATGACGGTTCTATTGAAACTTCCGTGGACTCTCCGGCGGATGACTCACCAGCGGATTCTTCCGAAGATTCACTCGATGAAATACTCGTGTCGGAAGATTCTGCTGAAGACTCGCCCGAAGAAGAGATGCTCGGCTCGGAAGACACTTCCGAAGATTCGCTTGAGGAGGGAATGCTCGGCTCGGAGGAAACTTCCGAGGACTCGCTCGAGGAAGGGATGCTCGGCTCGGAAGACACTTCCGAAGATTCGCTTGACGATGGTTTGCTTGGCTCGGAAGATGAGCTTGGCGGAACACTGCTCGACGGAACACTGCTCGGCGGAACACTGCTCGGCGGTTCGCGGCTCGGCTCGGAAGAAACAACCGACAATTCACGTGAAGAAACGCGGCTGGAAACTTCACTCGAAGCGATGCTGGAAACCTTACTTGAAACAGCGCTGGATCGGCTTGAGGAGGAATTATGGTCTTCCTTGCAAGTTTGCGGCAGATGGCCTTTCTCATACCATCCGGTCGCAGTTTTCTTGCATGTTGTTCCTGCCAAAAGTCCTGTTTCCTTGCAGTATGTCGCAGAGATGATATCCTCATCCAGAACAAAGGAATAATCGTCCGGGTTTTTGTTTTCGAGATACCTCGTCATGAATTCTTTCCAAAGAATTCTCGGATAACGCGTGCTGGGCAGCTCTTCCGGAATATCATAACCCGTCCAGATCGCCGCAACACAGGCGGGTGTACCACCCACCATCGTCGCATCACGGTTGTCATCTGTTGTTCCGGTTTTGCCGAAACATTCCCATCCGTCGACCGAATAGCCGTAACCGGTTCCGGAATAACCGTACATAACATTTTTGAGAAGCTTGTTCATGATCGTCGCGGTTTCAGTCGTAATCACCTGTTCCCCGTGACGATCCCGATTATCAATAATAACCTTCCCGTCATGATCTTCCACATAGAAGTAGTAGTAGGGTTCGTTATATACACCGCCGTTGCCGAAAATCTGGAAACCGGAAGCAAGTTCCTCCATCGTAATCCCTCCGGCTACACCGCCGAGTGCCATCGCCGCCAGAGAGTAGGGATCTTCCTCGGGATTAAGGTGTGTAAAGCCAAGCTTTTCCGTCAAAAAAGTATAGGAGGTCATCGGTGTCAGCTGAGAGCAGAGACGTGCCGCAGGAACATTGAGAGAAACCTCAAGCGCATACGCGACTGTTTCTTTCTTGGATGTATATCCGCCGAAGTTGTTCGGACCGGGCCGTCCATCCGGGAAATAGTTTTGAATCGGTTCGTCAGAAACACTAGAGGAATAATTGATCATTCCGCGTTCTATCGCCTGAGAATAGACGGCGAGAGGCTTAATGGAGGAACCGATCTGACGGCCTGCGTCAATCGCATTACTCCAGACACGGTTGCCTTCTTTTTCTTCAAAAGATCCTACTGTCGCCAGAACACGCCCGTCATAGTCCATTACATAAATACCGGAAAGAATGTCCAGATCTTCGGGTCTCATTTCCGGATCACTGAAAATCTCTTCACAGATTCTCTGAGCCCGTGCATCCACCGCAGAATGGATCGTGATACCGCCCTGATAGATCATCATTTCTGCGACATCCGCGGAACAGCCCATTGCTATTTTCAAATCCGCAACAAGCTTTTCAAACATTGCGTCAGTATACCAGTCCCAGATTCCGGAATGATGGGAAGAATCATCGTCCGAATCATCCGAATAAATAAACTTCATCCTGGCGGATTCCTTCATCGCTTTTTCGTATTCTTCCTGATCGATCTTTCCCTGGTCAAGCATTTCAGAAAGGATCAGTTCCCGCCGTTCTTTGTTGTGTTCCGGAAAGATATACGGATTATAATACGAAGGATTCTGTGTAATACCGGCGATCGCAGCACATTCGGCGATACTGCAGTCTTCAATATCCTTGTCAAAATAGGTTGTTGCGGCTGCCTGTACGCCGCGGCATCCGCTACCGAAATTGACGATGTTGAGATAGGATTCCAGAATCTGCTCTTTGGAATATTTCTTTTCAAGCGCGAGAGCACTGAATATTTCTTTGATTTTTCTGTTAAGACTGACCTGGTTTTCGCCGGTTATATTCTTAATCAGCTGCTGGGTAATTGTGGAACCGCCGCGTCCCCCGCCGGTAATCAAACCACGGATACCGTTCAGAACGCCCTGCCAGTCCACTCCTTCATGTTCAAAGAAACGCTTGTCCTCAATCGCAGTAATCGCTTTCACCATTGCCTGAGGGATGTTTTTGTAATCGACCCATACACGGTTTTCGATGTTGTAGAATTCCATCAGTTCCCGATCAACACCGTTTTCATCCTGCGCGTAAACAAAGCTTGTATATTTAAGGTCAATTTCTGTTTTCGTAAGCTCCAAGGCCGCCTGATTACGCATACTAAGAATATATGCGATGACTGTCGCGAGTACCATACAGCCCGCGATAAAAACAACCATAAATACCGTTTTAAGCAAAGACCAGATCGCCGAAAAAAAGGAACGGATCATCAGACCGGCCACACGGCCTGTTTCACCGGTAGTACGGAATTCCGTCGTTGTCGTATTGTAACGGTTAATATCCGTTTTTCGCATTCTGATCCCCCCTTCGCTCCATGCTGAATATAGAAAAAGGTTCCGAGCAGCAGATTATCCTTACCGAATCGCCGCTGTAATCTCATTATTTTATAGACCGGTTTCTTTTCATATAATTACAATAATTTTACTACAGAACCTGCCGCAAGTCAAGTTTGTGCGCCTACACGGCAGTAGTCCCGGGTCGGAACTCAATAACACACGCCTTTGCAGAATACTGACGGTCGGACTCTTCTGTTCCAAATTGAACCGTAAAGGATTCATGCATGAATCACGGACTCTGTCAGAATATTATCATCCGGAAATACGCTCTCCGATTTGTGAGTTTTTTCATGAAAAAAATTTTCGCAATCGTTTATTGTACAATAACGACAAGTGAAAGCCTTCTTATTTGTATATAGTTAATAACTATTATTTTCTTATTCCGAAGTATTTATAGGCGAATATGCATTGTGCACAAAATATTTCGTGTTCGTTTGTTTGACAAGACGAAAATCATTTGTATAATATAGTCGTCACAAAGAAACAG
>ONSY01000188.1 GCA_900320605.1 uncultured Eubacteriales bacterium | reverse complement strand
CCTGCCGGCTGGCTGCGGGCGGATGGAAGCGAAAAGCCGGTTTATACCCGGATGAAAGAAATCATCACGGAAGAATGGATGACGAAGAACAGAACAATTGTCACTGATGAGAACGGGGAAGCGGAGCTTTCCGGTTTCCGCGGTGATTATACGCTCGAAACAGAGGGAAGTTCCTTTGATGTTGCTCTCCGTAAAAACGTCCTTTCTGAGACAGCGGTTCTGACACTCGATTAAGTCTTATACGTCAAAGGAGCATCTGCGGTACAGATGCTCCTTTCGATATCATCTGGAAACAGGTTAAAGAGTTTTCAACTTCAGAAAAAGCAGACGGCCGATGATTCTGCTTTCACATCAGAAAAAGGAGGATGTTTCTATGTCATTTGATTATTCCCACCGTAAAAGCACCCGGAAGATAAAGCTTCTGGACGGACACGGAAATCCGCTTTCAAATCGGGAGGTGCATGCTTCTCAGATCCGTCATGAATTCCTTTTCGGAGCGGCTTTTTTTGAGATGGTACCTTATCTTGCCGGAAAACTCGATCCGGAACGTATGGAACTTTGCGCGCGGGATTTCGAAAAAATGAAGGCTGTTCTGAATCAGACGACGATGGCTTTCTACCTTGGCCGCTATGAACCGGTTGAAGGTAAACCGAATTTCGAGGATACGATGCGCGGTGCGAAATTCTTTAAGGAGAACGGATTCACTGTAAAAGGACATCCGCTTTGCTGGTATGCGGGAGGGGAGAACTGGCTGCTGCAGTATCCTGATGAAGTCATTCTCGAAAAGCAGCTTGCCCGAATTCGCCGTGAGGTTTCCTCTTACCGCGGGGTGATTGATACATGGGATGTGATCAATGAAGTAGTCATCACGCCAAAAGTGTCCTCGATGGATGCATTCGGCAGGAGAGACAGCGCCGCAGAACATCTGTACAATCTTCTGGGTCCGGTCGGACTCGTAAAAAGTGTTTTTGACGCTGCATACGGAGAAAACCCTGAAGGAACGTTTCTGATCAACGATTATATTACAAATACTTCCTATTCTGATCTCATTGAACAGTCGCTTGCCGCCGGTGCGAAGATCAATACAATCGGTATACAGTCACATCAGCACCAGGGCTACTGGGGGGACGAGAAGCTCTATGAAGTTCTTGAACGTTTCTCCAAGTTTGGCCTTCCCATCCATTTCACGGAAAATACGCTCACTTCAGGGCACCTGATGCCGGCCGAAATTGAAATGATCAACACCTATGAGCCGGAAGTTTGGCCGACTGAGCCGCAGTTTGAGGAGCGTCAGGTCAGGGATGTTGAGCATATGACACGTGTTCTCTTCTCAACGCCGTCCGTGGAAGCGCTTACTACCTGGAACTTCCAGGATCGGGGCGCATGGCTGCATGCCCCCGCCGGCTGGCTGCGTGCGGACGGAAGCGAGAAACCGGTTTATACCAGAATGAAGGAAATCATCACACAGGAGTGGATGACGAAAAACGAAACGATTGTCACCGACGCAAACGGGGAAGCGGAGCTGTCCGGTTTCCGCGGTGATTATCATCTCGAAATCGAAGGAAAATTCTATGAAGTTGCCCTTCGCAAGGGGAAACTTTCTGAGCCTGCAGTCCTTACGCTTGAGTAAACAGAAAGAAACGCCCGCTCTCACGGGCGTTTCTTCTCTGAATCAACGAATCGAAACCGATTCATCTTTTGAATCGTTCTTAAGAAGCAATTCCCGCAGATGTCTGTTCGATTTTCATTTTTCATAACAGGACGAGTTTTTAACGATTTTGTGAAATCTTCTCTTTCCCTCTTGAAACCCTATCCCAAATAAGGTAGAATAAAATTGAGCCGATGGTACAGCGCCTGACTGCTGTACAGAGTCTCTTTAAAAGAACGAACGGAGGGGATTTTTATGGTTCAGTTATTGACCGGAACGAAAGGTACAGGAAAAACAAAACGCCTGATTGCAAAAGCAAATGCAGCGGTGGAAGCAACAAAAGGCTATGTCGCCGTTGTAGCGATCGGACTGGATTTAAGATACGATATCAGTGCCCAGGCAAGATTGATCAATGTCAAGGAGTATTACGTTGAGGGAGAAGAGATGCTTCTTGGATTCCTTGGAGGAATCTGTGCCGGGAACTATGATGTTACCGATATTTTTGTGGATACGACGCTGAAGATTCTCGGAACAAAAGATCCGGAGATGATTAAAGGCTTTATCCGCAAGGTTGAGAAACTCTCTCAGGTAACAAACACGAATTTTGTGCTTTCTGTTTCCATCGAGCAGTCTGAAATAGCGGATGTTGCCGACGATTTTATCCGGATG
>ONSY01000163.1 GCA_900320605.1 uncultured Eubacteriales bacterium | reverse complement strand
GGGAAACGGCTGTATGCGCCGTGTGTGATAGTCGCCTGCGGCGGTCTTTCCTATCCGCAGACGGGATCGACCGGAGACGGTTACCGCCTCGCGAGTGAGGCCGGCCATACGGTAACGCCTCAGAAGCCTTCTCTTGTTCCGATCGTCTCAAAAGACCCCGACTGTGCCAGGATGCAGGGTCTTTCGCTTCGCAATGTCGGAGTCAGGGTGTTTGACAGGAAGAAAAAGAAAGAGCTTTTCGAGGACTTCGGTGAAATGCTCTTTACACATTTCGGTATTTCCGGGCCGGTCGTACTGAGCGCAGGAAGCCATATCCGGGAAATGGAACCGGGACGTTATGTGTTTAAAATTGATCTCAAGCCCGCGCTTTCCGAAGAAAAGCTCGATCTGCGCCTGCAGAGGGAAATATCGGAGAATAAAAACAGGAATTATGAAAACATGCTTTCAGCGCTTCTGCCGAAAAAAATGATTCCGGTGGTGGTTGACCGCAGCGGCATTCCGGCGCAGGAAAAATGCAACACGATTTCACGCGAACAGCGCCGCGCACTGCTCATGACACTCAAGAATTTCGAGATAGAACTCGATTCTTTCCGTCCGGTTGCTGAGGCGATCGTCACCTCGGGCGGGGTGAATGTCCGGGAACTTGATCCTGCGACAATGGCATCAAAGAAGCTCCCCGGTCTGTATTTCGCGGGAGAAGTGATCGATGTGGATGCCTATACAGGGGGATTTAATCTGCAGATCGCGTTCTCAACCGGTTTCAGCGCCGGAAGAGCGGCGGCAGAAAGAGCGCAGACTATACTTGAAACACAGATAAAAGAAAAGGAACGGAACGCCTCTGCGGACGAAAAATCCGGTACAGCAGAGAAAGACGCTCCGCTATCCGGACAGCAAAAGAATGGAGATGAAGAAATGATTTCAGTCGCAATCGACGGTCCCGCCGGCGCGGGAAAAAGCAGTGTCGCAAAGGCGGCGGCGAAGAATCTGGGCTTTATTTATGTCGATACCGGAGCCCTGTACCGCGCGGTAGGACTTTTCGCGGTCTCGCACGGGCTTGATCCGAAGGACGCGGATGCGGTTCCCGCGATGATCGAATCGGAACATCCCGAAATATCAATCCGGTTTCTTCCGGACGGACAGCACGTTTTTCTGAACGGGCAGGATGTTGAATCGCAGATCCGTACGCCGCAGATTTCAATGGCGGCTTCCAGCGTTTCGGCGATCCCGGCCGTGCGCGACTATCTCTTCGATCTTCAGCGCGATCTCGCGAAGAAAAACAATGTTATCATGGACGGACGCGATATCGGAACCGTCGTACTGCCGAACGCCCAGGTCAAGATATTCCTGACAGCCTCACCGGAAGAGCGCGCGCGCCGCAGGATGCTTCAGCTTCGGGAGAAAGGCGATGAAACACCATTTGAGAAGCTTCTCGATGATATAAAAAAACGAGATGAGCAGGATATGAACCGTCCGATCGCGCCGCTGCGCGCTGCGCACGATGCCTTCGTGCTCGACAGCAGCAACCTTTCCTTTGAGGAAGTCTGCGCGAAGGTGGAAGCGCTGATCCGCGAAAAAACAAATATTGGAGACTGATCATGGAGCCGAAAAAGAAGAAGAAATCCAGAAGAAATTTTCTCTATCACGCGGCACTGGTTGTGCTGCCGATCATTTATGCGATTTTTACCCCGCTGCGCTTTCGCCGAAGCGGAAAGATCCCGGACGGGAAATTCATTATCTGCTGCAATCATATCACAGGGCATGATCCGTTCTACCTGGCAATCTTTCACCGTAAGCGCAAGGTTTGCTTCATGGCAAAGGAAGAGCTGTTCAGGAACAGGTTCCTCGGGGCGCTGATCCGTTCTGTCGGGAGTTTCCCGGTAAGCCGCGGAAATTCGGACCGATCCGCAATCGTACGTGCGGAAGAGGTCATTGAGAATGGTGATGTGCTGGGAATCTTTATCGAGGGAACACGCTCTAAAACCGGTGAACTCTTAAAACCGAAAGCTGGTGCCGCGCTGATCGCCTACCAGACGAACACGCCGATTCTTCCAATGTGCATTACGCCGTGCGGAGGTACGGCAAAAATCCTGTTCCATCGGATTAAGGTATCAAGCGGAGAACTCATTCAGCCGCAGGAACTTGGGATCGTGAACGGCACAAGCAGCGAGTTGCGCAATGCCGCGCGTCTTGTGATGGATCGTATCACCGCATTGCGCGAAGAAGACCTCGCAGAATTCGAACGGGGGAAGAAATGAACATTACACTTGCCGAGAGCGCGGGTTTCTGTTTCGGCGTCTCACGCGCCGTAAAAATGGTGGAGGATCTGCTGAAGCAGGGAGAAACCGTCGCGACACTCGGACCGATAATCCACAACCCGCAGATCGTTGAGCGATTCCGGAAGCGCGGTGTTTCGATCATCGAGTCCCCTGATGAGGCAGAGGCTGACAGTGTCGTTGTCATCCGCAGTCACGGCGTTTCAGCTCAAATATATGAACAGCTGCTTCAGAAAGGCGTCAGAATTGCCGACGCGACCTGTCCGTTTGTTTCAAAGATTCACCAGATCGTTGCCGAAGCGACACGCGACGGCCGGACCGTGCTTATAGCGGGAGACAGAAATCATCCGGAGGTTGAGGGAATCTGCGGCCATTGCCGGAAAACACCTCAGGGAGAGGATTCATTCATTGTTTTCCGGGATGCGCAGGAGCTTAGTTCCCTAGCGGAATTATGCCCGGAAATCACTAAAAAGCCGGTAACCGTGGTTGCGCAGACAACTTTTTCCATGGATGAATGGAAAAATTCTAAAAAAATCTTAAAAAAAGTATATACAAACGCGTTGAGTTTTGATACAATATGTAATGCAACTGCTTTGCGCCAGTCGCAGGCGAGCGAGCTTTCAAGACGATGCGACCTGATGATCGTTGTCGGCGGGAAACACAGTTCGAATACCGCAAAGCTTTGCGAGGTTTGCAGGGAAAACTGCGAAACTTATCTGGTTGAGACCGCAGACGAGCTTCCGATGGAAGCTTTGCAGCGAGCAGCGAATGTGGGAGTTACTGCCGGAGCATCTACGCCTGCGGATATAATAAAGGAGGTCCTAGAAACCATGTCGAATGACGTAATCAACAACACGGCGGAAGCTGCCCAGGATTCCAATTTTGCCGAACTGCTCGAGGAATCTTTAAAAAGCTTTAATACAGATGAAAAGGTGCACGGTGTCGTTGTCGGTATCACACCTACAGAGGTATATGTAGATGTTGGCAGAAAACAGGCCGGGTTTATTCCTGCGGAAGAGCTTTCGAACGATCCTGCCGCGAAACCCGAGGATCTGGTAAAACTCGGCGATGAAATGGATCTGCTCATTATGCGTACGAACGATCAGGAAGGCACGATTATGCTTTCCAAGAAGCGTTATGATGCGATCCGCGGATGGGAAACCATCGCGGCAGCAGCAGAAAGCAAAGAAGTCCTGACCGGTACAGTAGCAGAGGTCGTCAAGGGCGGTTTGATCGTCGTGACCGAAGGCGTTCGCGTTTTCGTTCCCGCTTCCCAGGCTACCGCTTCAAGAAACGACTCCCTCGACGAGATGCTCAAGAAGGAAGTTAAGCTCAGAATTATTGAGGTCAACCGTCAGCGCGGCCGCAGAGCGGTCGGCTCGATCCGTTCCGTTCTTCGTGACGAGCGTCGTGCGGTTACTGAAAAATTCTGGGAAGAAATTGAAGAAGGAAAAGAATACGTTGGTACGGTTAAATCTCTCACCCAGTACGGCGCTTTTGTCGATCTTGGCGGAGTGGACGGAATGATCCATATTTCCGAACTCTCCTGGGTCCGTATCAAACATCCGTCCGAGGTTGTCAATGTCGGTGATACGGTTTCTGTATTCGTAAAGAGCTTTGATAAAGAAAAAGGAAAAATCTCTCTCGGCTTCAAGCGCCAGGAGGACAATCCCTGGGAGATTATGAAGAGAGATTATCCGGTCGGAACGGTCTGCGAAGCTACGGTTGTCGGAATGACCACATTCGGTGCGTTCGCACGGATCCTTCCCGGAATCGACGGTCTGATTCATATTTCTCAGATCGCGAACCGCCGCATTGAAAAGCCGCAGGATGTACTGACGATCGGCGAAGTTGTCAACGTCAAGGTTACAGATGTCGATTTCGAGAAGAAGCGCGTCAGCCTTTCGATCCGCGCCCTGCTTTCCGATGAGGCACCGGCGGAAGAGGCTCCGGTTTCCGAGACGCCCGCCGAGGAAGTTCCTGCCGAGGAAGCTCCCTCAGAGGAAGTCCCCGCTGAAACAGCTGAATAAGCATCATTCATTTGAACGAAAAAGCCGCAAACTCTCAAACGGTCTGCGGCTTTTTGTTTTTGATTTTTAATAGGGTGGAATGCAATATGGCAACAGATGAAATCCAGCGCAAACGGGACGCGCGCAGAAAAATGATGCTTGAATCACCGATCCTCAGAGTTATCCCTGTCCTTTCGATCCCGACGGTGATCTCAATGCTGATCGATTCATTCTACAATATCGCCGACACGTTCTTCGTCAGTCAGATCGGTACCTTCGCCACCGCGGCGGTCGGCGTCAACGATTCTTTAATGATGCTGATCCGTGCGATTGCGATGGGCTTCGGAATGGGCGCCGCAAGCTATATCTCGCGCCTGCTCGGAGCGAAACGCGAGGACGAAGCCTCAAAGGTCGGATCAACAGCTTTCTTTACTACCATCATCGTTTCGATTGTTTTCGCAATTGTCTGCTTCCTGCTGATGGATCCCCTTGTAACAATGCTCGGTTCAACGGAGAACTCCAAGGAATACACGATGCAGTATGCCAGTATTATTCTGATAGCGGCCCCGCTGACTGTCGGAGAGGTCGTATTGAGCCAGCTTCTGCGATCGGAGGGAAGCACAAATTATTCGATGATCGGAATGGTCTCCGGCTGTGTGCTCAATATTGGACTCGATCCGCTGTTTATTTCCGTGTTTGGCTGGGGCGTCTCAGGTGCGGCCGGCGCAACGGCGATTTCGAAACTGGTTTCCTTCGTTGTTCTGCTCACTCCTTTCATCCGCCAGAAAACCGTACTGGAAGTCAAATTCCGGTTTTTCACTCCGAAATGGTATATCTATAAGGAGGTCGCGCGCATGGGTGTCCCGACGTTTCTTCGTACGGCGATGCTCAGTGTCTCAACAATTGTCACCAACAATATCGCCGGAGGCTTCGGAGATTCCACGCTCGCGGCTATCTCCGTCGGCAACAAATGCATGCGCTTTATCGGAGCGATGATTATCGGCTTCGGGCAGGGATTTCAGCCCGTTGCAGGATATTGCTGGGGCGCAAAAAAATATAAACGCGTGCTTCATGCCTTCTGGGTCACGAGTGCGATCGGGGCTGTTGTTTCAATTGTTTTCGGCGCGATTATGGCGATCTTCGCGCCTCAGATCATCGGTGTTTTCACCTCCGCGAAGGATCCCGGGATTATTCGGGTCGGAACATACATGATCCGTGCGCAGTCCGCTGTGATGATTATCCATATGTGGGTTATGGTTATCGGAAGCCTTTTCCAGGCGCTCGGACGGGCAATCAATTCCACCATCCTGAATCTCTCCCGTCAGGTGATCTGCCTGATTCCCTGCGTTATTATTCTCTCCTATTTTTTCGGTGAGATGGGTCTTGCCTCCGCGCAGGCGGTCGCCGACTGTGTTTCAATGCTGATTGCTCTGCCGCTGCTGCTGAGGCTTCTGCGTGAGTTTAAAACATATATTCAGACAGAAGAGCAGGAAGCGCTCGGCAGTTCCGAAAACAAGGCGTAAAAACAAAAACCCGCGAATGATCGTTCGCGGGTTTGCTTTTCAGCAGTTGTTTTCTAGTCCTGCGGCGGCTCCTCTGCGGAGCCCAGAATCGCGCCGGCAACGGTGGGGAGTTCAAACCAGAAGGTGCTGCCCCGGCCGAGTTCGCTTTCGACTCCGTAAGTCGCTTTATGAAGATCAAGGATTGCCTTGACAATCGAAAGACCCAGACCCGAACCTTCGCCTTTTTTCCTTGTGCGGTCCGCTTTATAGTAGCGTTCCCAGATATCGTGGAGCTGTTCGGGTTCGATTCCGCGGCCGCGGTCGATGACTTCGACGCGGACGAGATCTTCCCTGACGCTCTGCCGGACAACAATCGGTTCGACGCTGCCGCTGTGAACCACCGCGTTGTTGATCAGATTGTATACCACCTGAGATATTTTGAGTTTGTCGGCCTGCACATAGACGTCGCGGTCCTGTTCGAAGCGGATCTGGTTTTCGGCGAGTTTCGAGTAACGCGCGACAAGCTCCTCGATTTCATCGGTAATGCAGAAGACCTCCTCGACAAGCGGCAGCGAGCCAGACTGGAGTTTCGAGAGATCAAGCAGATCGCTGACCAGAGAGGAAAGACGTTTGGATTCATCGAGGATAACCTGGACGTTTTCCGGAGTGTTTTCACCGGGGATATCACGCATGACTTCGCTGTATCCCTCGATCATCGTCAGCGGTGTTCTCAGGTCATGCGAGACATTTGCGATCAGCTCACGCCGCAGCGCCTCGAGTTTCTGCAGTTCCGCCACGGTATAGTTCATCGTTCCTGCCAGCTCGGAAACCTCACGGTATCCGGATTCATCGAAATGGACACCGTAGTTCCCTTCACCGAGCGATCGGGCAGTCTCGTTGATTTTCGTAATCGGACGGGTGATAATCAATGTCAGGATCAGCGCAAGCACCACCGAGAGGAAGATCATGATGAATGTGATACAGTAGAGCTGGAACTCCAGCGTCGTTTTCGTAGCGGCAACGGGCGTCAGATTTGAGTGAAGCAGGAGAAGAAAGTTCTGGCCGGATGCGGTATGGATCGTCTTTGAGAGAATCATGTTGTTGTCGTTCTCCGAGCGCGGCCTCTGTGTATCTCCGAGTCGGGCGTACTGCTGAAAGATTGACCCGCCGGCTGCTTCCGTTTCTTCATATATTTCAATATACTGCGCGGGTGTTCCCCGGAAGATCGCATTGGTTTCCGTATAATAGGATATCAAAAGGGGAAGTCCTCTGTCGCTTGTGATCAGAATATCAAGCTGATCACTCTCGGAAAGTTCTGCCGCGAAATCGGGCAGATTCGGGTCTTCGATTGCTGTTTCGATTGAATCGCCGGCGGAACGGATTTCGCCGATCTTGATCCTTTTATAAAAGGTATCAAGCAGCGCAACCTGAAAGATCCAGAGAAGCGCGACGATTACAACGGCGAAGATCAGAAATCCGCCGAAAACCCGCACTTTAATGCTGACGCGCCGTTTATGCTTCAAAGCGATATCCAACTCCTCTTAATGTAACGATGAACTTGCTGTAGGGGCCGAGACTTTTGCGCAGAAGCTTGATGTGGGTATCAAGCGTGCGGTCATCCCCGTAGAAGTCATAGCCCCAGATGTTGTTGATGAGCTGCTCGCGCGTGAGCGCAATGTTTTTGTTGAGCACCATGTAATAAAGCAGATCATATTCTTTGGGGGAAAGATCAACCCGGACTCCGTCGACTTCCACGATACGGGCAGAAAAATCAATCCGGAGGCCTTCAAAGGAGGCGGTAGTATCCGCGGCCTTTTTACCCTGGGAACTGCGCTTGATGATTGCGTTGACGCGCATCATCAGTTCTTTCGGGGAGAAGGGCTTTACCACGTAGTCATCGATTCCGATCTCGAATCCGTGAATCCGGTCATATTCTTCGCCGCGCGCAGAAAGCATCAGAACAGGCACGGATGAGATCTTGCGGATCTCGCGGACCGCGGAGAAGCCGTCGAGTTCCGGCATCATGACATCCATGATGATCAGATCGAATTCGTTCGGGTTTTCCCGGCAGATTTCGACCGCTTCCATCCCGTCGTGGGCTTCCGTGACGGTATTTCCTTCAAAGACGGCGTATTTTTTTATGATGGTCCGGATTTTCTCTTCGTCGTCCACAACCAGAAGATGATACATAATCTACTCCTTAAAGCAATCAAATTTAGAAAAAAACACAACATCTAGTTTATCCTTATTATAGCACTTCAAACCGCGCCGGTCAAACCGAAAAAAACGCATGTTTTTCTAAGAAAAAACCTGAAAAATTTTTTCAAAAAAAGCTTGCAAAACAGGAGAGGATGTGTTACTATAATTGAGCACGACTGCGACAGATATGCGTTGAAGCGGGAGGTTGCGGCTCCGATGAGCCGGTTTTTCCGTGGAGTATGTCCGATTTTAAACCGGGCGAAATTTGTAGGCAGGAAAAGAAACCGCAGGGGCGCTGTGCGCTTTAAAGAGGGATTTTCCGCCTAAGACGTTTGATTTTGCACCCCGGATTGCAAGACAGTCAATCCGGTTTTTTGATGGGTGAAAAAGAAACACCCGGCAGGGTGTTGAAAAAAATCAGGCGCCGCCCGCCGAACAATATTAAGGAGGCGATTTTAAGTGGCAGTCAAAGAGAAAATCAGGATTAGAATTAAGGGTTACGACCATCAGCTCGTGGACCGTAGCGCCGAAAAGATCGTTGCAACGGCAAAGCGTACGGGCGCAAGAGTTTCGGGACCGGTTCCGCTTCCGACAGAGAAGCAAATCATCACCATCCTCCGCGCTGTTCACAAGTACAAGGACAGCCGTGAGCAGTTCGAGATGAGAACCCACAAAAGACTGATTGACATTTTAAGACCCTCGAACAAAACCGTGGAAGCTTTGATGGGTCTTGAACTCCCCGCTGGCGTAGAAGTCGAGATCAAACTGTAATCGGCCGGCTATCGCCGTCGAGGTCATGTTGGCGCGAAGAACGTCAACCAATAACCTGCATTGGAGGTAAAATAATGCAAAAAGGTATCATTGGAAAGAAGATCGGCATGACGCAGATCTTCGACGAAAAGGGCAGAGTGATTCCGGTAACCGTAGTCGAGGCCGGCCCTTGTGTGGTAACACAGAAAAAAACGGTTGAAAAAGACGGTTATGAAGCAGTTCAGGTCGGATTCGGCGATCTGAAAGCGAACAAAGTTACGAAGCCGCTCAAAGGTCATTTCGACAAAGGCGGCGTAGCTCCGAAAAGAATTCTCAAGGAATTCCGTTTCGACAACACCGAAGAATATCAGGTAGGCGACCTGATTAAGGCTGATGCTTTTTCGAACGGCGAAAAAGTTGACGTAACCGGAACGAGCAAAGGTAAGGGTTACGCTGGCGTTATCAAGCGCTGGAATTTCGGCCGACTCAAAGAGACGCACGGTACCGGTCCGGTAGCCCGTCACTCGGGTTCCAACGGCGCCTGCTCCAGCCCCTCGAGAGTTTTCAAGGGAATGAAGCTTGCCGGCCACCTCGGTTCGGAGAGAGTTACCGTTCAGAACCTTCTGGTTGCAAAGGTTGACGCTGAAAACAACCTGATCGCGATCAAAGGCGCAATCCCCGGCCCGAACGGCGGTACTGTTGTCATCCGTGACAGTGTGAAAGCATAAGGAAGGAGGAAATATCAATGCCAGAAATCGCAGTATTGGATAGAAACGGCAAGGAAGTTGAAAAGATTCAGCTTGCTGATTCCGTATTTGGAATTGAACCGAACGTTTCGGTTATGCACGATATGGTTAAGTGCTATCTTGCGAATCAGCGTCAGGGCACACAGTCCGCGCTGACCAGAGCGGAAGTTTCCGGCGGCGGCAAAAAGCCCTGGAGACAGAAAGGCACCGGCCGCGCCCGCCAGGGTTCGACCCGCGCTCCGCAGTGGTATCACGGCGGCATCGTATTTGCTCCGAAGCCCCGCGATTATTCCTATTCGCTCAACAAGAAAGTCAGACGTCTTGCGATGAAGTCCGCGCTCTCCTCCAAGGTCCGCGACAACGAAATGATCGTTCTGGACTCCTTCACGATGGACGAATACAAAACGAAGACCGTTGCCGCGATGCTCAAGGCGGTCGGTTCCGAGAAGAAGGCTCTGATCGTTCTTCCCGAAAACGACAAGAAAGTCATTGCTTCGGCTGGCAACATCCCGGGCGTCAAGACCGCACTGGTCAACACGCTTAACGTCTATGACATCCTCAACGCTGACAAGTTCATCGTCGTAAAGGGTGCGGTAGCGCAGATCGAGGAGGTGTACGCATAATGCTGTCTCACGACATTATTATCCGGCCGATCATCACTGAGAAGGCCATGGAAGGAATCCCGCAGAAGAAATACACCTTCGAGGTAGCCAAAACCGCGACAAAGATCGACATTGCGAAAGCTGTGGAAGAGGTCTTTGAGGTTAAGGTCAAAAAAGTCAACACCATGCACGTCAGAGGTCAGCTCCGCCGTCAGGGCAGATATGAGGGATATACGAGAAGCTGGAAAAAGGCAATCGTTACTCTGACCGAAGACAGCAAGTCCATTCCGTTCTTTGAGGGAATGATTTAATCCGAAGAGCTAAGGAGAGTGAAAAACCGAAATGGCTATTATTAACTATAAACCGACTACTCCTGGTAGACGTAATATGTCCGTTACGGACTATTCCGGTCTTTCCAAAAACGGCCCGGAAAAATCATTGCTCAAATCCCTCCCGAGCACGTCCGGCCGCAACAGCTACGGCAGAATCACGGTTCGCCACAGAGGCGGAAAGAACCGCAGAAAATACCGCATCATTGATTTCAAACGTCAGAAGGCTGACATGGAAGCTACGGTTTCCTCGATCGAATACGATCCGAACCGTTCCGCTTTCATCGCCCTGATCGCTTATGAGGACGGCACAAAGAGCTATATCGTAGCTCCTTACGGCCTCAAGGTTGGCGATAAGGTCGTATCCGGTGCTGCTGCCGACATCAAACCCGGCAACGCGCTTCCGCTTGCGAACATCCCGACCGGTACTTTCATCTATAACATCGAGCTTTACCCCGGAAGAGGCGCTCAGCTGGTTCGTTCCGCCGGCAACCTTGCACAGCTTATGGCAAAGGAAAACGGCATGGCGCTTCTGAGACTTCCCTCCGGCGAACTGCGCAATGTTCCCGACAAATGCATGGCTTCGATCGGCCAGGTCAGCAACATCGATCATGAGAACGTCAAGATCGGCAAGGCCGGCAGGAAACGCCACATGGGATGGAGACCGACAGTCCGCGGTTCCGTTATGAACCCGAACGACCACCCGCACGGCGGCGGCGAAGGCAAGAGCCCGGTCGGCCGTCCCGGCCCGGTAACCCCGTGGGGCAAACCCGCGCTCGGCTACAAGACCCGCGCCCACCACAACCGCTCCGATAAGTTTATCGTGAAGCGCAGAAACGGCAAATAAGCCATTGTGAAAGGAGCATGAGTTATGGGAAGAAGTATTAAAAAAGGACCTTTTGTGCAGCCGATTCTGCTCAAAAGAATTCAAGAAATGAACGCCCACGGTGAAAAAAGAATCGTCAGAACCTGGAGCAGATCCTCCATTATTTTCCCGGATTTCGTAGGCCATACGATCGCTGTTCACGATGGACGCAAACATGTTCCGGTATATGTTACGGAAGATATGGTCGGCCATAAATTAGGCGAATTCGCCCCGACGAGAACCTTCCGCGGCCACGCCGGAAGCAAAACATCTGGCAAGTAAGCCGAAAGGAGTGTGCAAAATGGAATCAAGGGCAGTACTGAAATATGCCCGCATCTCTCCGCGTAAAGTGGAGATCGTGCTGGATCTGATCCGCAACAAGCCCGCGAACGTCGCAATGGCAATTTTAAAGCATACCCCGAAGGCTGCTTGTGAAGATCTTGAAAAATTGCTCAAATCTGCGATCGCGAATGCCGAGAACAACCACAACATGGATGTTTCCAAGCTCTACGTTGCAGAATGTCTCGCAGGTCCCGGACCGATTCTCAAACGAATCCGCCCGGCATCCAAGGGTCGTGCCAACAGAATCTTGAAGAGAACCACACACGTTACCTTGGTGCTCAAGGAAAAGGAATAAGAGGAGGCAGATTATGGGACAAAAAGTTAATCCGCACGGCTTACGTGTCGGCGTTATTAAAGATTGGGATTCCCGCTGGTTTGCAAATGACAGCGTTTTCGGCGATACGCTCGTAGAGGATCATAAACTCCGTACGGCGCTCAAGAAACAGCTTGCCGCTGCAGGCGTTCCGAAGATCGAAATCGAACGCACCGGTGAGAAAATCCGCATCCACATCCATTGCGCGAAGCCCGGTATGGTTATCGGAAAAGGCGGCGCCGAGATTGAGAAACTGCGTCTTCAGTGCGCTGAAATGCTCGGCAAGACCCCCGCGCAGGTTGCGATCAATATCGTAGAAGTTAAACAGCCGGACCTCAACGCTCAGCTTGTTGCCGAGAATATCGCGCAGCAGCTCGAAAAGCGTGTTTCCTTCCGCAGAGCCATGAAGCAGTGCCTCGGCCGCTCCATGAAGCTCGGCGCAAAGGGTATCAAGACTCAGGTATCCGGCCGTCTCGGCGGCGCAGAAATCGCCAGAACGGAACAGTATCATGACGGTACAATCCCGCTTCAGACGCTGCGCGCTGATATCGACTATGGCTTTGCAGAGGCAGCTACCACCTATGGCCGTCTCGGTGTCAAAGTCTGGCTTTACAGAGGCGAAGTCCTCCACGAGAGCCGCAAACCCCGCAGAGAAGGAGGCGCTAGATAATGCTGTTACCGAAACGTGTTAAATATCGTAGAGTTCATCGTGGACGTATGACCGGTAAGGCCCTGCGCGGAAACAAGGTAACCTACGGACAGTTCGGCCTCCAGGCACTGGAGCCCTCCTGGATCACCTCGAATCAGATTGAAGCCGCCCGTATCGCTATGACGCGTTACTGCAAGAGATTCGGTAAGGTCTGGATCAAAATCTTCCCGGATAAGCCGATTACGGAAAAGCCGGCTGAAACCCGAATGGGTTCCGGTAAAGGTTCTCCCGAATACTGGGTTGCCGTTGTAAAACCGGGCAGAGTTATGTTTGAGATCGGCGATGTTGACGAAGCCACCGCGAGAGAAGCGATGCGCCTTGCCGCCAACAAGCTCCCGATCAAGTGCAAATTTGTTAAGAAAGAGGAGGTTGTCCAGTAATGAAGGCCAGTGAAGTTCGTGAAATGACCAATGAAGAGCTTACTGCGAAGCTGAAGGACCTGAAAGCTGAGCTGTTTAACCTCCGCTTCCAGCTCGCGATCAATCAGCTCGACAACCCGATGCGCATTTCCGCGGTTAAAAAAGACATCGCTCGCGTTAAGACCGTTCTTCGCGAGAATGAGCTTAAAGCCGAGGCGTAATGAAGGGAGGACGTAACAGTGAGCGATAGAAATTTAAGAAAAACGCTTGTCGGCCGCGTCGTCAGTGACAAGATGGATAAAACCATTGTCGTCGCGATCGAAGACAGTGTTCGGCATCCGCTTTACAAAAAGATCATCAAGCGTACGGTAAAGTTCAAGGCGCATGACGAGAATAACGAATGCGGCATCGGCGACCGTGTACGCATTATGGAAACACGTCCGCTCTCCAAAGATAAGAGATGGCGTCTCGTGGAAATCGTAGAAAAGGCAAAATAAGGAGGAACGCACCGTGATTCAACAGCAAACTTACCTTAAAGTTGCCGACAATACCGGAGCAAAGGAACTCATGTGCATCCGTGTACTGGGCGGGACGAGAAGAAGGTATGCCAATATCGGCGACGTCGTTGTTGCTTCCGTTAAAAAAGCAACACCAGGCGGCGTTGTTAAAAAAGGCGACGTTGTAAAAGCAGTCATCGTTCGTTCTGCGTTTGGCGTTCGCCGCGAAGACGGAACCTATATCCGCTTCGATGAAAATGCTGCCGTGATTATCAGAGACGACAAAACCCCCCGCGGGACGCGTATCTTTGGGCCGGTAGCCCGTGAGCTTCGTGACAAGGATTATACCAAGATCCTGAGCCTTGCTCCGGAAGTTCTTTAATGGAGGTGCGACTGTGATGAAAAAAGTTCATGTAAAAACAGGTGACACCGTCATCATTATGAGCGGAAGAGACCGCGGAGAAAAAGGTAAAGTCCTTGCCGTATCCCCGAAAGAGGGTAAGGTTATTGTAGAAGGCCGCAATATGGTCACCAAGCACGTCAAACCCCGCAAAATGGGCGAACAGGGCGGCATCATCAAAGCCGAAGGTGCGATCTACGCATCGAAAGTACAGCTCCTCTGCCCGCGCTGCGGCAAACCGACCCGTGTCGCGCATAAAGTCTATGAAGACGGCACCAAGGAACGCGTTTGCGCAAAATGCGGCGAAGCGATTTAAGGAGGTACCAAATGGCTAGACTGAAAGATATGTACAAAGAGGAAGTCGCACCTGCTCTGATGAAGAAATTCGAATACAAGAGCGTTATGCAGATTCCGAAAATTGAAAAAGTCGTCATCAACGTCGGCTGCGGCGAAGCGAAAGACAACCCGAAGATGATCGACGCCATTTCGAGCGACATCGCGCAGATCACCGGCCAGAAGCCCGTAACCTGCAAAGCGAAAAAGTCCGTCGCGAACTTCAAGGTTCGTGAGGGAATGCCGATCGGCGTCAAGGTCACGCTGCGCGGCGACCGTATGTACGAGTTTATCGACCGTCTCTTCAACGTAGCGCTTCCCCGCGTTCGTGACTTCAGAGGCATCAACCCCAACGGCTTCGACGGCCGCGGAAATTACAGCATGGGCATTCGTGAACAGCTGATTTTCCCGGAAATCGAATACGATAAGGTCGATAAGGTCCGCGGTATGGACATTTCGTTCGTAACGACGGCGAAAACAGACGAAGAAGCCCGCGAGCTCATCGCGCTCATGGGTGCTCCGTTTGAGAAATAAGGAGGGATAACAAGTGGCTAAAACTTCTATGAAGATTAAACAGCAGAGAGAAGCGAAATTCTCGACGCGCGCTTATAACAGATGCAAAATCTGCGGCAGACCACATGCTTACCTCCGTAAGTTCGGCATTTGTCGTATTTGTTTCCGTGAGCTCGCTTACAAGGGCGAGATCCCGGGCGTTAAGAAAGCAAGCTGGTAAGGAGGTATAAGAGATGCAAATCACAGATACAATCGCTGATTTACTGACTCGTATCCGCAACGCTACCGCTGCGAAACATGATACGGTTGAAGTACCTGCTTCCAATATGAAGAAGGCTATCTGCCAGATCCTGGTAGATGAAGGCTTCGTAAAGTCCTTTACAGTAACCGAAGACGGAAAACAGGGCGTTATCAAGATTACCCTGAAGTACGGCGAGGGCAAAACCTCGGTTATCAAGGGACTGCGCAGAGTCTCGAAACCCGGCCTTCGCATTTATTCGAATGCACAGGAACTTCCGAAGGTCATGAAAGGCCTCGGCGTCGCGATCGTTTCGACGTCCAAAGGCGTTATGACGGACCGTGAAGCTCGTCGGCTCAATGTCGGCGGCGAAGTTCTCGCATTCGTCTGGTAATTGAAAGAAGGGGTGCAGTTATGTCACGAATTGGAAGAAAACCCATAAATATTCCCGCTGGCGTCGATGTTAAGATCGACGGCAACGTTATTACGGTCAAAGGCCCGAAGGGCGAGCTGACCGGCACGATCCACAATAACATCACCGCGAAGATCGAAGGTGCGGAGATCATAGTCACCCGCCCCAACGATGAAAAGGAAAACCGTGCGCTTCACGGCCTTACCCGTTCGCTGATCCACAACATGGTAGTCGGCGTAACGGATGGCTTCAAGAAGGAGCTTGAGGTTAACGGTGTCGGTTACCGTGCTCAGATGCAGGGAAAAGACCTCGTTATGAACCTCGGTTATTCCCATCAGGTCGTTATGACGCCCACTGAGGGTATCACGATCGAATGTCCGAGTGCAAACCGTATCGTTATTTCCGGTCCGGATAAGCAGAAAGTCGGCCAGTTCGCAGCGATCGTTCGCGAAAAACGTCTGCCTGAACCCTACAAAGGCAAAGGCATCAAGTACGTCGATGAAGTCATCCGCCGCAAAGAAGGCAAAGCCGGCAAAGGATCGAAATAAGATAAGGAGTGAAATCGTATGGTTAATAAAGCTGATCGTAACAAAGCCAGACTCAAACGCCATGCACGGGTACGCGGAAAGATTTCCGGTACTGCTGAGCGTCCGCGTCTTAACGTATACCGCTCCGCCAAAAATATCTACGCCCAGATTATCGATGATGTCAAAGGCGTAACGATCTGCGCGGCTTCCTCGCTCGATAAGGAAATCGAAGGCTATGGCGGAAACAAAGACGCTGCTTTTGAAGTCGGTAAGCTCATCGCAGCGCGTGCTGCTGAAAAAAACATCGAGGAAGTAATCTTCGACCGCGGCGGATACATCTACCACGGAAGAGTTTCTTCTCTCGCAGACGGCGCCCGTGAGGGCGGCCTCAAGTTCTGATAAGGAGGATAACATTATGCTGAAAATTGATGCATCAGTTATGGAATTAAAAGAACGCGTGGTCGCCATCAATCGTGTTTCGAAAACGGTCAAGGGCGGTCGCATTTATAAGTTTGCGGCTCTCGTAGTTGTCGGCGACGGAAACGGCATCGTCGGTTTCGGAATCGGCAAGGCCGGTGAAGTTCCGGACGCGATCCGCAAGGGCATTGAAGATGCCAAGAAGAATCTTGTTAAAGTTTCACTGCGCGGATCCACTATTCCGCACGAGATCATCGGCGAATTCGGCGCAGGCAAAGTCCTGATGAAGCCTGCTGCCCCCGGTACCGGCGTTATCGCCGGCGGCCCGGTCCGTGCCGTTGTTGAGAGCGTCGGTATCAAGGATATCCGTACCAAGGCGCTGAGAAGCAACAATCCGTGCAACGTTGTTCGCGCTACGCTTGCCGGACTTCGGCAGCTTCGCACCCTCGAAGAGGTTGCTGCGACCCGCGGTAAATCCGTGGACGATATTCTCTGATAAGGAGGCCATCTTGATGAAAGTTAAGCTTGTTAAAAGTCTGATCGGATCCAAAAAGGATCAGATTGCTACCGCTCATGCGCTCGGCCTCTTCAAAATCGGAGATACGACAACTCAGCCCGATAATGCTCAGACAAAAGGAAAAGTCAATAAGATCATCCATCTTGTCGAAGTGATCGAAGCGTAAGAGGAGGTGCACGAATATGAAACTGCAGGAATTAACGGCAAACCCCGGTTCCGTTAAAGATCGTAAAAGAATCGGCAGAGGCCACGGCTCCGGCTGGGGCAAAACCGCCGGTAAGGGCCACAAGGGCCAGAAAGCCAGAGCTGGCCACGGCATGCGCCCCGGATTCGAAGGCGGCCAGATGCCTCTCCAGAGAAGAATCCCGAAGCGCGGATTCAACAACATCTTTGCAGCGAAAACGGTTGCAATCAATGTTGGTTCTCTTGATAAGTTCGAGAATGGCGCTGTTGTCGACGCGCAGGCATTGATTGATGCCGGCATTATCAAAGATGCTGCCGATGGCATCAAGATCCTCTCGAACGGAAACTTAACGAAAAACCTTACTGTAAAGGCAAACGCTTTCTCCGAAGCTGCGAAAAACAAAATTGAAGCTGCCGGCGGAAAGGCCGAGGTGATCTAAGTTGTTTAATACAATGAAGAACGCCTGGAGAATTCCGGACATTCGCCGCAAAATCCTTTTCACGCTGTTCGTTGTAATCGTTTTCCGGTTCGGCTCTGTGATTCCGGTTCCGTTCCTGAATGTAGAATCACTCAAAACGCTGATGGAAAGCGTAAATGAAAGCGGAAACATGCTCAGCTATATCAACATGCTGACCGGCGGAGCTTTCTCTCAGGCGACCCTGTTTGCGATGGGTATTACCCCGTATATCAACTCTTCAATTATCATGCAGCTGCTGACCGTGGCCATCCCTGCTCTTGAAAGGATGTCCAAGGAAGGCGAAGAAGGAAGAAAAAAGATCGGCGCCATCACAAGATATGTGACTGTCGTTCTCGGCCTGATTCAGGGTATTTTCTACTACTTCTACCTGAAAAACAGCGGTATCACCCTTTATCGTTCCGGTGCTTCGGCCGTGTTCACCGCGTTCGTCATCGTTCTGGCGTTTACCGCCGGCACGGCGCTGCTGATGTGGCTCGGCGAGCAGATCAACGAGAAGGGTATCGGCAATGGTATTTCAATTATCCTCTTTGCGGGAATCATCGCCCGTATGCCGACTACGATCGGTCAGCTCTGGGCATATATGAAGGCCGCGTTTGAGGATCCTTCGAACTACGCACGTTACTTTGTGCTCGTTCCGGTATTCGTTGTTCTCTTCCTGATCGTCATCTGGGTTATCATCTATATGAATGATGCGGAAAGAAGAATCCCGGTTCAGTATGCGAAGCGCGTAGTCGGACGCAAGATGTACGGCGGGCAGAGCACGTATATTCCGATCAAGGTCGGAATGAGCGGTGTCATGCCGATCATCTTCGCGAGCTCAATCCTGTCGATTCCCTCGACGATTGAGTTCTTCATGGGGGATTCAGCGAAGAACAGCTCTTTCTGGAGCGGATTCTTCAGCGCCCTCTCCAGCTCAGGCTGGCTTTACTCTGTGCTTTATTTCATCCTGATTATTCTGTTCGCGTATTTCTACATTACGATTCAGTATAATCCGATTGAAATGGCAAATAATCTTCGTCAGAACAACGGCGGTATCCCGGGAATCCGGCCGGGCCGTCCGACCTCGGATTTCATTTCGAGAATTCTTTCGAGGATCACTCTGATCGGCGCACTCTTCCTTGCGTTTATCGCACTGCTGCCGATCATCTACGGAAATATAACCGGTATGAGAAATATGACCATGGGTGGTACTTCGGTAATCATTCTGGTCGGTGTTGCACTGGAAACGGTCAAACAGATTGAATCTCAGTTAATGATGCGTCATTATAAAGGATTCCTTGACTAAGTAGGAGTGTGTGCGAGTGAATTTAATCTTATTAGGCGCCCCTGGCGCAGGAAAAGGCACACAGGCCGAAGTGATTTGTGCACATTTTGGAATTCCGGCAATTTCAACGGGTAACATTATCCGTGAGGCGCTGAGAAGCGGTACGGAGATGGGTCTTCGGGCAAAACAGTATACCGAAGCAGGTCAGCTTGTTCCGGATGACGTTGTCATCGGAATCATTGCGGAGCGTCTGAATCAGGACGACTGCAAGAAGGGCTTTCTGCTTGACGGCTTCCCGAGAACCATTCCCCAGGCCGAGGCGCTGGACAAGATGGGGATCACCATTGACCGGGTCGTCGAGATCGACGTGCCTGATGAGGAGATCATCCAGAGAATGTCCGGCCGCCGTGTCTGCGAAAAATGCGGAGCTTCCTACCACATCGTCAATAAAAAGCCGAAGGTAGAAGGCGTCTGCGATCTTTGCGCGGGCACCCTTGTTCAGCGCAAGGACGACCACCCGGATACAGTCAAAGAAAGACTGAACGTCTACCACGAAAAAACCGAGCCGCTCAAGGATTACTACCTTAAACAGAACAAGGTGTTTTCCGTTGACGGCTGCGGAGATATCAGCGAAATTTCAAAGCAGATTCTCTCTGCTTTGGAGGCGCTTATATGATTTCCGTAAAAACGGGCCGCGAGCTCGAAGCGATGCGCCTTGCGGGGAAGATTTCCGCGCGGGCGCTCCGGCTTGCCGGTACGATGGTAGAACCCGGGGTATCCACTTTCGAGATCGATAAGGCGATCCGCAAATACATCGAAAGCGAAGGCGCTACCCCGAATTTTCTCGGCTACGCCGGTTTTCCGGCGAGTGCCTGTATCTCGGTCAACAATGTGGTTATCCATGGCATACCTGATCATAAGACGATTCTTAAAGCAGGCGATATCGTAAGTGTGGATGTCGGCGCGTTTATCGGCGGATATAACGGCGACAACGCGTATACGTTCGCGTGCGGTGATGTTTCCGAAAAGGCAAAGAACCTGTTGAAGGCGACGGAAGAGAGTCTTTACAAGGGAATTGCCCAGGCGAAAGCCGGAAACAGGATCGGCGATATCGGTCACGCGGTTCAGGAGTATGTCGAACTTCGCGGTTACTCGGTTGTACGCGATTATGTGGGCCACGGAGTAGGCGCGAAACTACACGAAGATCCCAGCGTTCCTAATTACGGTACACCCGGAAGAGGTGTACGGCTTGTTCCCGGAATGACGATTGCCATTGAGCCGATGGTCAATGCGGGAACATATCAGGTGAAAACGCTTCAAGACGGCTGGACAACCGTAACAGCCGATGGTGATCTGTCTGCGCATTTTGAGCATACAGTCGCAATTACACCCTCCGGGCCGGTCATTCTAACCCTGCCGGATTAAGGAAGGTGCTGACGTGGATTTAAAGCGCGGGCAAGTCGTTTTTTCCAATGCAGGGCGCGATCAGGGCAATTTTGCTGTGGTTCTTGAGTACGACGGCGTTTACGCACAAATATGTGACGGTGCGCGTCGGACACTCGAAAACCCAAAAAGGAAGAAGCAAATCCATCTTTCAAAGACGCTTTCCTTTCTGTCGGAAGAGGAGATGCAGAATGATCGCGCGATCAAAAAAGCGCTGCGGCGTTTTTATGAGCATGAATGAACCATTGATTGAGGAGGTTTTGCCGAATGTCGAAACAGGACGTAATTGAACTTGAAGGGATCGTAAAAGAAGCTCTTCCGAACGCAATGTTCACGGTGGAGTTGCCGAACGGCCATCAGATATTAGCGCATATTTCCGGAAAACTTCGGATGAATTACATCCGAATCCTCCCGGGAGATAAGGTTACAGTGGAGATGTCTCCCTATGATCTGACGCGCGGAAGAATCACCTGGCGTTCGAAGTAACAAACAAATCTGATTGAAATTCTCACAAGGAGGTAAGCAGAAATGAAAGTCAGACCTTCTGTAAAGAAAATTTGCGACAAATGCAAGATCATTAAACGCAAAGGGAGAATCATGGTTATCTGTGAGAACCCGAAACACAAACAGCGCCAGGGCTGATACGGCGCATCACAGCACTTGCTGTGTATTATGAATTACTTAATGGAGGTGCAGCCGTATGGCTCGTATTTCAGGTATAGACCTGCCGAGAGATAAGCGCATTGAAATTGCACTTACGTATATTTATGGCATCGGCAGAAAAACTGCCACGAACATTTGTCAGGAAACCGGCGTTAACCCGGATATCCGTGTCCGCGATCTTTCCGAAGGCGATGAAGCGAAGATCAGAGAATACATCGATCATCATCTCGTCGTGGAAGGCGATCTGCGCCGCAACGTAGCTTTTGATATCAAGAGACTGATCGAAATCGGTTGTTTCCGCGGCGTACGCCACAGAAAAGGACTCCCCGTACGCGGACAGCGCACGAAAACGAACGCCCGTACGAGAAAAGGTCCGAGAAAGACCATGGCTAACAAGAAGAAGTAATCAGGAGGGGATAACATGGCAGCACAAAAAGGCGGCAAGAAAGCGACAACCGTCCGCAAACGCCGCGAACGCAAAAATATTGAACGTGGAGCTGCTCACATCCAGTCCACTTTCAATAACACAATCGTAACCATCAGCGACACTCAGGGCAATGCTGTTTCCTGGGCGAGCGCCGGTGAACTCGGCTTCAGAGGCTCCAGAAAGTCCACTCCGTTTGCAGCTCAGTCCGCAGCGGAAACCGCAGCGAAAGCCGCGATGGAGCACGGAATGAAAACCGTTGAGGTTTACGTCAAAGGCCCCGGAGCCGGAAGAGAAGCAGCGATCCGCGCACTTCAGGCAGCCGGTCTTGAAGTTACGATGATCAAAGACGTAACCCCGATTCCTCATAACGGATGCCGTCCTCCGAAGAGAAGACGCGTTTGATTAAGAATTAGGAGGTACCATCTATTATGGCTAGATATACTGATGCTGTATGCAAATTATGCCGCAGAGAAGGCAAAAAGCTCTTTCTGAAGGGCGCAAGATGCTATACAGGAAAATGCGCAATTGAGCGCAGAGCGTATGCCCCCGGACAGCACGGTCAGGGACGTAAAAAAGCTTCTGAATACGGAACGCAGCTTCGCGCGAAGCAGCAGACCAAGCGCTATTACGGCGTTCTGGAAAGCCAGTTTGCGAAGTATTACGAAATGGCTACGAAGAAACCCGGAAAAACCGGTGAAGAACTCCTTTCGATCCTCGAAACGAGACTTGACAACGTCGTTTACAGATGTGGCTGGGCGAGCAGCCGTGCGGAAGCACGTCAGCTCGTAGTTCACGGACACTTTGCCGTCAACGGCAAGAGAGTTGATATCCCTTCGTATCTGACGAAGGAGGGCGAGGTTGTTTCCATTATGGAGAAGAGCCGTTCTCTTGATAAGATCAAGGCTGTTATTGAAGAAAACTCTGCGCATCCGATTCCCAAATGGCTCGAAGTAAACCGCGACGCTTTCGAGGGAAAAATCGTTGCAGCTCCGGTTCGTGAAGACGTTGATCTCGACGTTGACGAGACGCTGATCGTTGAGTTGTATTCCAAATAATCCCTTTCCATAAAGCAGCATAAGAAGTTTCAGTTTGCATGAATTTGGATAGGAGGTTTGTGAATGATTGAAATTGAGAAGCCGAGAATCGATATAGAGACTATTTCCGAAGACGGAACCTACGGCAAATTTGTCGTAGAACCTCTCGAGCGTGGTTTCGGCACAACGCTCGGCAACGGACTGAGAAGGGTTTTAATTTCGAGCCTTCCCGGTGTTGCTGTTCAGTCGATCAAGATCGACGGCGTTCTGCATGAGTTTTCCACAATTCCCGGCGTAAAAGAAGACGTTACCGAAATCGTTCTGAATATCAAAGGCCTGCTTGCAAAATTACATTGCGACGGCCCGAAGACGGTCGAAATTGCCGCTGAAGGTCCCTGCGATGTTACCGCAGCCTCCATCAAATGCGACAGCGAAGTTGAGATTCTCAATCCTGAGCTCCATATTGCGACGCTCGGCGAAGACGCCAAGCTCTATATGGAAATCGTACTCAACCGCGGCCGCGGATACGTTTCCTGCGAGGAAAACAAAGAAAATATGCCTCAGGGCGTCATCGGAATCATTCCGGTTGACTCGATCTATTCGCCCGCGGTCAAGGTCAACTTCAATGTTGAAAACACCCGCGTCGGCCAGAGCATCGATTATGACAAACTGACGCTCGAAGTCTGGACAAACGGCGTCATTGGCGCTCAGGAAGCTGTTTCGCTCGCAGCGAAGGTTCTTACCGAACACCTGAATCTCTTCGTAGATCTTTCCGACAAGGGAAGCACCACTGAGATCATGGTCGAAAAGGATGACAAGAGCAAGCAGAAGGTACTTGAAATGACAATTGAAGAAATGGATCTTTCCGTTCGTTCCTTCAACTGCCTTAAACGAGCAGGTATCAGTACAGTAGAGGATCTTATCAACAAGTCAGAAGACGATATGATGAAGGTCCGCAACTTGGGCAGAAAATCTCTTGAGGAAGTTATTGCGAAAATGAACTCTCTCGGGCTGAGTCTGCGCAAAGACGATGATTGATTCATCGATCAGTGAAATAAACCGAATGGAGTGATATAGATGCCAGGAACAAGAAAACTCGGCAGAGAGACGGCTCACAGAACTGCAATGCTCAGAGCCATGGTGACCTATCTGTTGGAAAACGGCAAAATGGAAACCACGGTAACTCGTGCCAAAGAGGTTCGCTCCCTCGCAGAAAAAATGATTACGATCGCGAAAGAGGATAATCTCCATAACAAGAGACTTGTCATGTCGTTCGTAACGAAAGAGACTGCAGTACATAAGCTGTTCACCGAGATCGCACCGAAATATGCCGATCGCAACGGCGGCTATACTAGAATCGTAAAAATCGGACCGCGCCGCGGAGACGCTGCTGAAATGGCGATTCTGGAGCTTGTAGACTAAGCTTTTTAACGTAACTAAAAAGAGAGCTGATACAGAGATGTAACAGCTCTCTTTTTTTTACAATGCACAGTTCCGACTGGTGAAGCGCTTTCCGGTATGTTCTGCGATTACGGGGCAAGCGTGAAAAGCCGGATCAGATCAGGATAGATTCCGCGGATGGAATCAAAGACCGGAACGAGCGCCTTTTCACGCAGCATTTCATCCTCGAGGCGCTGCCGGTTGATCTCGATTGCCCGGCATAACGCGCCCGCACCTTCGGCAAAGGATGGAATTTCCTCGGCTTTTTCCGGGAAGTCCGAATAGTAATCCAGAATGTTATGAAGACGGGAGAGAATCTGGGCAGTATCGATTTCGCGTTCACCCAGAAGAGTTACCACGAGGAGAAGCTCCCAGTTCGGATCGTATTTGAGATGGAGCACCGACTCGAAGAATTCCCTGCCCATATCAGCTCGGAAAAGCCGGAAATTAAGCAGCGCTGCTGTTTTTGCCGGTGCCTTGAAATTCAGCTGGTTCGGATCCTCAAGCCATGAGATGATTGTGTCAACACGCTTACGGTCCTCTATTTCAGTGTGATAGCGGTCGTAACCGTTACGAATGACATTCTCGGCGAAGGACTCAACCGCAGCAGCCTGCTGCGGAGAGATGAGATCCGGATTAGAGTATTTTTTGCGGAGTTCCTCAAGAAGCGAGGCAGATGTTTCGTCTCCTGCGTCAGCGGCCATTTTTAAAAAGTATTCCGCTTTTTTCAGATTCTGAGGACGTCCGCTGCCGTCCCAGCTCCTGAGATAGAGACGCCCGAAATCCGGTGCGCAGAGCGCACGGTCGATCGCGTATCCGTTCTGATACCATTTCTCTGCGCGCGAAAACTGAAGATCTTTTTCCGCAGCCCGACCGAGAAACCGGGCTGCTTTGGCACTGCCGAGCGAATACGCCTTCTCAAGCGATTCACGCCACCCGGCGTCAAAATTCTCATAGCCGGAAACTCCGAGACGATAGTATTCCTCTGCAGTAGACGGCAAAGTCTGATCACCGGTATTCTTTTTCTTACCCAGAATTCTATCGAGAAAGCCCATCGGTTTGCCTCCTTCTTTCTGCAGAATGATTTCTCTTTCTCATTATACCAAATTCCTGCAATAATACAAGGAAGGAAAAGAAAAAATCGAGAAACCACAAAAGAATGCTTGACAAACAGAGATTTCTTTGCTATTATTATTAAGCTCGCTCAATAGAGCGGGTAAGTTGGTGTTGATGACGGCGAGGGTCCACCTGTTCCCATTCCGAACACAGTAGTTAAGCTCGCTGGTGCCGATGATACTTGGCTGG
>ONSY01000117.1 GCA_900320605.1 uncultured Eubacteriales bacterium | reverse complement strand
TCTTCTTCCAGAAGTCCGGGACCGGAGCAGAAAGGACAGTCGAACAGTTCAATTTCGTTATATATCTCCATTTCGAAAACTCCTTTGGTTCTGAGAAAGTAGTTTCTGCAGTTGTTTCTGTTTTTATTCTATCAAAAAACAGTGAAAAATCAACATGAAAACCCAACGATTATGTTTATTCCGGATTTTCCGGAGACCAGGAAGGCTGAAGCTCATCGATCTGCAGAAAACCGTCTGTTTTGGCTGCGATCTGGTAATGATCCTCATAGACAATTTCTCCCGGGGAATTTGTATATACGAGAAAATAAGGATGATCATAACGTTCCAGCAGCCACAATGCCGGACGGATCATTTTCAGCATTTCTTCTGAATTTTCCGTCTTGAACCAGCAGACAACGGTCTCCCGGCGTTTGCAGGGCTCAGGATAGGGGAGATGTTCTGCAAACCAGGAGTCAATCTCGCGGAAAAGATCGGCATCCTCGGCATCCATCACGTCGTTTTGAATCAGCTGCCAGCACATGCTGAAAACGCCCTTTGCGTACATAGTGTTTTTCGCGAGTTCCTTGCCCTGAATGCGGACGTATTTGTATTTCGGTTCGCTCATCATTCATCCCCTCCCAAATCAAACATTTCAATAACATATTATGGCGGGAATCCACCTTAGGGTGAAAAGAGCCGCTTTTCTTCAGTATAGCATACAAAAAAGAAAAATTCCACGAATACTTCCGCACCGGATTCCTGAAAACGCTGCGTTTACGTGGTCTGCCGGATTACAAAGGAAAAAGAAAAAGGAAACTTCTTCTGCCCTAAAGACAGAAGAAGTTTCCTTGGTGGAGGAGGGTGGATTCGGACCACCGAAGGTACTACCAACAGATTTACAGTCTGCCCCCTTTGGCCACTCGGGAACTCCTCCGCGTATTCAGTTTTTGCGTTTTCATTGCTTGGGTGGAGCTGGTGGACGGACTCGAACCCCCGACCTGCTGATTACAAATCAGCTGCTCTACCAACTGAGCTACACCAGCAAATCTATAACGCTCAATTACTATAACATAAAGACCGCGCGGGTGTCAAGTGATTTTTTCGAAATTTTCAGCGCTGATCTTTCGATTTTTTTTATGCTTTTTTGAAAAAGAGTTGTTTCATTTCCACCGCCTGCGTGATATAATCAGTTTATATAGGGCTTTTGCCCGAGTGGAAAGAACGCGCTATGTGCGGGGGAGACGTTATGAGAAGAATTGGTTTTGATAACGAGAAATATCTCTATCTTCAGTCGCAGAAAATCCGGGAGCGTATTGCCCAGTTCGGCGGAAAGCTGTATCTGGAGTTCGGCGGAAAGCTTTTCGACGATTATCATGCTTCGCGCGTTCTGCCCGGTTTTCAGCCTGACAGTAAGATAAGGATGTTAATGCAGCTTCGCGATCAGGCGGAAATCGTCATTGCGATCAATTCTTCTGATATTGAAAAGAGTAAAGTACGCGGAGACTTGGGAATTACTTACGATCTTGATGTGCTGCGCCTGATCGACGCTTTCCGCGGGTTCGGACTTTATGTCGGCAGTGTTGTCCTGACGCGGTTTTCGGGACAGCCTTCAGCGCAGGCCTTTGCGGATCGGCTTCAGACCCTTGGCGTAAAAGTTTACCGCCATTATCCGATCGAAGGCTATCCGGCAGATGTTCAGCGGATTGTCAGCGATGACGGGTACGGCCGTAACGATTATATTGAGACGACACGCTCTCTCATCGTAGTGACAGCTCCGGGACCTGGCAGCGGCAAGATGGCGACCTGCCTTTCACAGCTTTATCATGACAACAAGCATGGAATTAAAGCTGGCTACGCGAAATTTGAGACTTTCCCGATCTGGAACCTTCCCCTGAAGCATCCTGTCAATGTGGCCTATGAGGCGGCTACCGCCGACCTGAATGATGTCAACATGATAGATCCTTTTCATCTCGATGCCTATGGGGTCACGACAGTCAATTATAATCGCGACGTGGAGATATTCCCTGTTCTGCGGACGATGTTTGAAAAAATTCTCGGGAAATGTCCATATCAGTCACCGACTGATATGGGCGTCAATATGGCCGGTAACTGCATCATTGATGACGCGGCCTGCCGTGAGGCTTCAGACAATGAAATTATCCGCCGGTATTACAACGCGCTTGTCGCGAAGCGGAACGGTGACAGCGGAGAGGAAGCTGAGAAGATCCGACTGCTGATGCAGCAGTGCTCGCTTTCAGCGGAGAACCGGCCGGTTATCGCCGCCGCGAATGACAGGGCTGCCGACACCGGCGCTCCGGCTGCCGCACTTGAGCTTCCTGACGGTACAATTGTCACCGGAAAGACCAGTTCGCTTCTGGGTGCGGCCAGTGCGATGCTTTTAAATGCCCTCAAGGCGCTTGCAGGTATTCCGAAAGAAGTGAAACTGATCGCGCCCGAGGTTATAGAGCCGGTGATGCACCTTAAAACGGAACACCTAGGAAATCATAATCCCCGGCTGCATACGGATGAGATTCTCGTTGCCCTTTCGATCAGTGCGGTGACGGATCCCAACGCCGAAGCGGCGATGGAGGAACTCAAGAATCTACGCTTCTGCGAAGCGCATTCCACCGTTATTCTGTCCCAGGTCGACGAAAATGTGATGAAAAAGCTCGGCATCAATCTCACGTGTGAACCTCAGTATCAGACGAAAAAGCTGTTTCACGGCTGATTCTCCCGTATTCAGAGTGAGATCGGCACTGGTTTACATAATTATTTCGTTCTGCTGCAAATCATCATATGAAAACTCTCTGCTCTCACAGGGAGTTTTTGTCTTGGTCGGGAAACGCTGTTACACATTCTCAAATGGATTCCGCGTAAATTCCGGTCCTTTTTACGGATGTTTCACGGAAACAAAAAAACTTGCAAAAAAGGGAAAGGTGTGATACACTCTTTATTACACGGTTTCATTAAGGAAAAACCTAGGATTGCCCGTTGAATGCTTTCGGACTTTCTGACGCGTTATCACAGATCCTGCGATTTGCTCACGAAAGCGGAAAGCATTTCCGGAAAATCGGCGGCATCCTGTTGAGACTGTGCAGTGTGAAAAACAGGCAGAACAGAAAAGCGAGGAAAAAGGAAGTACCTGCTGCGTATACGCCAAGAGAGGATCCGTCGGCGGCTGAAAGCGGATCTGCGCGGGACAGCAAGGGAAGTTCCCTTTGGAGCTGTTTCGCTGAACGTCACAGTAGGCGAAATCGGGGGCTCCCGTTACAGGGCGCAATGAGGACCGTTTTCTGCGATAGAGAATAATGGTCGAATCAGGGTGGTACCACGGAGCTTATGCTTCGTCCCTTATGCGGGGACGAGGCTTTTTTTGTTCCCCAAAAAATCATTGAAAGGGAAAGAACAGAGTATGAGAGAACAGATTGAACAGATTCGCAGAGAGGCGCTGGAAGCGCTTTCAAAAACGAATCTGCCGAAGGATCTTGAGGAGCTGCGCGTTCGGTATCTCGGCAAAAAAGGCGCGCTCACAGCGATCCTGAAGCAGATGGGCGGCCTTTCTGCCGAAGAACGGCCGAAGATCGGCCAGCTCGCGAATGAGGCGCGTCAGGACATTGAAAAAATGCTGACTGAAAAGGCCCGGGAACTGAAAGAGAAGGAGCTTGCGCTGAGGCTTGAGAAGGAGAAAATCGATATCACCCTCCCTGGCAAGCAGCCGCCGAAGGGAAGTTATCATCCTCTGAGCCTTACGCTCGAGGCAATGCTGGATATTTTCCGTTCGATGGGCTTCGATATTATTGACGGACCCGAAGTTGAAACGGATTACTACAATTTTGAAGCGCTCAATGTTCCGAAGGATCATCCGGCCCGTGATATGCAGGATACATTCTATCTCGGTGAAAATCTTGTTCTGAGGACACAGACTTCCGGAATGCAAATTCATGCGATGGAAGCGCGCAAACCTCCGATTCGCGTTATCGCGCCCGGAAAAACCTACCGTGTTGACGAGGACTCCACGCATTCACCGATGTTCCATCAGATCGAGGGATTAGTTGTCGACAAGGGCGTGGATCTCTGCCAGCTCAAGGGCATTCTGGAACAGTTCGCACGTGAGGTTTACGGGCCTGAGACGAAGGTGCGTTTCCGCCCGTCGTTCTTCCCGTTTACGGAACCGAGCGTTGAAGTGGATGTAAGCTGTTTCTCCTGCGGCGGAAAAGGCTGCAGAACCTGCAAGGGAACCGGCTGGATCGAGATCCTTGGCGCGGGAATGGTGCATCCGCACGTGCTGGAACAGTGCGGAATCGATCCGAACGAATATACGGGATTTGCCTTCGGAATCGGCCTTGAACGTCTTACGATGACCCGCCATAAAATCACTGATATCCGTCTGCTCTTCGAAAACGACGTACGTTTCCTCGAGCAGTTTGATAAATAAGAAAGGGGGAACGCTATATGAAGACACCGTTAAGCTGGCTGAAACGCTATGTGGATATCGACGTTCCGCTCGATGAACTCTGCAACCGGATGGTACTGTGCGGTTTTGAGGTCGATGAAGTGACCGATCTTTCCGAGACCATGGAAGGAGTTGTCACCGGTATCATTCAGAAGATAGAAAAACATCCTGATGCTGATAAGCTTGTGGTCTGTCAGATCGATGTCGGCGGAGAAAGACCGCTTCAGATCGTCACCGGCGCGACAAACGTTTTTGAAGGAGCAATGGTTCCCGTCGCAATGCATAAATCCCGTCTGCCGAACGGTCAGAAAATTGAAAAAGGAAAACTGCGCGGCGTACTCTCCGAGGGAATGCTCTGTTCCGGCGAGGAACTGAATTTAAAGGAAAGCGATTATCCGGGAGCCGGTGTGTACGGGATTCTGATCCTTCATGAGGACTGCCCCGCCGGAACGGATCTGCGGGATATTCTCGGACTGCGGGATGTCATCATTGATTTCGCCGTAACGGCAAACCGTCCTGACTGCAACAGCATTATCGGCATTGCGCGTGAGGTGGCCGCCGTTCTCGGAAAGAAACTCAGAATGCCGGAAATCGGTTATACGGAAAAAGGTGGAGATATTCACGAACATATTTCCGTGCGTGTGGAAGATTTTGATCTTTGTCCTCGCTACTGGGGCGCTGTTGTCCGCAATATCCGGATGGCTCCTTCGCCGAAATGGATGCAGGAATGCCTGAATGCCGCCGGAATGCGTCCGATTAACAATATCGTGGATATTACGAATTTTGTCATGCTCGAGACGGGTCAGCCGATGCACGCATTTGATCTGCGGGATGTGCGCGGCGCTCAGATTATTGTCCGCCGTGCCAAGGCGGGCGAGAGAATCCAGACGCTTGACGAAAAAGAATATGACCTCAGTGAAGATATGCTTGTCATTGCTGATGCCCAAGGCCCTTCGTGCCTTGCCGGAATCATGGGATCTCTCAACAGCGAGATTAAGCCGGACACAAAGGAAATCTTCTTTGAATCAGCAAAATTCCGCCGCGACAGCGTTCGTCATACCGCACGCGAACTCGGAATCAGGACAGAAGCGTCGGCCCGATATGAAAAAGGCATGGATATCATGAATGCTGAATTTGCAATGAAGCGTGCGCTGACTCTGATCGATGAACTTGATGCGGGCGATATTGTTTCCGGCCATTACGATCTCAATCAGGGCCTTCCGGCTCCCCGTGAGATTGTCGTCACTGCTGACGCCGTAAACGAACTTCTTGGACTTTCGGTACCGGGTGAGGAGATGGCGAGAATTCTGAACTCCCTCGAAATTCCGACCACATTTGAAAACGGCGTGCTGCGCGCTTCCATTCCTTCCTTCCGTGACGATATGGAAGGAAGAGCCGATATTGCTGAGGAAGTCATCCGCGAATACGGATATGAGCATATCGAAGGAAAGCCGCTCCTCGGAGCCGCAACGCGCGGGCTCAAGCTCGGAACCCGCCCTGATGATGATAAAGTGAAATCCCGGCTTGTTTCCGCCGGCCTGCGTGAAATCGAAACCTACAGTTTCATTTCTGCCGCCGCTGTGGATCTTCTGAATCTGCCAGCGGATGACTATCGCCGCCAGGCGGTCCCGATTCTCAATCCCCTGAGCGAGGAAACAGCTGTCCTTCGCACGCAGATGGTATCGAGCATGCTTCGGGTTCTTTCCACAAACATGAGCCGTAAGGCTCCCGCTGCCCGGCTCTTTGAAGTAGCGCGGCGCTTCCTGCCGCATGCGCTTCCGATGACTGAACAGCCGGATGAAAAACCTACCGCGTCAATCGGAATCTACGGCGCGGGATCGGATTTCTTTGAGCTTAAAGGTATTCTCGAAGGACTCTTCGCGGCTTTCCGCATCAAAGCGGTTTTCGAACGCTCAAAGGAAACGTACCTCCATCCGGGTAAGAGTGCTGATGCGATTTATGAAGGTGAAACGCTGGCATCGTTCGGCGAACTGCATCCGCTTGTCGCTGCGAACTACGGATTCGACCAGAAGGTTTATGTTGCCGAAATCTATCTGGATGTCCTCTATCGGCTTGCGAGCCGCGAGGTTGACCTTTTCGCACCGCTGCCGAAATATCCGGCGGTCGAACGTGATCTGGCGCTGATTTGTGATCAGGAACTTCCGGCGGCGTCGCTTGAGGAAGCGATTCGAAAAGGAGGCGGAATCATTCTTGAAAAAGTAACGCTCTTTGATGTTTATCAGGGAGCACAGATTGAAGCTGGTAAGAAAAGTGTCGCGTACAGTCTGCTGTTCCGTTCCGCAGACGGTACACTGACTGATAAGGAGATTGATACCGCTCTCGCCGGTATTTTTGCGAATCTGAATTCAATCGGTGCGGTTCTGCGCACCTGATTCCGCTCATTAAAAACGCAATGTCCTGTTAAGGGAAGCTTTCTGTATAAGGAAGCTTCCCTTGTTTCTTTACGAATGAAAACGGACGAACGGTAAGGAATGGCATGTTTTTCATGATTCCCGTTCACACTGCCGCGGTGTCCGGCGTATATAAAAAATCTTGACCATTCGGGGAGAATGATATATTATAATATTTTAGAGAGAATGGTGAAAAACCGGGTTCGGAGGTGATCGTGATGGAGAAAAAGAATCTGTTCGAAGACGAGATAAAAAACTCGGAGACCTACCGGATCATCAAGGAAACTACCCGGCGCGTCAAGAATGATGTTCAAAGCCAGGTTCAGCAGACACTGCGTGAGCGTTGGGGTGTCGGTGCCGCGCAGCAGCAGGCACCTCAGCAAACCGTTGAAACGACAGCAAGGGATGTGACCGGAGATCAGACTGTGACACAGGCTCCGCCTCCGGCGCCTATGGCACAGCAGGCTCCTGCCGAGGCGGTTCCCGCGAAGAAAAAGAAAAAGTCAAAGAAAAAAGAAGAAGTCCCCGAGGGAATGAAGGCTGTTCATAAAAAATCTGTTGTTCCGTTCTACGCGATTGCCGGGACAGTGCTGGGATACGCTCTATTCTTCCCTCTCTACAGCGTTGCCCATTTTCTGATTTTAGCTTCTCTTGCCGCGATCGTCGGCTTTACATGTTTTAAATTCTGCAAGGGGAAAACGGTATACGAGCCGATCGGTGAGGATGAGGCAAAAGAGGAGAAAAAGAGCCGCACCGGATTTGCAGATGTTGATCAGATGCTGGAGGAAGGCGAGCGCTATATCGAACAGCTTAACCTTGCCAACGATATGATTGAGGACGAGACCGTTTCCGCACAGATCGACCGGATGGCCGAGGTTTCCGGTAAAATATTCGAGTATGTCGAGGCTCAGCCTCAGAAAGCCGGTCAGATCCGGAAATTTATGAACTATTATCTGCCGACGACACTGAAACTTCTTAATTCCTATTTTATGCTGAAAAAGCAGGGTGTTGACGG
>ONSY01000114.1 GCA_900320605.1 uncultured Eubacteriales bacterium | reverse complement strand
GGAGTGTCCGGAACTGCTGGACAGCGCGGCTTCGTGGTTTCACAGCAAATGGGGCGTGCCCGAAGAGGCGTACCGCTCCTGCATGGAGGAATATCTGGCCGGGAAGACGCCGTACGGGTGGTATCTCTGCCTCAGCGGCGATCAGATCGCCGGCGGCCTCGGGGTGATCGGGAACGATTTCCACAACCGGAAAGATCTCTTCCCGAATATCTGCGCCGTCTATACGGAGGAAGCGTTCCGCCGAAAAGGAATCGCGGGGCGGCTCCTTGACATGGCGGTTGAGGACCTGAGAAAGCAGGAAATCTCCCCGGTCTATCTGGTCACGGATCATATCGGTTTCTATGAACGGTACGGCTGGGAATTTTATACGATGGTTCAGGGAGACGGAGAGCCGGAACCTTCCAGAATGTATATACACCGATGAGCGGTTTTGGAATATCAGAAAGGGAGAAAAATGATGGAAAACATGAAGCCTGCGGAGACTGCTCCGGACCGGGAATATGTCGCGTTTATCAGCTACCGCCACAAACCGCTGGACAAAAAAGCCGCCGAGCGCATTCAGCGCTCCATCGAGCGGTACACCGTTCCGCGTGAATACCGGGAACAGGTCGGCGGAAACAGACTCGGAAAGGTCTTCCGCGATGAGGACGAGCTTCCGGTTTCCTCAAGCCTGTCCGACAGCATCACCTACGCGCTGGATCACTCAAAATACCTGATCGTCATCTGCACGCCGGACCTTCCGAAATCGGCATGGTGCGAACAGGAAATCCGGTATTTTACGGGAAAATACGGCCGCGACAGAGTCATCGCTGTTCTGGTGGACGGTGATCCTTCGGAATCGTTCTCGCCGCTGATGCTGCATACGTTTGATGAGGCGGGCAACGTCACGGGGAACACGGAACCGCTCGGCGCGAACATCGCTGGAAAAAACCACACGATCGACAATGGAGCATACCGCAAGGAAATCGTGCGGATCTACGCGGCGCTGATCGGGTGTCCGTTCGACGCGCTGTGGCAGCGGGAGCGGCGCAGAAAAATGAACCGCCTGTTCGCTGCGGTAGGCGCGGCGGCGGTGCTGCTTGCGGGTTTCTCGGCGGTCGTGCTTTCGAAGAACGCGGAGATTACGCGGCAGTATGACCAGATCGCTTCGCAGAACGAGCAGATCACCGAGCAGTATGATCAGATTGCCTCACAGAACGAGCAGATTACCGAGCAGAACGAACAGATCACCGAACAGAATCGGACGCTGCAGCGGCAGCTGTCCTCGATGCAGGTGGACGCGGGCTATACGGCCCTCAAGGAATATGACATCGATAAAGCGCTGGAATCGGGTCTCAGCGCGCTGATCCCCGATGAGGACGGAGAGGAAGTCTACGACCGAAGAGTCCGGGCACTCCTGTCGGAAACGCTCGGCGTCTATGATATCGATGAGTGCAGAACGGAAATCATTTACCGTCAGAACGTCCCGATTACGCAGCTCCTGACAGTCGGGAACGGGGAACGTCTTCTGGTTGCCGATGAGGTCGGCGTGCTGCGCTGTCTGGAGATTCCGGACGGGACGCTTGTGTGGGAAACACAGATGCGTTTCAACAAAAGTTATGACAAGGACTATGAAGTGGTTCTCGCACAGGCGACAGGTCTGATTCTATGCAAGGGACCGGGTTTTGTGACAGTCCTTTCACTGGAAGACGGATCGGAACTCTGGCGCTATGATTATGTCGGGAACAACTACGGATACAAAGACGATCCCGGAACCGGACTGCGGGGTATTTCTCCGGACGGAAAGACGCTGGTACTGCTGGACGGAGATCCGGAAAAGGATGAAAGTTCCATCCTGATCGTATTTGATATGGCTACCGGAACGGAAAAGGCGCGGCTGGATCTCGCGGCTGAAGGACGCAAGGTCGTCGCGGACCGCGGTGATAAATGGTTCTATAATACCGCGGATTTTTCGGAGGACGGAAAACGGCTCGCGGTGACGGTTTTCTCCGAAATCCTGGAAGAGGCGGAAGAAGGGGAGGAAACCTCCGACAGGAAACACCGCTGTGATTATCTGCTGATCGATACGGATTCCTGGACCGTCCTGGACAGCGTGTTCCTGGACTCCTTTGCCTACTATGGAGACACGATCTCATACGGATGCGTACTCGCTCCGGAGACGTATGACCTCTTCTGCGCCCAGTACCGTTCCGAATTCGGCGGGATTGTGATCAACTCGATCCACTGGAAGGATAAGGACTATAAGACAAGGACGATTACCCAGACAATCCCCGCGCCCGGCGGATGGGATATTACAGAGCCGTATTCCAGCTATGCGGTTCATCTTCTGGCTTCCGGGAAGAGAGCCGCGGTCCCGAGCGCGAACACGCTCTATCTGTTTGACCGGGATGACACGCGTCCTCTCAAAGGATATGAATTTACCGATGCCATTCTCGACGCGTGGTGGAATGACAGCGTCGGGCAGAAAATCACCGTCCTGCTCGCGAACGGATCCATGGCGTACTTTGATTCTGAGGAAGGGTATCTTTTTAGGGGATATGGGTTTACGGAGGTAAAATGCTCCCAGGCGATTTCAGGGGGCATTATCAGCGAGGAACCCGGCGGCGCGGTCCTCTGCGCGCGGCGAGAAGAGCCAGGCGTTATTCTTCTTTCCAAAGTTCACAACAGTGACGGAATCAGAGATCTTCCGGGATCTCCGGAAGAATACCACGCATATTCCTCCAATATTCAGCTTTCTCCGGATCAGGAACAGCTGTACTTCTGGCAAAGTCCCGACTACGGCACTTACACACTGAATATTTACGACTACGAGACGCTGAAGATCATACAGACCGCAGATTTCACGGTCGAGCGCGGTAAGCCGACGTATTTTGACAGGGATCATTTCATCGCCGGAAACGTGATTTACGGACTGGACGGTTCCACAGAGACGCTGGTTCCCCAGAACGGCATTTCCAAAAGAGCATTTGAGTTCAAGGATTTTGAGAGCGTCCTGCTGTCCTCAGGCCAGGTCCTCACGGTGAGCAACGTCCCGGCGGGCGAAACCGGAATGACGTATTGCTGGCTGGACGGAAAGGCGATCGAGATTCCGGAAGAACCGGGTTCTGCATGGTCGGTAGATACCCTGATCGGGAAAAACGGGCTTGTGGTTTCCACTTCTCCGAACAGCGAAGGCTGTTACGCGGTTCTTGACGCGATGGACGGAACGCTTTCTCAGGTGGAAAATCCGTATCCTGAGGCTGAAAAAAACCTTGCGGCGGTCGGCACACAGAAAAAGATATTTATCATTTCCGACCGGAAGGACATGACGTTGTTTGATATGACCACGGGAGACAGTGAGACTCTTCCGATGCCATATGATACCGGTGAGATTCAGAGTATCACCTTCGTTCCGGGAGACGAGACGATTCTGGTACTGACGGTATCCGGAAAAATCGACTGCTGGGATCTTTCCTCCGCGGCAAAGGTGTATTCCGGAAATGTCGGCAGCTATCACTCGAGTATGGACAATATTTTCTGTGATGTGGATGAAACCAGGAATGAACTCCATGTCATGATCAAACAGGAAGAAAACAGACTGGGAGACTGGATCTGCATCGACCGGAAAGACTGGACGGAGGTTTTCCGGCAGACTCGGGTCCTCAAATATCTTCCCGGACGCGGAGAGATTCTGATTATTCCGCATTCCCGTTTGCAGATACAGGAAGTTTACACAGTAGAGCGGCTCGCGGAACTTGCGCGCGAAAAGCTGGCGCAGTAAGCACTTCGATATTTACTGCAGCACTGATTTGAAAGAAGAGATGTTATGAAACCGATTCTGAAAACAAGAAGTATCCTTGCGCTGATTCTTGCCGCCGCGCTTCTGTTTGCGGCGGGGTGCAGCGCGAAAGTACCGGAAGTTCCGTCTTCCGGCGGTGAAGCTTCCGGACAGAGCACACAGGAAAGCTCCGCTTCCGAAAGCGGCAGCTCACAGCAGAGCAGCGGATCGCAGAGTGAAGGCGGCGCGGAGAGCGAAAGCAGCACAGAGAGTGAAAGCACTCCGGAAAGCAGCTCGGAGACGCCTTCCGAAGAGCGAAAACTGGCTGCCGGCGCCGCGAAAGTGGAAGGCACGGAGCATCTGTATAACATTACCGCGCTGATTCCGGAACATGACGATATGTCGATTTCAGACTTCGCGATGCAGGATGAAACGCATCTGCTCCTTCTGTATAAGGCGAACATGCACTTCGGGGAGGGAGAACCCGCGTTCACGCTTTCCGAGCTGGATCTTGAAACCGGAGAGGAGAACGTGCTCAGTGACCGCCAGGCGCTGCAGTTTCCCGAAAATGTTCCGGTCGATTTCTATACGGTGAACATCGCGGGCGTGAATCCGCCGATCGTCACAGAAAGTGTCAGCGGAACGGCGTATTATCCCGTCAGCGATGATACCCCGGTCGTTCAGCTTCCCGGAGGGAGTATTTCCAAGAGCTTTACCAAGGACGGAGGGCTGTATCTGCTCAGTACAAAGGGAGAAATCTATCTCGCACGCAGCGGCGGAGAACTGGAATCGTTCTGGAAACCCGATCCCGCGTTGGGCAATCCGCTGCTTGCGGAGATAACCGATACTTCCATCGTGCTTCGCGTTGAGCCGGCCGCGGATCTGAACACGCAGTATCTCTTTGTTTCTGTGGATTTTGACTCCGGTGTGATCAGTGAAGCGTATACGCTCGAAGAAACGGCGGACAATACGAACTACCTTGTGGCGCCGGATTTCGCGATCACAAAGGATTCCGCGTCCGACGGAAGCTTCAATATCCTTATTACCGGCACATCCGGAGAACAGTATGTCTCCGATTTTCCGAAAATCCCCGAGCTGATTCCTCTCTATGAAAACGGATGGTTCTCTCCCTCCGGCCCGACGTCAGAGTCGGTTTCCTTCATTGTCCGCAGTCAGAGCGAACAGAACGTATTTCTCTGGGATTTCGGCAAAGAGGAAGCCCGCCAGGCCGTTTCGCAGCGGAAAACTCCGTATGATCTCAGCACGCTTCCGCAGAGCGCCGATGAGTTTGCCGCGAAGATCGAGGACCAGTTCGGAATTGATCTTGCCCTGCGCGGCGAGGCGGCCGAAAGCTGGAGTTCCGTCGGGTCCTATTCGATTGAAGCGGAGCAGGATGAGAAAAATATCTACGATTCGCTCGCGACGATCAACGGAGTTCTTTCCTGCTATCCGGACGGATTCTTCACTCAGCTCGGAAGCAGCCCGCTTCAGATCGGAATTGTGAATGATATGCGCGGGGTGGATGTGGAAACGGTTTCCCAGGCAAACGGACTTACGGTCGACGGTGATCCGGGGCAGATGCTTCTGCGTTCTGACGCGAACGCGAAAACCGTTTTCCATGAAATCGGCCACGTGATTTTCAACAAGCTCTGCAGAAGCGGATACCAGTCACAGCTGATGGGGGATTTCAACGAACTCAACCCACGCGATTTCATCTATTCCTTCTCCTACGACGCCGATGATCCCGACTATTTCAAATACACTCCGTTCGACTCGGAGCCGGGAGAACGCTATGAGAATATCTATTTCTCGTCGGATTACGCGAAAATCTCAAATACGGAGGATGTCGCGGAGCTGATGGGGAATCTGATGGCGGAAGATGAGGCGCCGAAACTGTATATGAGCGTCCATCTTCAGGAAAAATGCAGCTTCCTGTTTGATCTGATCCGCAGGGTGTTTGATACCTCGGACTGGCCGGAGGAGACTTTCTGGGAGAAACGTCTCTCGGAGGCGGCAGCGTATTAAACGCTGAAAGAACGGCAGATACCACAGCAGCCGTATGTAAGGCGGAGAGTCCCTGCATGCGGCTGTTTTTTTCGCGGGAAACGGGAAAATACATCTGAAAAGACTCAGACAGTCCGTCTGCTCCGTGTCTTCTTGTAAAGGAAGAAAAAATGTGCTACAATCATATTCAGTGCAAAGTGTGATGGGAGTAATCTGAAAATGGCTAAAAGGCGGAACATCAACGTAACCGACGAATCGAACAGCGTCCTGAAAACGATCTTCCTTCTGGCGTGGCCGGTATTTCTCGAGCAGATTTTTACGACGCTGATCGGATACGCGGATACGGCTATGGTCGGATCGCTCGGGGCGAACGCGACCGCGTCGGTGACCATCAGCCAGCCGATCCTGATGTTTTTAAACGGTGCCGTGATGTCGCTCGGCGTCGGAATCACGACACTCGTCGCGCGCGCGGTCGGCGCGGGAGACAGTGAACTTGTCAAGAAACTGATGCACCACGCGATCATGGCGATCGTTCTGATCGGTCTGCCGCTGTCGGGGGTTACGATCGCGCTGCACCGCGTGATTCCGAAAATCATGGGCGCCGCTCCCGAAATCATGGATTCCGCCGCGACATATAACCTGATCGTCGCGATCGGACGTATTTTCATGACGACCTCGATGATGCTCAATTCCGCGTTCCGCGGGTACGGGGACACGAAAACGCCGCTGATCGGCAATACCATGATGAACATCGTCAACGTGGTCTTCAACTTTCTTCTGATTTACCCGACGCGGGAAATCAGCGTGTTCGGAATTCGCTTCACAATGCCGGGCGCCGGTCTTGAGGTGAAAGGCGCGGCCATCGCGACGGCGATCGGAATGGCGGTTTCCGGCCTGTTCACGCTCTGGGTGGCTTTTTTCCGCAAGGGGGATTATACGATTCATATCCGTTCCGGCTGGAAGATCGATCCGGTTCTGACGAAACAGATTTTCCGTATCAGCCTTCCGGCGATGCTCGAACGTCTCTTCATGTCCTCGGCCGGAATTATCACGAGCCGCAGTATCGCGTCTCTCGGTACGGTCAATGTCGCGGCGAACAGTCTCTGCCTGACCGCGGAATCGATTTCCTTCATGCCCGCGTTCGCGTTCCAGACGGCCGTGACCACGCTCGTCGGACAGTCGCTCGGCGCGAAGAAACCCGATCTCGCGACACGGTTTGTTAGGACAACCCTGATCGTCGGCGTGATCGTGATGGCGTTTACCGGAACGGGTCTGTTTATTCTCGCGCGGCAGATTATCAGCATTTTCACCCCGGATCTCGGCGTGATCGATCTCGCGGCGCAATGCCTGCGCGTGACGGCGTTCATGCAGATCCCGCAGGTGATGGGCTGGATCTACGCGGGTGTTCTGCGCGGAGCCGGCGACACGAAATTCAACTTCTACGTTACCGCGGCCACCAATTGGTTGATCCGTACGCTCTGGAGCGTGCTTCTGATCCGTGTGTTCGGGTTCGGGCTGGTCGCGACGATGGTCGTTACCCTGATCGAGGAAATTGTCCGGCTGGTGCTGCTTTACTGGCGCTACCGCTCCGGTGTCTGGAAAACCGCGATCAAGGATTAACGCGGCCGGCGGCAGCTGAGATATAATGATAAAATGAAAAAGAGGAGATCCTGAAATGATTCTTGCGGTACCTTATGAAAACGGAGACATCTTCCAGCATTTCGGACATACGGAGTTTTTCAAGCTCTATGAGATTGAAAACGGCGCGGTGCAGAACTCCCGGATTGTTCCGACGCTCGGCAGCGGACACGGAGCCCTCGCGGGCGTGCTGCAGGCGCTCGGCGCCGAGGCGATTATCTGCGGCGGGATCGGCATGGGCGCGAGAAACGCTCTTTCCCAGGCCGGTATCCGGGTTTTCGCCGGCGTATCCGGGTCTGCGGACAAGGCCGCGGACGCGTATGCCGCGGGAAGACTCGAGTATGATCCGGACGCGAACTGTGACCACCATGAGCACCATGAGGGTGACTGCGGTCACGATCACTGCGCGGAACATCACTGCGAAGGAAACTGACAGGGGCAGGAGGGCGAAAGCCCTCTTGTTTTTTATTGCCCCGTATGATACTATAAAAAAAACGGAACAGGGAGGAAACGCCTTGAAATACACGATTGGAATCGATCTGGGCGGTACGAATATCGCCGCCGGTCTTGTCAGCGAAGACAGAAAGCTGATCTGCAAGAAAAGCGTTCCGACACAGGGGAAACGTCCGGCAGAGGAGATTCTCCGCGATATGGCAGACGTCGCTCTTTCGCTGATCCGGGAGAACGGTCTCGACGGGAAAGACGTTACCGCGATCGGGATCGGGTGTCCCGGCCTGGTGGACTCGAAAAACGGCGTGATCGTCTTTACGCCGAATCTTCCGTTTCGAAACACCGACGTGAGAAAAGCGTTCCGCGAATATACGGAGATTCCGGTCTACTGCGGGAACGACGCGGATTCCGCCGCGCTCGGGGAAGCATACGCGGGCGCCGCCGCGGGTTGCGACAGCGCCGTCATGATCACGCTCGGAACCGGAGTCGGGGGCGGGATCATCATCAACAAGCATATCTATTCCGGGTTCAACGGCGCGGGCGGAGAGCTCGGCCATATGGTGATTGTCAAAGACGGTGAACCGTGCAACTGCGGCCGCAGAGGCTGCTGGGAGACATATTCCTCCGCGACGGGACTGATCCGGATGACGAAAACCGCGATGCAGGCGCATCCCGAAAGCGGTCTCTGGAAACTGGCTCCGTCTCTTTCCGAAGTCAGCGGAAGGACGGCGTTCGACGGACTGCGCGCGGGTGATCCGACCGCGAAGGAAGTCGTCGATGAGTATGTTTCCTATCTCGCGACAGGACTTACGAATATCATCAACATCTTCCAGCCCGAGGTGATTCTGCTCGGCGGCGGCGTCGCGAAGGAGGGCCAGTTCCTCTGCGATCTTTTGATGCCGCAGATCAACCGCGAACGTTACGGCAGAGATGTTCCCCAGACGCAGATCAGACCGGCGACCCTCGGCAACGACGCGGGCATTATCGGCGCGGCGATGCTGGGATATTAAAGAGATACAGGAAAAGGAGCAGTTAAGATGAGCCATCTGAAATTTGACTATTCCAAAGCCAATGCATTTATCGGCGCCCATGAGCTTGACGGAATCGAAAAAGCCGCGCTTGCCGCACGGGACACGCTGATTTCCAGAACCGGCCTGGGAAATGACTTTCTCGGCTGGATCGATCTTCCCGAAAACTATGACCGCGAAGAATTCGCGCGCATCAGAAAGGCCGCTGAGAAAATCCGGAAGGATTCCGAGGTGTTCGTCGTCATCGGAATCGGCGGATCCTATCTCGGCGCCAGAGCCGCGATTGATTTTCTGAAGGGAACCTTCTATAACGAGCTTCCCGCTTCCGCGCGCAAAGCTCCGGAAATATATTTCGCCGGGAACAATATCAGCACGGATTATATCCTGGGCCTGCTTGAGGTCATCGGTGACCGTGATTTTTCCGTCAACGTGATTTCAAAATCCGGAACGACAACGGAGCCTTCAATCGCGTTCCGCGTCTTCAAGGAGAAACTGGAGCGGAAATACGGCAAGGAAGGCGCGGCGAAGCGCATTTACGCGACGACGGACAAAGCCCGCGGCAGTCTCAAGACCCTCGCGGATGAGGAAGGCTACGAGGAATTCGTCGTGCCGGATGATATCGGCGGACGTTTCTCGGTCCTGACGGCGGTCGGTCTGCTGCCGATCGCGGTCTGCGGAGCGGATCTTGAAAAACTGATGGAAGGAGCCTGCGCCGCGCGCAGGTCGGCGATCGAAAAACCCTTCCGTGAAAACGACGCGATGCTCTACGCGGCGGTCCGCAATATTCTGCACCGCAAGGGAAAGAGCGTTGAGATCCTGGCGAACTATGAACCGGCGCTGCATTATGTCTCGGAATGGTGGAAACAGCTCTACGGCGAGAGCGAGGGAAAGGATCAGAAGGGTATTTTTCCGGCCTCGGTGGATCTGACCACGGATCTTCATTCCATGGGTCAGTTTATCCAGGACGGCGCCAGAATCCTTTATGAAACCGTTCTGAACGTGGAGAAATCCTGCGGAGAGCTGACGATGCAGGAGGAACCCGTTGATCTCGACGGTCTCAATTATCTCGCGGGAAAGACCGTCGATTTTGTCAACCGCAACGCGATGCAGGGAACCGTTCTGGCTCATACCGACGGAGGAGTTCCGAATCTCCGCGTCGACATCCCCGGCAGAGACGAGTTCTCCCTCGGCGAACTCTTCTATTTCTTCGAGTTCGCCTGCGGCATCAGCGCGTATCTCTCCGGCGTCAATCCGTTCAACCAGCCGGGCGTTGAGGCGTACAAGCGCAATATGTTCGCGCTGCTCGGGAAACCGGGATATGAGGAGGAACGCTCTCAGCTTCTTCCCAGACTCTGATAAAAAACTGAATCG
>ONSY01000113.1 GCA_900320605.1 uncultured Eubacteriales bacterium | reverse complement strand
TGACCCTATCTCTCTGTTTCCGACCCGCTATGGAGACGATTCGTTTTTCTGATGTTAATATATCATTTTCCCGGCCCAATTGCAACCTGGATCGATGCATGATCCTCATGCTGCTTGAATCATTCATTTTCAGGAAACCATATTTTTAATACCTGACTGATTTTTCCGCCGGTTAAAAGCAGCTTGGCTATCGTGACTTCTCCGCCCCATCTGGGTCTCCCGCAGCTGCCCGGATTCAGCCAGAGGCGTCCCTCCGTCCATTCCTCGCTGTAGCGGTGGGTATGGCCGCAAACCACCACCTGAATTCCGTCCAGGTTCCGGGGAACATCCCGCCGGTCATGCGTTATCAGAAAGGAAACACCAGCGATGCTGAACCGGAGCAGTCCGGCCAGATCCCGCAGCCCGTCCGTCCATAAATCATTGTTTCCCCGCACGGCATAGATCGATCCGTAAAGGCTCAGTTCATCCAGATCCATTCTCCGGAGGATATCCCCCGCATGCAGAATATGCGTGCAGTCCTGAATCTCCGCCACCACATCCCGGCGCAGCAGGCCATGGGTATCCGACAGCACCGCCACCCAAACCGGATTTGAATCCGGATTACGCTGCAAATCCATATTTCACGCCTTTCTTTGCAGCAGGGCCGTCAGCAGCCCCCTGCATCCTTCTTCAATCTGCTGCAGGGCCCCGTCAAAATCGCGTGTATACCAGGGATCGTCAATCTCCATTCCCGGCTCACCCGCCCAGCTTCTCAGCAGCGTGATTTTCCCCTGCGGATCCCCGCCGTAGATTCTCCGCATATCCCACAGGTTTTCTTCATCCATCCCGATCAGAAGATCATAATGATCATATGTTAAAGCCTTATGTGTTCCTTTTTCGTATCATTTAGCTCGTTATAAAAATCTAACGGTGGAATCCTTGTTTGACAAGAGCAAATAGTTGTTCGTTTAGAGATTTAGCGTTAAACCCTTTATTTTTCATGGGGCAGCGCTTTTCGTAATTTCCTTTTTGCCTGCCGCGTTTTGGGCGCGTCCTGCCAACCCCTTAGTCACTGTCGCCGTGACATCTTCATCATTGCGAATCAAGACAAAACGCGTCAAACCGACGCATTGAAAAGCAGTCAAATAACCGGGAGTCCGGATGCGTTCAGCCATCAAGCGTATCAGACAGTTCAGCCCTCATTTTGATGAAGCGTCTGTCCGATCAGGGTGGCGATCTGCTCGGCGGCGGCCTGCATATCTTCCCCTATCTCCGTACAGGCGGCATCTCTGATAAGGTATCGAAGTTTTAAGGGAATATCCCCTTCGCTGACTCCCAGAAACGCAACGACGATTCTGGCGCCGTACATAATTGCATATTCCAGTTCCTTGTGCATGATCAAAGCCTGTTTTGATTTCTCGGTCATAAGATAGAGAAAGCATCCGCGTTCTCCCGCTTTTCTGATCGCTTCCTCCGTACGCATCAGACTATCCGGCGATAAAAGATCATCCGCCTCATCGCCGCAGCGGTCGTAAACGCGGAATTCCATATTGCTGAGAGCCTTCGCGAGCGGTCTCCCGTATTCCCTTTCTCTTGCGGAATAACACACGTACACGGTCATATAATCCGCGATCTGATTTGCGATATCTTTCGGCGAGTTCTCCTGCAGGTTATAGTGGATGATCTTTTTGTCCCGGCTGTTCCGGATATAATCTCTCTCTTTTTTGACCCAGGCAGACTGCAGGGAATTCGGGCTTTCCATAAAGGCAAACCAGTCTCTTGCGTCGATCTCCTTTTTCAGAAGCCCTTCGATCTCGTCTTCATCGGTCAGGCACTGCATATAGAAGCAAAGAGGGTCAAACCCTTTTTCCTCAAGATAGTTGCGTATCAGGCGGACCTTGGGGAGATCCTTATGTGAATGCGAAATGAAAACAGAACCGCCGCCCAGGTAATTCCAGAAAGACTTTCCTTTGTTTTGATCATGATAAGCCATCTTTTGATCCTTTCATTTTTCCGATCATTCTGTTCAGTGTGATCTTTTGAAGAAACCAGGCCTTG
>ONSY01000112.1 GCA_900320605.1 uncultured Eubacteriales bacterium | reverse complement strand
CGGCGGGATTCTTCCCTCGCTCCGCAAAAAAGGCGTTGCGCCGATCATCACCTGCGACGGTCCTTCCGGGATACGTCTCAGCCGCTTCACATCGCTTCTTCCATGCGCGGCGGCACTTGCCGCTTCGCGCAGCACTGAGCTGACTGAGACGCTTTACCAAAAGCTCGGGGAAGAAATGGCCTCAGTCGGAGCGGATGTGCTTCTGGGGCCGGGACTGAATCTTCACCGCAATCCCCTCTGCGGGCGGAACTTCGAATACTATTCCGAGGATCCGCTTCTGTCCGGAAAGATGGCGGCCGCCGCTGTCCGCGGGATCCAGCACAACGGTCTCGCGGCCTGTCCCAAGCACTTTGCCTGCAATAACCAGGAATACAACCGTACGGAAAACGACTCTCTCGTTTCCGAGCGTGCGCTTCGTGAAATCTACCTTCGTTCCTTCGAAATCTGCGTCAGAGAAGGAAATCCTCTCTGCCTGATGACTTCCTACAATAAGATTAACGGCGTATGGAGCCATTACAATTACGACCTTGCAACAACCGTTCTGCGAAAAGAATGGGGTTTTACGGGCGTCGTAATGACCGACTGGTGGATGCGTCACTCAAAAAGCCCCGAATTTCCCCTTCTGCGTGACAACGCCTATCGCGTTCGTGCGCAGGTCGATGTGCTGATGCCCGGAGACTGGGGTCATATCGTCAAAAAATATAAACCTGACGGAACGCTCCTCGAAACACTCGGCACAAAAGGAGGAATTACCCGGGCGGAACTTGAGCGTTCTGCGGGCAATGTCCTGCGCCTCGCGGTAAAACTGCAGAACAGCAAGGAAAGCCGAAAGGAATGACCTCAATGAAAAAAATCCTGTCTGTCTTTTCGCAGTACCGCGGTCTGCGAAAAGAAATCTATGTTCTCTTTTTCGGCCGGGTCGTAACGAACCTCGGTTCAATGGTCTGGCCGATGCTCACACTGATTTTAAGCCGCAAGCTGGGGTTTAAAGCTTCTTCCATCTCACTGCTGATGACGGCGGCAATGCTCATCATGGTTCCGGCGAATCTGCTCGGCGGACGTCTTGCAGACCGGTGCAACAAGAAAAACGTGATAGTGCTCTGCGATCTTGTCTCGATTGCGGGTTATGTTGCCTGCGGCCTGATACCGCTCGGAATTCTCACAATCGGCCTGATGTTTCTCGCAAGTGTGTTTCAGTCAATGGAATATCCTTCCTACAACGCGCTGTTTGCCGATCTGACTTCCACACGAGACCGTGAGCGTGCTTACTCGCTTGAATATCTCGGTGCGAACCTCGGCCTCGTTCTCTCTCCGACAATCGCCGGACTGCTTTTCCAGAACTATCTCTGGCTTTCATTCCTGATCAGCGGCTTCGCCATCGGCTGTTCAACTGCTCTGATTTTTTTCCTCGTACGCGATCTTACTCCCGAACCCGATGAAGGCGAAGAAGCTGTTTACCAGCAATCGCGCGAACAAACCGGCATAATCCAGATTCTGCGCGAGAACAAGCTGCTGCTCTTCTATCTTGGAATTGTTGCGCTGTATTACGCTTCGTACGGTCAGTATAATTTCCTGATGCCGCTTGATATGGGTACCGTCCACGGCGAGTCCGGTGCCGTGATTTTCGGAACCGTATCAAGCCTAAACTGTATCGTCGTCGTGCTGTTCACGCCTCTTATCACACGTGTTTTCCACTCTCGGGGAGAGCCAGTAAAAATATTCCTCGGGGAAGTGCTTATCTTCTGCGGCTATCTGATCTTTCTCATGCTGCTCGGATTTATTCCGATTTACTATCTTTCGATGCTGTTCTTTACCTGGGGAGAAATTTTCGTCACCATCGCGGAAGGGCCGTATCTTTCACGACGAATCCCCGCTTCCCACCGCGGCAGGATCAACGGCGTGACTTCCGTGATCGGCTCCTGCGTCGGCGGCGGGATCAATCTGATCGTTGGATTCCTCTATGACGGGATCGGTTCCGCGGCGGCCTGGAGCCTCGTTCTGGGGCTGCTCGCCGTAGCCGTGGCGCTCACGTTCTTCCTAATTATCAGGGATCGGCGCGTCTACCCGAAGCTGTATGAAGCTGCGCAGGAAACGAAGGAATCGAAAATGGCCTAAGTTCCCTTGCTCCCGTAAAAAGCGTTTCAAAAAAGCGTTACCGGTGCGATAGGATTTTGTTCCTACTGCACCGGTTTTTTAGTTCGTTTTTCCGGATCTCGACGGGTGTTTTTTTACTCACACTATTGATTCTATGATATTGTAAAATTTTTTTCAGTTTTTCGCTATATTACTACAATTTCCATACTTTTGCTATATTTTTCATATTTTTTTGCTATATTTCTTGAAATCTCCATTGTTATTGTGCTATTATTCGTATATATCATTATATTCATTTATGTATTTGTAGGAATTCGCGAACGTAAAGACACAATCAGCAGAAGCAATTGTTACAATTAAAGTGGCTACTGACTTTCTTTTCTGAATATTTGCCCTGAAAAAAGGAAGGAGGACATTTTCTCATATTTTGCGTTTAAGAATGTGTATATATAAGTGCAGTTAGTATCCTAGAATTTCAGCAATAGATTTAACGGAGGTGGAATAAGCATAATGGAGAGAAAAACGGTTATATGAAGACTAATAATACAAAGGAATTCAATAAAAAGAGTTTTGGTTTCACTTGTTTCCGTTTTTATTATTTCTTTTTTTCTATTACCTTTGAACAGCTTTGCATATACTGGTTTTACCAATACACCCCTGCGAGGTCAAGAAGCGAGCGACTTTATGATGAATGAAACCGAACGGGAAGAATTCCATGAGCTGGTCGCAAACAACGAAAGCACGATAGAATCGGTGATCCTTGCCGCGCAGCGCAAGGGGCGTGATGTTTCTCTCGAGGGAGTTCATGCATCTGAATGCATCATTCTCCACGGGCTTACGGGAGGAGGCGCTACCCTTATTGGCGAGTATCTGGAAACCGGAAAAATCGAAGACATGATCGGCAACGATACTGCGATTCTGGTGGTTTACGTAAACGAAAACGGAGCATATGTTGACTCCTTTGTCTTTATACCAACCAATGATCCGGAGGAATTTAATATCAACGGATGGATGGAGTTATGCTCCGGCAGCGGTTTGTTGGACGATGAAAAGACCGTTTATTTCGAAGACGGAACAATCTACCGAATCCTCGAAGATCTCGGCGTAACAAGCACCTGTGATCTCAAGATCATCTCGTTTATTCCGCAATTAGGGTTCTGCATGTATTTCGAGCAGGAGAACGAGGAGTTCCTGATCCCGTTCCAAGATTGGCCGGCCGAGATAAAGGCTTTAAACGTATATAAGGTCAGCGATCTTGTTGAAACTTATTTGATCCCGATCGCTGAGTATACCCAAGCGCGTTACGAAGAATATGAAGCATCGTGGAGAGAAATGATGATAGAAGCAGGCGAGGATCCCGATGAAATAGGATCTCCCCGGGTTGCGGGAGGATTCGGGATTCCGGATAATATGCCCGCTCAGGTTCCGGTGGATCTGAACACATATTTTGCGAACTCACAGATCTCCTCGTCTTCCCAAAGCGCCCAGAAAACAAAGCCTGTTTCCGAAAGCCCGATTGCTCTGAATCAACCGGCCGATCCCGGATCTGCCGACGATTCTCCCTCGTGGAGCGTCTATATTATCTTAGGCATTATATTGGTATTCTGCGCGATTGTCGGGATTCTCATCCTGCAAAAGCGGCGATCCGCCAAAGCGTAGAACGCAATTCTTCCTGATCTGGAAAAACCTACGCTTTTCGTTCGATTCCTCCTAAGGCTTGGAACCGGTCTTCATCATTTTTCCGGATTTGTGCCGATAGTTTGCCAAAAGAGAAAGCCGTTTTTGCCTGCACCGTGCGAACGGGAACCTCTTTTTTAACACAAAACACCCGGGAAACGGAAAAAGCGATCCGATTCCCGGGTGTTTTCATTTTTTGAACGCTTTACGCGCCTCTTCTTCGGGGATTTACGCTGCGTCAAAAAGCGCCTGCAACTCGGCGTATTTCGCCGAGATAAAGAGCGTAACGTAATTTCCGCTCTTCTTCACCGCGCATTTCTGCAGCAGCGCGTAGTTTTCGGCATCGTAGTTCTTCGATTGCGTCATCACCTGCGAAAGGCGGCTTTGAAGCTTTTCCTCCACGCGTTTCGCCGCGTCGGAATCCGGCGCTTCGATCATGAGGACCTCATCCGGGAAGGTTCCGCCCATCGTGATAAAACAGGCCTGCTGCTTTACATCCTTTTCCTCGATCCCGTAAAGGCTTTCGAGCCTCTCGGTTTTGAGGTTCATCGCGTCCTGGATCGGCACTTCGGAAATCATTTTGTCGCGAAGCGCGGCGAGATCGATCTCCTTGCTTTCTGCGCCGCAGCCCGCAAACGCGAGGCACAGCACGAATACAAGCAATACTGCAGCTATTTTTTTCATTCTGATTTCTCCTTATTCTCTTCTTATCCGGCCGTATGCGTGTAGAGATATTCCACCCAAGCCTCACAGCCTGCTTCCGTAAAGTGAATTCCCATTTCCTCAGGATCCGAGCAGTATTCGGGGATCAGCGCACTGCCGTCATCGGTATACATCACGGAAGCAACATCGACGAAATACCATCCCCTTCTCTGGGCGAGTTCCTGAAGGCGGCTGTT
>ONSY01000035.1 GCA_900320605.1 uncultured Eubacteriales bacterium | reverse complement strand
GAAAGAGCGCGGCGGCAGTTGTCGATGTCAATGCCGGAAATGAATACGCTGCCGTCGTCGTTGATATCGATCTTGACGTCGCATTCAGCGCAGATTTTCTGGATGACCTTTCCGCCGGAACCGATAACTTCGCGGATCTTGTCAACCGGGACATTGGTGGTGAGCATCTTCGGAGCATACTTCGAAAGCTCAGCGCGCGGCGCGGGAATCGCCTTGAGCATCACTTCGTCAAGGATGTAATTGCGGGCCTTATGAGTCTTCTCGAGCGCTTCCTTTACCATTTCGGGAAGCAGGCCGCTGATCTTGAGATCCATCTGAATCGCGGTGATGCCTTCGTGGGTACCGGCGACCTTGAAGTCCATATCCCCGAAGAAATCCTCGAGGCCCTGAATGTCAACCATGGTCATCCAGCGATCACCTTCGGTGATCAGACCGCAGGAGATACCGGCGACAGGTGCTTTGATCGGGACACCAGCATCCATCAGCGAAAGTGTGGAACCGCAGATTGATCCCTGGGAAGTGGAACCGTTGGAAGAGAGAACCTCGGAAACGAGGCGGATCGTATAGGGGAATTCCTCAAGAGAAGGAATTACCGGAAGCAGTGCGCGTTCCGCGAGCGCTCCGTGTCCGATCTCGCGGCGGCCGGGGCTGCGCGCGGGTCTCGTTTCTCCTACGGAATAGGACGGCATGTTGTAGTGATGCATATAGCGTTTGCGGTCCTCGTCATCAATTCCGTCGAGGATCTGGTACTCGCTCGCGGCGCCGAGGGTGGTAACCGTCAGGACCTGGGTCTGACCGCGGGTGAAGAGTCCGGAACCGTGGGCGCGCGGAAGAATGCCGACCTCGGAAGCGAGCGGACGGATCTCGTCCATCTTTCTTCCGTCGACGCGTTTCTGCTCATCGAGGAGCCAGCGGCGGACAACATACTTCTGGGTCTTATAGAGGCATTCGTCGATTTTCGCTTCGGAATCAGGATAGATCTCGTCGAATTTCGCGTGCGTCGCCTCATAAACGGGCTTCAGATTCTGATCGCGGACGGTTTTGTCATCCGTATCGAGAGCGGCCTTCACGTCATCAATCGCGAACGCCTTGATCGCCTCGAACATTTCCTCATCGGGCTCGTTGCTCGGATAGCTGAATTTCGGCTTGCCGATTTCAGCCTGCATTTTCTTAATGAACTCAATGATCGGCTGGTTGGCGCGGTGGCCGGCCATGATGCCTTCGTACATTTCCTCGTCGGTAACGATATCGGCGCCTGCTTCGATCATCGCGATGCGCTCGTCCGTCGAAGCGACGGTGACCGCCATACGGGAAACCTTGCGCTGTTCAGCGGTCGGGTTGATGACATACTCGCCGTCTACCAGACCTACGCTGACGCCGGAGATCGGGCCGTTCCACGGGATATCGGAAATCGAGAGCGCCGCGGACGTACCGACCATGGCGGCGATTTCAGGAGAGCAGTCGGGATCGACACTCATCGCCGTGCAGACAATGGTCACGTCGTTGCGCATATCTTTCGGGAAAAGAGGACGGATCGGACGGTCAATGACGCGGGAGGTCAGGATCGCCTTTTCGGAAGGTCTTCCCTCACGGCGCAGGAACGATCCGGGAATTCTGCCGACCGAGTAAAGCTTCTCCTCGAAGTCAACGGACATCGGGAAGAAATCGATTCCCTCACGTGGCTTCGAAGCGGCGGTGACAGCGACATGGATTACCGTCTCGCCGTAACGGACGAGGCAGGCGGCATTCGCGAGCTGCGTCATTTTACCGGTCTCGATTTTCAGCGGGCGTCCGGCAAATTCAGTCTCAAATACTCTGTAGTTTTCGAACATGTAAAATAATTCCTCCTGTATATTTTTTTGAAACGGGAGAAATATTTTAGCAATAAAACCGGCCTCCGGGCTTTCAGGGGCTCGTTTTACCGCTAAAATGCGATTTCTCCCGTTTTTTTGACGGTTGAAACAAGTACAGGGCGGATGGAATGCACCCGCCCTATTTCTGCCAAGGTTATCTGCGCAGTCCGAGCTTCTCGATAATGGCACGATATCTTTCGATATCCGTCTTCATCAGGTAGTTCAGAAGGCTTCTTCTTTTACCGACCATTTTCAGAAGTCCACGGCGGGAATGATGGTCTTTCTTGTGCTCGCGGAGGTGTTCGGTAAGATCGGCGATTCTCTTGGTGAGAACAGCGATCTGGACTTCAGGAGAACCGGTGTCTCCCTCGTGCATGGCATACGTTTCGATAATCGCGGCTTTTTCTTCTTTTAACATTTCGTCACACTTTCTTCCGGTTGTTCCGGATGTTATTTGCTTCATTCACAGCCCGGGGTACTGTGACTCCCGTTTCGGGCATAAGCCGCGGGCCGTGGAAGAGCATGCTTTGATATTATATCACTACAAACTCAGTTTGTAAAGATTTCACTTTGAAATTCCATAGATTTTTTCCGGTCGCGGAAAACGGCTTCCTGAAGTTCCTCGAGACTTCTGAATTTCTGCTCGTCCCGCAGGAACGAAATCAGTTCAACCCGAACCTTTTTTCCGTAAAGGTTTTCCTCGAAGCCGATGATATTTGTCTCCGAAAGGCAGTAATCCGAACCGACAGTCGGCTTGAATCCGATATTCGTCACCCCTCGGAAGGTTCTCTCCCCGACTGTGACGCGGGAAACATAGACGCCGAATTTCGGCCGCAGCAGTTCCGGAGGAAGAATCTGGTTGATCGTCGGAAAGCCGAGCGCTGACCCGAGATGACGGCCGTATATCACCGTAAGGCTGAATCCGAAGGGACGCCCGAGCATCCGGTTCGCCGTCTCGATTTCTCCGTTCTCCAGTTTCGAACGGATCGCGCTAGAGCTGAGCGCTTCATCCCCGAAGGTCATTTTTTCCGCGACGAAAAGCTCAATGCCGTTCTCGGCGCAGAAACGCTTCAGAAGCGGAATATCTCCCGCCGCGTCTTTTCCGAATCGGAAATTATAGCCGCAGCAGATCCGTTTCGCGCAGAGCGCATCACGCAGAACACAAAGAAACTCTCCGGCTTCCATGACGCGCATTTCTTCGAAATCCAGTTCGTAAAGCATCTCGACGCCCGCCTGTTCAAACAGCGACAGGCGATCCTCCGCCGTGGTGAGGCAGTCTCCCGCCTCTCCGGAGATCAGACTTTGAGGGCGTTTTGAGAACGTCAGTACCGCGCGGCGGCCGTTCCCGCCGTAAAGGCCCTCGATCACGGCGCGGTGTCCGGGATGCATTCCGTCAAAGAATCCGAGCGCGATGTTCTGGGAAAGATTCGTTTTTTCTATCTGATGGCAGACTTCCAAAAAGGATCACCTTTTTTCAGCAATTTGGAAACAGTTTTTCGACCGCGAGGAGGTTCTGTGTCTCATCCCGGCGGCCGAGACCGAGAAACGTGTCCGTTTCATCATATACGCGGACGATCCGGTCCTGTTTTTCGGGGAACTCGAACCGGACACGGGAAAGCTCAATCTGAGTCCCGTTCTGAAAACGGGAGGTATCTTTTTCCGCAAGGAACGCCGCCGGATATACAAGGCGAAAGAGCTTTTCAACCGGCAAAAGACACTGTTCCAGTCTTCCTTCCTGCGCAAGAGAGCGCGCCTGATCAAGCGTGATCGATTCCGAAAGCGTGCAGAAAGACGCTTCCTCGCGCCGCAGCGCGTTCATCAGAGCCCCGACGCCGAGGCTCTGCCCGAGATCGGCGCAGAGAGTTCGGATGTAGGTTCCCTTCGAACAGGAAACCAGCAGTTCCCCGCACTGTTTGTTTTCATCGAAGGAAACAAGTTCCAGTGAATGAATCGTCACCTTCCGCGGCCTGCGTTCCACGGTAATTCCCCGCCGCGCAAGATCATAAAGACGCTTTCCGCCGACGGAAACGGCGGAATACATCGGCGGAATCTGGGATATTTCGCCGCGGAACTGCTCCAGTGCAGCCTCGACTTCATCTCTCGCGATCCGGATTTCGGATTTTCTGAGAATCGTGCCGGTACTGTCCTGGGTGTCGCTTTCCATCCCGAGCGTGAATCCGGCGCGGTACCGTTTCGGAGCGCCCTCAAGATACGGAATCGCCTTGGTGTCCCGTCCGAGAAGAATCACAAGCACGCCCGTTGCCATCGGATCCAGGGTTCCGGTATGTCCGATATGTCGTTCCGAAAGAAGTTTTCGCAAAACCGCGACAACATCAAACGACGTGTACTGCTGCGGTTTGTCGATTACGAGAAAGCCGTTTTTCATGAGATTTCCCCGAGATAGGCTTCGGACTCCTTCATAAGCGCGCGCTTGGCCTCACCGAGCGGAAGATCCAGCGTACAGCCGGCGGCGCCGGCATGACCTCCGCCGCCGAACAGCGCAGCGATCACGTTTGCCTTTACCGGCTCGTTCGCGCGGAACGACACCTTATAGGTGCCGTCTTCCTTTTCCCGGAGCGTGATTCCGATCAGCACTCCCTCAATCTGACGCGGAAGCGCGGATATCCCGTCGAGGTCATCCTGCGTAGCGCCGAGACGCAGCACCATCTCACGCGGAATTGCAATCATCGAGACACGCCCGTCGGAGGAATACTCCATTCCTGAAAGGATTTCCCTTTCGAGTTCAAGCCGCGCCCGGGTTTTTATCTCAAACATCCGGTAGTTGATCTCTCCGGCGTCCGCGCCGTACCCGATCATCTCCGCGGCCGCCCGGTGGGTTCTCGCCGTGGTGTTGCGGTAACGGAAGCATCCGGTATCTGTCGTGATGCCGGTGAAAAGCGCGCATGCGATCTCCGGAGTGATTTCCGCTTTCATCCGTCCGATCAGATCGACAAGAATCTCACAGGCCGCTGCCGCCGAAGGATCAACATAGCTCTCCTTCGCGAATTTGCGGTTGGCCGCGTGATGATCCACGCAGAGATCGATCTTATCTCCGTAAAGGTCGCCGAGAGAGCCGATCAGGCTGATATCGGCGATATCGAGCGCGAGGATCAGCTCCGGATCGAATTCTTCGGGGAAAAGCGGATCAAGACCGCAAAACAGATTCTTGAATTTATCGGGAATATCGTGTTCACAGCGGAAGGCAGCCTTCTTCCCGAGGGAACGCAGCACCCGGATCATCGCCGAAGCGGCGCCGAGCGTATCACCGTCGGGGAAAGAATGGCTCAGGACGAGGATGCTTCCTGCGTGAAGCAGACGCTCCGCGCAATCGGCAAGCGTGATATCCATTGGTTACTCTCCCTTATCTTCTATCTTTAAATCATTGAGGATTCTCTGAATATTCGCGGCATATTCGATCGAATCGGTCGCCTTGAAAATCAGTTCGGGAACATGCCGCAGGCGAAGCCGTTTGCCGATCTCACCGCGCATATACCCGCTCGCCGAGCGAAGTCCGGCTACGCCGGATTCCGCCTCGGAAAGTCCGCGCAGGGAACTGACGTAAACCGTGCAGTACGATAGATCGTTCGTAACCTCCACGCGCACCACACTCAGAAAGTTCCCCGCGACGCGCGGATCCTTCAGTTCGCGCAGGATCGCCATAATCTCGCGGCGGATATCCTCAGTTACTCTGTCGATACGGTAGGACATTTCTTTGCTCCTTTATCTCTGTAAGGCTCAGTCTTCGCGGTATTCCTCGATCACATAGGTTTCGAGGATATCGCCCGTCTTGATATCGCTGAATTTCTCCAGAGTGATACCGCAGTCATAGCCTTCCGCGACTTCCCGGACATCGTCCTTGAAGCGGCGCAGCGAAGCGATCTTGTCATCCGCGACGATGATGCCGTCACGGACAACGCGGACCAGCGAGTTGCGCGAAACCTTTCCGCTCGTGACATGAGAGCCGAGAACGGTTCCGACATTCGAAATCTTGTCGATTTCGCGGCATTCCGCGCGTCCGAGCTGGACTTCGCGCGTCTTCGGGGCGAGCATGCCCTTCATCGCGGATTCGATCTCCTCGATGCATTCGTAAATAACGCGGTACAGACGCATATCCACGCCGTCGCGCTTCGCGTTCTCCTCCGCGAGCGCGTCCGGACGTACGTTGAATCCGACGATAATCGCGTTTGAGGCGTCGGCGAGCATGACGTCGTTCTCGTTGACGGCGCCGACCGCTCCGTGGATGACATTGATGCGTACCTCGTCGTTCGAGAGTTTTTCAAGAGACTGGCGGACCGCTTCAACGGAACCCTGTACATCGGCTTTGACGATGATCTTGAGTTCCTTCATATCATTCTGCTTCATCCGGTCGAAGAGGTTGTCAAGCGTAACCTTCGACTGCGAATTGAACATCGCTTCCTTCTGTTCCGCGATACGCTGCTCAACCAGTTCACGGGCTAGACGCTCATCGGAAACGGCGTTGAAGACATCGCCGCCGGTCGGAACGTCGCTCAGACCGGTGATTTCGACCGGAACGGAGGGACCCGCGCTCTCGACGCGCTGACCCTTGTCATTCGTCATCGCGCGGACACGTCCGACCGTAGTGCCGGCCACGATGGTGTCGCCCAGACGGAGCGTTCCGTTCTGAACGAGAATCGTCGCGATCGGTCCGCGGCCTTTATCGAGACGCGCCTCGATGACCGTACCCTTCGCGGCACGGTTCGGATTCGCCTTGAGTTCCTTCATATCGGCGACGAGCGTCACCATTTCAAGCAGATCATCGATTCCCTGCTTCTTCAGCGCGGAAATCGGGATGCACGGAATGTCTCCACCCCAGTCCTCGGGAACCAGCTCGTATTCGGTCAGCTGCTGTTTCACGAGATCCGGATTCGCGCCGGGTTTGTCCATTTTGTTGATTGCGACGATAATCGAAACCTCGGCGGCTTTCGCGTGGTTGATCGCCTCGACGGTCTGCGGCATGATGCCGTCATCCGCCGCGACAACCAGAATCGCGATATCCGTAACCTGCGCACCGCGGGCGCGCATGGTGGTGAACGCCGCGTGGCCGGGCGTATCAAGGAAGGTAATGTTGCGGTCCCCGATCGCCACACGGTACGCGCCGATATGCTGCGTGATGCCGCCCGCTTCTCCGGCCGTTACGTTGGAATTGCGGATTGCGTCAAGCAGTGAGGTTTTGCCGTGGTCGACGTGGCCCATAACAACGACTACCGGGTCACGCGGAACCAGGCTTTCCTCGCTGTCCTCGCTGTCGTCGATGATCTTCTCCTCGATCGTGACGACAACTTCCTTTTCAACTTTCGCGTGGAATTCCATCGCGACAAGCGCCGCGGTGTCGAAATCGATTACGTCGTTGACCGTCGCGAACACGCCGAGCATGACGAGTTTCTTGACAACCTCGGCGGCAGTCGCTTTCAGGCGCAGAGCAAGCTCGTTAACGACAATCTCATCCGGGATCTGCACGGTAATGGGCTTTTCCTTGCGCTCCATCGCGATGCGGCGCAGACGTTCCGCCTCGGTCTCGCGGTGCGGCTGATTGCGGCCGCGGTTTTTCTTGCTGCGCTGATTGAGCTTCTGTTTGCTCTGCAGATTCTCGTTCGTCCCCTTCTCAAAGGCAAGACGGTCGTATTTTTCGTTATACCGGTCGATATTGACCTGAACAGAACGCGTGTCGACGATTCTCGAGGAACGCTGAGAGCTTTCCTCCGCGGGGCTCTGCGTATTCTGCGCCTTCTGAGGCTGCTGCGCGGCCGGACGCTGCTGGGAAGCCGGTCTCTGCTGCTGCGGCTTCTGCTGCTGCGGCTGTCCCTTCGCCGGAGTCTGGGCGGCAGGCTTCTTCCCCTGCTGCTGCGGCTGAGCCGCCGGTTTTTTCGCGTTCTGCGCCGGCGCGTTCTGCGGCTTCTTTGCCTGCGGCTGTTCTTTTGCCGTCACAGGCGCGGGAGCCGGGGCCGGTACGGGCTCCGGTTCGGGTTCCGGCATCGGCGCGGGTTCTTCTTCCTGCTTTGCCTGCGCGAAAAACGCCTCGAAATCGGCAAGCTCCGTTTTTTTCGTGAAGACGTCAAAGACGAGGTCAAGTTCCTCTTCGTTGAGCGCCGTCATATGTTTTTTCTGCCCCTCAAAGTTTTTGTTGAGCAGATCAATTACTTCCTTATTGGGAATATTCAGATCCTTCGCCACATCGTGGACTCTGTATTTAATCATCATAATATCGCTTTCCCCCTTGTTACTCGGCTTTCATTTCGCTGTGGATCTCTCTGAGTTTGCGGGCCATGTTCGGATCGGTTACCGCCAGTACGCCGGCCTTGATCCCGATTGCCTGACCGATCTCGGAAAACCCGAACGGGACGCTGACTGTCTCTACATTCTCTCTTCCGGCAAGGAAAAGCGCGTTCTCAGCGCTTTTTCCGGAAAGTTCGCCGGAAAGGATCAGAAGGCACGCTTCATGTTTTTTCATCGCTTCGGCTGATTTTTCGGCGCCGATCGCGATCTTTCCGCTTCTGCGGACCAGTCCCAGAAAGGAGAGGAATCTATTCATTCGCTCCGATTTCCTCCTCCATCGCGTCGTATACCTCTTCGGGGATCCGGCAGGAGAACGCCTTCTCAAAGCGCCGCGCGCGGCGGGCCGCGTTGAAGCATTCCACGCTGCGGCAGATATACGCTCCGCGTCCGTTCTTACGTCCCGTAAGATCGAGCGAAACCTCCCCCTGAGAAAGGACATTTCCTTCCTCATCGCGCTGATCAGGCGCCTTGACAACGCGGACCAGTTCGCGTTTCGGCTTCATCTGACCGCACCCGGTACACATACGCATCGGTATTTTCTTCTGTTTCATCGAAATCACCTCGAAAAAACGATCAGTCGGTATCTCCGTAGAATCCGCTTTCCGGCTTGATGTCAATCTTCCAGCCGGTCAGCTTCGCGGCAAGGCGGACATTCTGGCCCTTATTGCCGATTGCAAGTGAAAGCTGGTTGTCCGGAACCGTCGCCTTGCAGACACGCGCTCCGTCGGCTGAAAGGTCGACGGAAAGCACCTGAGCCGGCGAAAGCGCCGATGCGATGAACTGCTTGATGTCGTCGCTGTACTCGACGATATCGATCTTTTCGCCGCCGAGTTCGGCAACGATATTCGAGACGCGCGCGCCGCGTGTTCCGATGCAGGCGCCGACCGCGTCGACTTCCGGATTATGGCTCAGTACGGCGATCTTCGTGCGTGAGCCGGCTTCTCTCGAAACAGCCTTGATCTCAACCACGCCGTCGAAAATCTCGGGAACCTCCGACTCAAACAGACGGCGGACAAAATCGGGATGCGTACGGGAAATCATGGCGCGCGGGCCGCGCTCTCCCTCACGGACATCCACCACGTAAACCTTGATGAAATCGCCGGGTTTGAGCTCGTCCGTCCCGACCTGCTCGTTCTTCGGAAGAACCGCCTCAGCCTTGCCGATCTTCAGGGTAGCGGCGCCGGTCTTCGGATCAATCCGCTCAATCTGCGCCGACACAAGCTCCTGATGCTTGCTCTGGAATTCCTGGAGAATCTGTCCCCGCTCACCGTCTCGGATTCCCTGACGGATGATGTTGCGCGCCGTCTGAGCTGCGATACGGCCGAACTGCTTGGTGTCAAGACGCACATTGACAATGTCCCCCGCAACGGCGTCGGGCTGGATTTCGCGCGCCTTGGCGACGGAAATCTCACGGCCGGGTTCGGTTACCTCCTCGGCGACCGTCTTGCGCAGGAAAACCTCGAAAGACTCGGAACCGGAATCGATATTGATCACCGCGTCCTCGTTGCCGTAGCTCGACTTGCAGGCGGTTACGATCGCCTTGCGGATTTTCTCGAGCATGAATTCAACCGGGATGCCTCTCTCCCGCTCGAGGAGATACAGCGCTTCAAAAAACTCGTTGTTCATTTTATTCATCAACCTCCGTTAATTCTTCCAGCAGACGGACTGAAGCCGTCTCCTTTTTCGCGACGGTGCGCGGATTGTTCCCTTCCTCGTCGCAGATGGTGATTTTTCCGTCCTCATAGGATTTGAGGATACCGGCGATCTCGCGGTCTCCGTTCTCATCCGGCCGGATCAGCCGGATCACCACGGCGTAGTCGAGATACGCCTCGAAATGCTCGGGACGGGAAAGCTCCCGGTTGATTCCCGGCGATGAAACCTCCAGGCAGTAGGATCCTTCGATCGGATCAAGTTCGTCGAGCGGATCATTGATCGCCCGGCTCATTCTCTCGCAGTCGTCAATCCCGACACCCTCGGGCTTGTCAATAAAGATACGAAGGTACCAAAGGCCGCCTTCCTTCTCATAACGGACATCCCAGATCGAAAGTCCGAGCTCCTGAGCGATCGGCTCGGCGAGCGCGCGGACCGAGGAAACGGTGTTTCCCTGGGATTTACCCTTACTCGGCATCCTGTTAAAAACCTCCTTACAAACATAAAAGAGCGGGTCGCCCCACTCTTCATGTCAACATATGCTTACTGTAGTAGAGTATATCATACCGTTTCTGAAAAATCAAGCTTTTTTCCGGACTTTTTCCGCGCAAGTCAGCGTACGCGCGCGGAATATCCGAAGCAAGGTCCTCCAATATTCCAAATTCAAACGAAGAGAAAGCGGGAAGCCTTCCGAAAACCGGAATGCTTCCCGCCGTATCTGTTGATTATTCGGTTCGTCTCAGACCGGGCGATTATTCCGCAGCCTTGCAGTCACCCGCGGTGATGCCGCCGCCGTTGAACGCGTCGACCTGGAAGAAGTACGGAACGCCGTCATTGAAGCAGTGAAGCAGGAGTTCCTCTTCCCCGTAAACCATCGTGGAGTGATAGAGCTTATCAGCCGCGATGCCCCAGCGTACGTTATATCCGTCCGCGCCGGCGCTCTTGTTCCAGGAGAACTTGATCGTGCAGGGATCTTCCTTGCAGCGGTCAGCCTTCGCGCCTTCCACCTTGGCGGGGGCCGCGTCTGTGCTGTGGCCGAACACACGCAGACCGATCATCGCGAAGTTGCCGTAGAACGGCATCTCGCAGGAGGTCAGCTTGAGATAACGGACCTGTTTGCCCTCCTCGAATACGAGGAAATCGTTCGAAAGGTTCGAGTCCGCCTTGCTCTTGTCGCAGATGACTTCCCAGTTTTCGCCGTCGCAGGAGCCTTCGAGGATCCAGCGGTGATAGACGCGCTGTTCTTCCTTGGGCAGAACGGTGAAGTGAATGTTCGGGATGCTGAAGAGATTCTGGAGATCGTGATCGCAGAAGTTCAGCTGAATCGCGCGTACGTCGACGACCTTCTCGAGATCCATCTCGATCCACTCACCGGGACGGCGGACAGCGGCAGCCCAGTGGGTGCGGCTCGTTTCGTCGCAGATGTATTCGGGCTTGAGGCCTTCGACGGTCGAGGAAGCCTTGACGGGCTTCTTATACGAGAGAAGCATCCATCCGGTGAAGGTGCTGTTCGGATCGACCTTTCCTTCCGGCATGATGTGCGGATAATCACCGAAGTCCTGATCGCAGAACATGATGCCGTCCTTGTCGAAGCCGACCGGGAAAATGCCCATCTTGCGCGAGGAGAAGTTCGTGGAGCCGATCATCGTGGAAGCGTGCCACCAGTTGCCGTATTTGTCCTCGAAGGAGCTTCCGTGGCCTGCGCCGCAGTAGAAGCCGCCGTGCTTCGTGGAGAACGGGCTGTTCGGAGAGAAGGTGAACGGTCCGAGAGGCTTGTCGGAAACATAGTAACCGTCGCAGTATACGGGCAGCTCGGTGGCCGGGCATGCGTACTGGAGGTAGTATTTTCCGTCGTGCTTGTTCATGTAGGGACCTTCGATCCACGGTGCGTAGTAATCGAGGCCGGGGGCGTCAGTCTCGCCCGGGCGGAGCATGCCGACCTTCGGGTCGTTGTTCCAGCCGTTGCGCTCGAAGCCGTGATGATCCGGATCGCCCTGGAAGAGGATCTGGGTCTCGCCGATCGGCTCCATGGTCTCGGGGTTCATCTCAATGCCGTAGATCGGTTCAACGTTCGAGCAGCCCCAGTAGAGATATACGCGGCCGTCGTCATCCTTGAACAGGCAGGGATCCCAGAAACCGAACGGTTCGGAAACGAATTCAAATTCACGGCTCATCGGGTCTTTCGTGCGGTAGAAGGAAGACTTCTCACGGTCGGAAGCGCACTGATAGAGCCAGTCGCCGACCTGGCAGAAGTCCGCCGCGGCGCCGCGCATGACGTTGAGGCCTGCGCCGGATTCATGTTCCCAGTGAACAAGATCATCGGAATACCAGAAGCCGTCGAACGATCCGTTCAGATAGTAGCGGCCCTTGAAGAGAACAATCGTCGTGTCGCCGGTTCCTCTGTGGGGAACGGGAACCATGCCGTAGCCGAGGCCCGGGCGGCGGCCGGCAAGATCGATGTTCGTCGGATAATTCATGTTGACGGGGTTGCAGATGTATTTTGCCATCTTCTTGATCCATCCTTTCATTATTTCGTCCGTGTTTTTGTCAAACATCACAAAAACACAGCGTTCCGTTATTTCCTATTTTATTATTTCTGCATGGTTTTGTCAATCGGAACAGACATCTTTTTTTCAGTTTTACAAAATAAAAACGCACCTTGTTCCATATCGGAAAGCGTGATATAATAAAACCGTTTTGATCATCCGGTTCTTCCGGGAAAAGAGGCGGCGGCTTGAAGCGCAGAATATCGAAAAACGCCCTGACCCAGGGCCCGATTCTCAAAAATCTGATCCTGTTCACGCTGCCGATTCTCGCCGGAAGCATCGTCACGCAGCTCTACAATCTGACCGACTCGGTCATTGTCGGCAACTACATCGGGAAAGAGGCGCTCGCCGCCGTGTCCGCGACCTCCCCGACGACCAACATCATCAATCTTTTTCTCATCGGTCTTTCCGCCGGCTCCACTGTCGTCATCGGCCAGCGTGTCGGCGTGGGAGATCACAGGAAACTGCAGGAAGCGATCGACACGATCGCGATTCTTACTCTCGTCGTCGGCGCTTTCATCACCGTATTCGGACTGAGCATCTGCCGTCCTGTTCTGAAGCTCCTCGGAACTCCGGAGAACATCTTCGAAAATTCCTATCATTATATGATGGTGATTTTCATCGGAACCTTCGGCAATCTGATCTACAACATGGGGTCCGGATGTCTGCGCGGAATGGGAGATTCCGTATGGCCGTTCAACTTTCTGTGTCTCTGCTCCGTCCTCAATATTCTTCTGGACCTACTGATGGTCATCGTTTTCGGCTGGGGCGTCCTCGGAGCGGCCGTCGCGACGGCAATTTCCCAGCTGATTTCCGGAATCGGCATCATATTCAGGATCAACCGCGGCGGATACTACGGAGTAAAGCTGTCTCTGAAAAAACTTCATTTCTCGTCCTTTGAGGCGAAGGAAATCGCGGTCATCGGCATCCCCGCCGGGATTCAGCAGATCGGCAACACCCTTGCCGCCCTGTTCGTTCAGTCGTACGTCAACACGTTCGGCTCCGACTTCATCGCCGCCAACAATATCGTGACCCGGATCGACAATCTCGCGAACATGCCCGTCATGGCGATGGGAACCGCAGTCGGGACATTCGTCGCCCAGAATGTCGGGACGTATCAGTTCACGCGCATCCGCAAGGGCATCAATCAGAGTATCGCTTCCCTGCAGCTCGTCGGAATCGTGATGTGCGGGGCGCTTCTGATCGCGAGCGGCGCGGTTCCCTACCTGTTCAACTCCGATCCGAACGTCGTCGCGATCGCGAAAACCGGTATTTTCATCACCGCGTTCGTCAATCTTTTCCACGGCATTGACCGCGTCCTTGTCAACGCCATGCGCGGAATGGGAAAATCCATGGTTCCGATGGTAACCGCGCAGCTCGGCGCGCTCTCGCGCGTTCCGGTCGCCTACTTCCTCGCGGTGGTGCCGAACAATCAGAACGGCATCTTCTGGGCCCTGATGATCGCTTCGGCGATCCGCTCCCTCGCCATCTCCGTCTACTATTTCTTCGGCGGATGGAAAAGCGCGGTCCGGACCTATCTGCGCAAGCATCCGATCCCGCCCGGACGCGAGGTTCCCGATCTTCCCTCTTTCGTTTCCTCACCGAAAGGATAACCGATTATTTGAACGGCACGAAAAGAACCATATAGATATAGAAAACGGGTGATCGTGGCAAATGCCAGTCACCCGTTCTTTTTCATTTTCTGATTTCAGCGTTCGGTACCCATGAAGAACAGCGCGAGCGTTCCGGGGCCGGAATGGGAACCGATCACCGGTCCGACATAGTTGATCTCGACATATTTGACGCCG